>JAJDVH010000069.1 GCA_022826185.1 Alphaproteobacteria bacterium
AACGCGGACCTGAACGCGGCCCGCAACATACGGCGTCGGGGACTGGCGCATCTGCACGGCGAGGGGCGTTCGCATGTGGCGACCCCTGAGACCCGTGAAATGGGCCGAGAGCTCGCAGCATGAGCCGGCAACAGTTCCATATAAGTCCCCAATTCACCGGGCCCTGACTGCCGGCGCCCCGAGGAGCCGAGGGCGGCGCCCGGCCCGCAGGCGGCGGGGCGCGGCGAGCCTCACTTGCCGCACCCGCACGGCGTTCCTCGTGCTACACTCTTACCTTTCGGCCCACGATCACGGAAAGGTACGACCATGTCCGACATAGCCACCCTCTCCACCAAGTACCAAATCTCCATTCCCAAGGAGGTCCGCGAAGCGCGCAACTGGAAGCCCGGCCAGAAATTCGCATTTCTCCACAAGGAGTCAGGCGTCCTTCTGGTGCCCGTTCCCACAGACGAAGAACTGTTCGGAATCGCCAAGGGCGCCTCGAGCGACAACTACCGCGATCGCAAGGACCGCTACTGATGCTCGTCGTCGACACCTCCGCGTGGATCGAATTCCTCATCGGCACCACCGCCGGGCGCACCGTCGCTCAACACCTTCCCGACCTCCCTCGTCGACTCGTTCCCACAATCGTGCAGCTCGAGCTGGCCAAATGGTTCACCCGCGAAAACGGTCACGACGCCGCCGACCAGGTCATAGCCCTTACAAAAGTTTGCACCATCATTCCTCTCGACGCCGAGCTTGCACTTGCCGCCGCCGAGGCCTGCCACTCCCATCGCCTCGCAACCGCCGACGCCATCATCTTCGCCACCGCGCAGGCACACGATGCCGAACTGCTCACCTGCGACAGCGACTTCAGGGAGCTGCCCGGCGTCGTCTACGTGCCCAAGAGCTGAAGGAGCAATCCCATGGGAGCCACCCACGTCACGGTCACCATTCGCAATCCGGCCGAGCCCGAGAGATTCTGGGAAGGACTCTTCCTCGTTGACACCGGCGCCACCGACTCCCTCGTGCCGAAGCCACATCTCGATGCAATAGGCCTCAAGCCGAAGGGAAAGCGAGTCTACCAACTCGCAGATGGTAGCGACATCACCATGGACATCACCGGCGCCGACATCGAATTCATGGGCGATTACGTCAGCGGGACCGTGCTTTACGGAGCACCCGACGCCGAGCCCCTGCTCGGCGTCACCGCCCTCGAGTCTGTCGGCATCGAAATCGATCCCCGCAACCAGCGACTAAAGCGCCTGCCTGCAGTCCGGCTCAAGAGCCTCCACACACCGAACCTTCCCTGACCGCCCTTTCTTCACCGCCTCCCCCACAACACAAAGGCACATAACCAACACTCACATCCAACCACGCGAGCCTGCTCCATGAACGCATCAGCCATCGCAGCCGCCCTCGCGGCGCGCGCCGAAGACGTCTGCCGCCACTACCTGCCCGGCGGCCGCAAGCAAGGACGCTTCTGGACCGCCGGCGACATCAACGGAACCCCCGGCCGCTCGCTCTACGTGCGCCTAGCGCCCCCCGGAACGCCCGGAAAGTGGACGGATGCAGCCACGTCCGAGCACGGCGACCTGCTCGATATCGTCCGCCGCCGCTCCGGCGCAACCACCCTCGCCGACGCCCTCGCGGAGGCCCGCCGGTTCCTCAGCCTGCCGGCGTCCACGCCCCAAAGCGCCGCTCCCGAGAGCTACGACTCCGCCGCCTCCGCGCGGCGCATCTGGCAGCGCTGCAAGCCGATCGCCGGCACCCATGCCGAAACCTATCTCCAGGCCCGGGGCATCGATCCCGGGCCGCTGCCGGCGCTGCGCTTCCACCCCTCGCTGCGCTACCGCGAGCAATCCGTCACGCAGGAACTGCCCGCCATGGTCGCCGCCGTGACCGACGACAATGGCACCGTGCGCGGCATACACCGCACCTGGCTCGACCCCAGGACCCCGGCCAAGGCCCCGGTCCGCTCGCCCCGGAAGACCCTCGGCGCCATCCGCGGCCTCGCCGTCCGCCTCGCACCCCACGCCCCCGGCGCCCCCCTCGTCGCCGGCGAAGGCATCGAGACCGTCCTCTCCGTCGCCGCCGCCCTGCCGGGCATCCCGGCCGCCGCCGCGCTCGCCGCCGGCCACCTCGCCGCCTTCACCCCCCCTGCCGGAACCTCCCGCCTCGTCATCGCGGCCGACAGGGATCCCGAGGGCGAAGACGCGGCCGGGCGCCTGTCGCGTCGCTGCCGCGAGCTCGACATCCCCGCCATCGTCATCCTTCCCGACCGCGGCGACTTCAACGACGATCTGCGGGAACTCGGACTGGACGTCCTCGCCTCCCGGCTCCGCCCACTCCTTCCCGCCGCCTAACAAGCCGGACCGCACATTCCATGACAGACCCGCAACACGTCCCTCAGCGCCGGCCCAACAGTGTGCTCCAGCCGCTCATGGCTCTTGCTGGTCCCGGCACGATAACCATGGTGGTCTGCATATAGGACACGTTAATCCAGTTCAAGCACGGAAGCTAAATGTCTACTCCTCAAGATCTCGTTCTCTTCCTCACCAGTCCGGCCGTTCGCTATTCCTAATGTACGGTGCTCCCACTTGCGATTCGCGCACTAAGCTCGCTCGTTCCCGGCTTGCTGGTGCGCATTCTCCTGCGGTTTTCAGCCGGATCGAGGTGATATGCGTCCGTGCGATACTGAAAGCTCTTGTTGGTCTCGAAGATTTTCCTCAAAGCAGAACTTCCGAACAGAACCTGTCTCACTCGCGTCGCGTCACTCAGACTGCGAATAGAATCGCCTGCCTTCATCCAGTGCTTTTCGCCGGTTCGTCCTGCTTGCGCCATCGCATCGGCATTGCGGATGAACAGCAGCTTCGGCTGCGGCCAAAATTCCCGCTTGTGCAGCGTGTAAAGTGTGCCCAACGCCGGTCTTTGTTCTAATGAGCACGCATTCATGATCCGGCGCGCGTGCGCCGGTCCAAAGTCGTAACGTCTTCGTCCAACTGGATTCTCGCAGCGCATCACGGACAACTCATTGACGTTGCGCCCTTGGCTTGCGTACGCCTTGCTTATTCTATCAACGAGAAAATTGCAGGCATCCTCCGCATCTTCCTTCGTGTGCCCTTCGACCAATACTATCCGGCGCTGATATCCGTCGTGCCAACGATCATTATCATCGTTCTGAGCGAGGATTCTGTCCAGTATCTGCTGGAGCACCGCCTCTCGCGTTTCTGGATGCGTCTCAATTGTCATCGCTTACCTCTCACTTCACCTGTCCCCTAAATTAGTCCGCGCCCCTCTATCGGCGAGCACTGCCTCCCCGTGCTTCATCACCATTCGTCGTAGATCGTGTCATGCTCGACAGACGTGCGTGTCGGGATATCATCCCACAAAGCCACCGGACCTCCCGCTGGCGGCTTGAAGCACACGCGCCGTAATGTCTCCCTTATCAGCTCGGCCACGCTCCGCGCGCAGCGCTTACTTGAGTTCATGACCCGCGACCACAAGGGGATGACTCGCCAAGCGTTTGTCCACCGTGAGCAGGCGCAGACCTTCCTCCTGAGCCTGAACCAGCAGCAGCTCGTCGAACGGGTCTCTGTGCTCAAGCGGCACGTCGAGCTCGCTGGCGGCGTGGCCCACTGTCATGGGCAGTAGCGTCACGTCCTGGTCTCCAAGCGCATTGAGCACATCGCCCGGAGAGAAACGGCCCTTGCGTTCGCCCGACGCATGCCGGGCGTTGTGCTTCAGCCGCATTTCCCAGATCGAAACTGCGCTCACGTATAACTCCGTGTCGCGCGCCGACAATAACCGCCGTTCCGATGCCACCAACCTTCCGGGCATGTCCATGAAATCAAACAGGTAGGAGGTATCGAGAAGAATGCGCACGGCTCGATCCACTACTTGTCATCCAGGCCGAGCACTCGGCGGCTGAAAGCCGGATCATCGAACTCCTCCGGCCAACCTTCGCCCTCGCCCTCGATTCCAAGACGTCTGCGCGCCGCCTCCAGCTTGTCGAAGTCAATTCCGCCGCGCCGATCGCAACGCACGAGCTCAACGACAGGCTGGCCGTGTCTCGTTATGATCACGCGCTCACCGTTGCGCGCCGCAACAACCAACTCGCAGAGGCGCGCCTTCGCCTCGCGGATGGCAAGCTCCATGTCGGATTGTCCCCAGCTCGCATTGCGTTTGCACCAGCATGCCTCCACGTCTCCACCATTTCAACACCAATACGTGACCACATTGGATGATCCCGCCCAAAAGGCTTCACACGTTGTCATGTCCACGAGATCACGCCGGCGCAGCAACTACACAGGTGAACTGAAGGTCATGGTGATTTCGCGCCAACCTTCATACTGGTCCACGTGACGCGTCAGGGCATCGAAGGGGCTGGCCTTCAGCACGGCACGGCGGGCGCTCTCTGCCATCGTCCTGTAGTTGGTGCCCCCGCCGTCGTCGACGATCTCTACCCGGCGAACGGACCCGTCCGGTCCCAACTGGATCCTCAACGTCACCACCAACTCGCCGGCATCGAGGACACCGGCCGGAACGCTCCAGTTCCGCTCGACCTTCTGCTTGATGGCATCGGTGATCGTCCGCCGCAAGGGCCCGGTGAGAGCTTTGCGTGCATCGGCGTTAACGAGTTGTTCATCGTGGTCGCCGGCCATGCTCGCGAGCATATCGTCGAAGGACGGCCCCTCATCCACATCGACCACCGACTCACCAAGCAAATTGCATCCCATCTCCATCGTATTGATGATGCGTGCCGAGCCTGTAAGATCGAAAACCGTCGTTTCCGTACCTTTCGCCTCGTATTTGATGCGCAGTGCCACCTGGCTTGCTCTCTCCAATTCTCTCAAGAAACGATCCATGTCGTGCGGGATCGTCACGAACAGCTCATTTCTCTTCTCAACGCGTTCATACCACCACCTTCGCGCTTGTTCGTCACCGAACCGGGTGAGCATCCCCATCGTCACTCGTGACTCATCATCTCGCTTTAGACTTAAGGGTTCCAGCAAGTTTTCCGCACTCAAATTCCACGCTACCAATGCCTGAAGCGTCCGCCTCTCCTTTGAACGCTTCTGTTCACAGGACAGGACCAAAAGACGATAGCGCCCTGCCCTTGACCATTGTCCAGGGCGCTCCGTCCGTAACGCTACCGTGGAACGGCTGTCGTCGATGGGGTCAATACTGCTAGTGGTATACCACTGCGCACCTTCGGAAGTGATGCCCAGCAGCAATCCCGCTATCGCCAAACTTTCCAGCCAAGTTTCCACTGACCCCTCCTACCTCCGACACCCGGCTTCGACATTTGTTGCGCTTCTTGACCAATACTCCGCCACCTGAAAGCACCACTCTAACGCTCGACCGCCTCAGCTAGTTTGCAAAAGGCTCGTACGCTAAAAACCAACGTGACCACCTCGCTCCGCAGCGCCCCCCCAATTCTCATCAATGCCAAACTTTAGACTTGGGTTTAATGTACCATCATTGCCTGGCGACGAAAAGTCGCGGTACTCCGGTCTAGTTATAAAATGGGGCGATTGATCGGGGTCAGGGTCTAGTACTATCGGAAAGCACGTGGGCTCCAATATCGGGTCGCAATCTTCCTCACCCGCATTCTCTGGCTCATCAGCGCCGATCTGCGCGCAAGAGTGCAGCATACTACTGGCCAATAACGCGACAATAAGCAACGTCCCGCTTACTAAACATGATCGAATGCCCGGTGAAATTCTCCGGAACGACATCAAGTGCAAAAGAAAGGTATATTGCATGATCGGTCTCATGGATCTTCCTCACCTTACTCTTATGCGTTAAGTCATTAAACCTCTCTACAAACTCTTCGGGAAACTTTGCATCTTCCTTTAACGCACAATACATGATCTTTCCTGCTTTGCCACTAGCTATGAGCTTCAAATGCGAAGTGGCTATACTGACCCCAATTGCGATTGCACCATAGCATACACAAACGAAAACAATCAGTAAGAACATGTAAAACCACTCTTGACCGAGTCGCTCTCGGATCCATGGCCGGATCCATAGGGTTATTATTGTAATACTTGTCACAATTAGAAGACCGACGAAAAACACGATACCGTGCCGTACTAAAAATGCCCCTGTAGCAATCCCTTGCACAAAATCAATATCAACTTCAGCCGGAGACAATCCAAAGCCACGAAAATATGTTGTAGAATAGCTGTACCCGAACAAGAACAAAGCGGCAGCGCCAAGGCTCAAAAATAACTTCAAAGTGTCAGCACCCAACAATTTCGAACTATTTTTGCCTTCAGAACTCATGCTTCCCCTCCAGCATTCGACCTAAATATCACAGTAGATTAGGACATTTGAGCCACCCTATTGAATTATCGCATTTCCTGAGCCGCTTATAACACGCCCAGCGAGTCAGCGATGCGCCCTCGCCTCGCGAATAGCAAGCCCCATGCAGCACCCTCAGCGCACATTCGATTTACGCCAGCATTCCTCAACAGTTCCACTATTTCAGCTCAATACATGACTACTTCGCCTAACCCCGCGCCGCGCGTCACTGCGACTGCCGCTGCGCACGCACGTAACTTTCCAACACGCGATTGATGCGCGTCTGATATCCTTTTCCAGGTGCCCTGAAATAGTCCAGAACGGAACGCTTCACACGCATCGTAATTTGCTCAGTAAGATCCGGGTGCACGACCTCGGCATCCCGCCAGAACGTTTCGTCCAACTCCGGAATATCGCTGAAGTCGATATCCTCATCATTCGTCTGCTTTATCTCTGCTACCGACAGAGGCTTTACGAATCTGTTCATGATACGCCTGCCTTTCCTTTCGAGACGCGGGCCGGGCTGAAATCAGCCGCATACGTCCTTCCCGCAAAGTGTAAGCAACCACGATCAACGCCTTCTCCACCTCTCCAATACTCAGGTAGCGGACCTCGCCGTACTCCCGCCGCCCGTCAAGCATCCTCAACACGGCCCCTTCGAATATTCGCTTTGCAGTCTGGAAGCTGATCCCGTGCTTTCCTATGTTTGCCTTGTTCTTTGCTTCATCCCATTCAAACGGCTTTTTGCTATTCATCGAACCAGATCCCTACGCATTATAACTACAATTTATAATGTCATGTGCCCGAACACCCGTCAAGTGCGCATACGTTCCTGCTGTGGCCTGCCAGCCCGCTCTTTCGGCTCGCCACCCTAAACCGACCAACACCCGGCTTTCGGTCCGCTCCTGCTTCCTCCCGCATCACCTCCCCGCCCCCGCATAGAACATAACGTCCTTTATGTTCTGCCTTCCCCCTGCCACCACCGCGCCACACCCCTTTCCCCTCCACCGGCACGCATCCGCCGCCATCCCCCGCCTTTCACCGCCGAGAGGCAAGTCCAGCCCGTTCCTGCCGGACCCGGAGCTTTCGAGTTCCTCCTTCCCCGCCCTACGCGCAGGAACTAGACTATGGCCATGCCGCAGACCACCATCGTCTTCGATACCCACGAAGCCGTCCATCAGCTCACCGCCGCCGGCGTGCCGGAGCGCCAGGCCGAGGCCCACGTCCGCCTTCAGGCCCAGCTGATCGAGCAGAATTTCGCCACCAAACCGGACATCGAGGCTCTCCGCCGCGACACCGGCGATCTCCGGCGCGAGCTGAAGACCGACATCGAGACTCTCCGCCGCGACACGGAAGCCGGCTTCGAGGCCATGGACCTCAGCAACAAAGCCCTCGAAGCCGAACTCCGCACCGACATGGGCAAGCTCGACACCCAAATGGCCAAGATCGAGACCCAAATGGCCAAAGTCGACGCCACCGTCGCCAACAGGCTCACCGACCACTTCAAATGGCTGGTCGGCACTCAGATCGCCCTGGCCGCCATAATCCTCGCGGCGCTCAAGCTCTTCTGACCGCTGCCTCAGCCACCGCCTCCTCCATCTCCTCCACCGTGACGGCAGCCCCTTCGCGCTCGAGCGCACCTAACAGGCGATCGATCGGCCACACCGCCACGATGCGCACCCCACCGTCCAGGATGACGTAGCGGACGCGATCGCCGCCGCGCACTCCCAGCGTCTCCCGGACCGGCTTCGGAAGCGTCGTCCGTCCCTTCTTCGTCACCACGGATTCGAGCATGCCAGCATCTCCGTTGCGCTGCCCGCACTCTAACCCATTGCACCGCCCGGTGCGCACGCGTCTTTTCTGACTGCCCTTCACACTGTCCCTTGCATCGAGAGACCGTCCCAGGTACAGCCCCACCGAACCTTGAGGGACGAGTCGCCCCATGACCAAGCTCACCGTGATCGAGGCCGCGCGGGCAGGCTACGCGGGACGTTCCACGATCTATCGCAAACTCGAGGCCCGAGAACTGAATTCAGAGACTGACGAGAACGGCACGGTCGTCATCGATCCTGCCGAGCTCGCCCGCGTCTTCGGCGAGCCGGCCGCCCGCATCGGGACATCCCGCGAGACATCCCGGAACAGGTCCGAGACCGAGCGGTTGCGGGCCGAAAACGCCCTGCTTCGTGCCGAGAACGAGGACCTTCGCCTGCACCGCGACCGCCTCATGACACTGCTCGAACAGGCTGCTCTCCCCGCACCGGCGCCCAGCGCAGGCCGCGCCTTGCGCGGCCTGCTGGGCCGCCGCTCAGGCACACGGGATCTGCGATGACCGACGACGCACCCGCCCCGCTTCCGGACTCCAGCGAGACCGATCCTGCGGCGATCGCCGGCGCAGCCGACGCAATCACGGCCAGGCCGCTTCCGGCTGTCTCGCTGCGCACATCCCAACGCGCCCTCGTACCCGCGCTCATCCACGAGGACGGGCCGCAGGCCTCCAGGCGCTACCTCGAGTTCTTCGCGGCCCAGATCCGCAACCCCAACACCCGCACCGCCTACGCCCGTGCCGCCACCCGTTTCTTCGACTGGTGCCAGGAAACCGCCGGCGTCGGCGAGCTCGCCCAGATCGAGCCCATCCACGTCGCCGCCTGGATCGAGCGGCGCGGGACTCGCGTCTCCGCGCCCACGGTCAAGCAGGAGCTCGCTGCGCTGCGAAAGCTGTTCGACTGGCTCGTTCTCGGCCAGGTCCTCCCCTCGAGCCCGGCCGCGTTTGTTCGCGGACCCTCGCACAGCGTCAGGATCGGCAGCACGCCGGTGCTGACCGTCGACCAGGCCCGCGTTCTTCTCTCCAGCATTCCCGAGAACACTGTCTCGGGCCAGCGCGACCGCGCCCTGATCTCGCTGATGATCTACTCCTTCGCGCGGATCAGCGCCGCACTGGCGCTCGATGTCGGCGACCTCTTCCGCGAACAGCACCGCCTCAATGTCAGGCTGGCCGAGAAGGGCGGAAAGCGCCATCTCATGCCCTGCCATCACACCCTGGACGCGCACCTCGTCTCCTACACCGCCATGGCCGGCCTCGGCCGCGACCCCGGCGCTCCCCTCTTCCAGACCATCACCCGCGATCGCCGGCATCTCAGCGGCCGGCGCCTCAACCGGACCGAGGCCTGGTACATGGTCCGCCGCCGGGCACGCGCTGCCGGCATCGACACGGCCGTCTGCAACCACACGTTTCGGGGCACAGGGATCACCGCCTACCTGGAGCACCCCGACGCCAAGCTGGAAGAGGCGCAGAAGATGGCCGCCCACAGCGATCCCAAGACGACGCGGCTCTACGACCGGCGCAGCCAGGCGGTTACAATTGATGACGTGGAGCGGATTAGAATTTGAGCGGGCTCTCTTCTAACGCAGTATCAATAGCGCTATCATGCCAGCATGAGCAGCAGGGCAAGACTTCTCGACGCCCTCCGCAACAATCCAAACGACGTCCGGTTCGCAGACCTCGCCAAGCTCTGCGACGCGTATTTCGGGGAGCCGCGCCACAAGGCCACCAGCCACCGCATTTACCGCACGCCCTGGCCAGGCGATCCCCGCGTGAACATCCAAAACGCCAAGGGCAAAGCCAAGCCGTATCAAGTGCGACAGGTCATCAAGACTATCGAGAAATTGGAAAGCACGGAATGAACGACCACTACACCTACCGCGTCACCTGGTCTCCCGAAGACAAGGAACACGTGGGCCTCTGCACGGAGTTCCCGTCGCTAAGCTGGCTTGCGCCCACTCCCGCCAAAGCTCTCGCAGGCATTCAGCGCCTGGTTCGCGACACCGTAGCGGACATGCAAACGACCGGAGAAACGCCGCCGCAGCCGATCGCCGACCGCAGCTACAGCGGCAAATTCATGGTTCGCGTGCCGCCTCAGACCCACCGCGCACTTGCACTCGCCGCCGCCGAGGAAGGCGTCAGCCTCAATCGGCTGGTCAGCGCGCGCCTCGCCTCATGACCGCCGTCCGCCACGCCATCGTCGACGACCTCTGCCAACACCTGCAGGCCTCCACCGCGTGGTTCTGCGAAAACCTCGCCGCGCTCCGCATTCCCTCCCCGCCGACCGCCGCCAGGCTGAGCCCGGCCGACGTCCAACACATCATCGAGCGCGAAGAGGCCACGATCGCGCCCGCCCTCGCGACTCTGGCCCGCGCCGGCCGGCACCCCGACTACAAGGAGCTTATATCCAAAGGTTGACGGATAACCGCTCACACCGAGCATCGCCACATCATCTACCAACCAAACAGCGAGGCACCGGCACCATGACCGCACCGACTCAGCCGCTCGTCGACGAGCTCTGCAAACACCTGCACACCTCCGCCCAACGGCTGTCGCTCAACCTGCAAGCCGTCGCCGACACTTCGCCGCCTTCCGTCGCAAGCCCCACCCCCGAGGAATTGCAGCACGCCCTCGTGCAGGAAATGTCCGCGATCGCCCCTGCCCTAATCGCCATTACCCGCGCGCGGCGGCAACTCGACGAAGCCGCCGATACCGCCGATCCACCGCCTCCCGCAAACCCATCTCCATCGCCCAGCCTCGTCGAGGAACTCTGCGACCAGCTGGAAGACAACCTGTCCTGGCCCATTCTCGACGTCCTCGCCCGCACCCAAGAGCACGACCTGCCCGAGCTCCTCCGCGAACGCCTGGATCGCACCCAGAGCCTTCTCCGCCGTTGCGGTTGGACCGACGAGACCCCCGCCGCCGTTCATTGAACAGACCCCGCCACAGCCTCTCCACAACACACCCCCGCCCGCCAACGCTCCCGCCCCATCTCCCGCAGGGCGCACCACGCACCCCGACCGCGCTGCACACCAAAACCGAGACCGCCCCACGCGCACCATGCACCGCAAACGCGCTGCACGGCACCGCACCGCTGCCACCCGGCCCGAAGCCCAGAACCGTTCCCGTCCACAACCCCGCCCTCAGCTCCGCCCGGCAAGACAACCCGAAGCACCGCGCCCGCCGCACCGGAACGTATCCCCTCCCGGCGCCGATGACCTTTCGAGTTGAGGACAGCTTTCAGAGAGTGAATTGAATGAGGTCCGGGAGAGGCCCGGGCCGGCGTGCCCACGCACGAACCCATGACATGATCTACTTCATCACCGACCGCCGCCCGAATGAGCCCCTGCATCCCCCCTCCATCTTCCGCGAGCCCCTCTACATCACCCGCCTCCAGTGCGACGGCGGCGCGCTCATCGCCACCGAACAGGCACCCGAAGGCGGCTGGACCCACCAGCGCCTCCTGGACGCCGGAGAGCGTCTCTCCCACCTCACCCGAGACGGAGCCGACGCTTACCTCGGCACCACCTGGGTCGGCAGCACCGAGGTGTGACCCTCTCCGCACCGACGCCGCCGGCGACGCGGCGACACGCGTCCCGGCGACTTTCCGCACCCGCGCACCGGCCCCCGGGCCTCCATGAGCCCGGCCGAGCCGGTCCTTCTCCATCCTCCCGCCACAGGAGCTTCGCCATGATCCGTTTCGTCCAGGGCGACCTCTTCGCCTCCGGCTGCGAAGCCCTCGTCAATCCCGTCAACTGCGTCGGCGTCATGGGCAAGGGCCTCGCCCTCCAGTTCAAGCGTCGCTTCCCGGCCAACTTCGAGGCCTACCGGGCCGCCTGCGCACAGGGCGCGGTCCGGCCCGGACGCAGCTTCGTCTTCGACGCCGGCGCCGGCTGCCCGCGCTTCCTCGTCAACTTCCCGACCAAGCGCCACTGGCGCGACCCGAGCCGCATCGACGACATCGCGGACGGCCTCGACGACCTCGCCGGCATCCTCGATCGCCGCGCCATCCACTCCGTTGCGGTCCCGCCGCTCGGCTGCGGCCTCGGCGGGCTGCCGTGGCCCGCCGTTCGCGCCCTGCTGGTCGAGCGCCTCGCTCCCTGCAACGGCGTCTCGATCGTCATCCACGAGCCTGCCCACCGCTAGCCCGCCCGGCTGCCCTGCCGGCAGCTTCCCCCTTGCGCTTCCCGCCTCGGCCACCCCAACGCGGGGCCGCATGCACCGCGCATGCGATGCACACCGCTTCGCCGCCCGCACGGCGGGCCGGCTCCGCGACGGCGGCAGAGGCTGCCGCCTGACAACAGGCGCGACCACTCCCGCGCGTCCGCGCCGCGCCCGCTTCGCGACCGCCTGAAACGAGCACCGAAACAGAAAACCGCGCGCAAGCGCGCCCCTCCGCGTCCGGACGCGCCCCCTCGCGGCCAGAAGCAGAAACCCGCTGCGCGCATCGCCGGCGCTCGCGCGCCGCGCCGGCGGCCGCCTTCGGCCTTGCCGGACAACCGGACGCACCGCGCGGGCCGGACCGGAAGGCGCGCACTCCCGCCGGCCCGTGCGACCGGGAGTTTGGGGAGCCTGGAGAAGGTGAACGGTATGAGGTCCGGGAGAGGCTCGGACCGCCGTTCGCAAGCGACTCGATGAACAGGAGAACACGATCATGGCATTCGGACTGAACCA
>JAJDVH010000209.1 GCA_022826185.1 Alphaproteobacteria bacterium
GGCGCGCACGCATTTCTGCGAGGTGACGGCGCGGTTGTAGGCGCGCCGCTCGCTGCCGGTGAAGACGTTCTTGAACTGCACCATGCCCGCATTGGTGAACATGAGCGTCGGGTCGTTGCGCGGCACAAGGGGGCCGGACGCGACGATCTCATGTCCGTGCCGGGCGAAGTAATCGAGAAAGGCCGTGCGGATTTCGCTCGCGCTCGCCATGCGTCGCAGTCCTCCGGGGCGGATGCGGGAAGGCCGGTTTGTATCGGCAGGCCCTGCGGCTGTCCACCGGCAGGGCGGCCCAGGGTCTTTCGCAGACCCGCCCTCAGCGGGAGCGGAGCAGTTGCAGGATCTGCTGCTGGTTGGCGATCAATTGCTGCTGGGTCGCAATCAATTGCTGCTGGGTTGCAATCAACTGCTCCTGGTTCGCTTCCACACGGCGCACGCGCTCTTCCAGCACCGCCAACCGTTCCCGGTTCTCCTGGATCGCCGCTCGGGCATCGCGGAGTTCGACCGTCATCCAGGCGAGAATGGCGCTCAGAATGGCGACGAGCAGCAACGCCACCCAGCGCGGCGTTCCCTCCTTCGCGGCGGGAGACCGCGCGACGGCCCGTTCGATGGCCGCCGCCTGCCGCTCATCGAAGCCCGCGTCCCGCAGATCGCTCGCCGTAGCCATGGCGCAAACCTATTACGACCGGCCCTGCGCGGCAATGCCTGTATCCTTCAGGCCGGGCGCGCGTCGCCGCCGGGGTCGCCCTTGATGCGGAACTCGGAACGGCCGTAGCCGGCCTCTTGCGGAATGCGCATGATCCGCCCGCCCTCGACGAACTCGACTTGCGGCAGCACCGGCACCACCGCCGCGGCCTCCGCCGCCATGCGGGCCTCGGCCACCGTCCGCGAGCGGCCGAGCTTTTCCATGTTGAGCCGCGTCGGGAAGAGCACCGTGTAGCGCCCCTCCGCCTGTCCCTTCAGCAGCTCGTCCCAGGAAATCCAGACCGAATCGACCGACTCGCGCCCGTCATGCGCCGCGGCCCGGACCTGTTCGGGCGGCGCTTCGGCGAGATAGAAATGCGTGTCGAAGCGTTTGGGCATGTGCTCGGGCGTGACCCAGTGGGCGAAGCGGGTGAGCGCGTCGGTCGCGAATTCCAGGTCCTCGGCCTCCGCCATCTCCGCCATGGCGGCGCGGTCCTGCTCCAGCGCCAGGCGCCAGCGTTCCCGGAGCGCCGCCAGCCGGTCCGGCCCGACAAACTCGTCGCTGCCCCGCTCGCGGGCGAGCAGCACGCCCGCCTCCTCGAACGCCTCGCGCACGCAGGCCGTGCGGATCGCGAGCGCGGCGTCGGAGAGCTCCCCGCCGCCCCGGCAGCGGGCGCGCAGCCGGGGATCGCGGTCCGCCTCCTCCACCTTGCCGCCGGGGAACACCAGCGCGCCGGTGGCGAAGTCGATCCGGTGGTGGCGCACCACCATGAAGACCTCGATGCCCTCCGGCCCGTCGCGGCCGAGCATGAGCGTGGCGGCGAGCCGGGCCTCGGCGGGTTTGCCGCTCAATTCCCGCGCCCCTTCATCATGCGCACGGCCTTGTAGCTCACCACCGTCTCGCCGCGCTGGTTCACCACGTCGTTCTTTGTCGTCACGATGCCGCGATTGCCCTTGCTGGTGGCCCGCACATTCAGCACCTCCACTTCGACATGGATGGTGTCGCCGACATTGGTCGGGCCCAGCACCTTGAGCTCGGTCTCCAGCATGGCGAGGCCGGTATGCTGCATGGTGGACTGCACCAGCAGCCCCTCGGCGAAGGTGTAGCAGAGCGCGCCCGGCACCGGCCGCGCGCCGGCAATCGCGCCCTGGCCGGCATAGGTGGTGTCGGTGAAGATCATCTCCACCATGCCGCAGGCATTGATGAAGTTCACGAGGTCCGCTTCGGTCACGGTGCGGTTGATGGTGCGGAACCGCTCCCCGACCTCGAGTTCGTCCCAATGCAGGCCGAGGCCGACAGTACGCATGGATTCAGGTTCCTTGTTCTTCGGCAGGATTCAGTTGCGGACCGGACTTACCCGGCCGGATCGGTCGGTTCGGGTTCACGGCCCATTTCCGTCAGAAGCCGGGCGTCATGTTCTGTCGGGGAATGCTCCCCGATCCCTTCGAGCATGAATTCGTTTTTGTCGAACATGGTTTGCACGGCCTCTCCGATCAGGAAGAGACGGAAGCTCGGAATCGGGCAGACCAGCCTGTGGTCCTCGCCCTCCTGGAGCGCGCCTCTGTGTACGAGATGGTTCAGGAATCCCGTGGGAGACATGCCCTCCGGCAGATGCCTGGCGCTGCTGCCCTCAGGCCTGTCGCGAATGCGTGCTCGGATGGTATCGATGACTTGATGTCGGTGCAGCCCGTTATCCCGGACCGCCGCCATGAGATTGCCGACAAGTATGACGCCGTCGCGCATCTCCTGGCTCACGCGCCTTTCGTAGGAGTCCAGACGCCGTGCATGGGCGTGGCCGGTTACTGCCCTCTCATCGACCTTGGCAAGTACGCCGCCGACCTCCAGAAGCCCTTCGCCGAGCGCCTGCATCGCGTTTTGCAGGTGCTGTGGCCAACGGTCCGAAATGCGTTCCAGCAGCGTTGCCCATCGCTCGACATCGGAATCCTCGGCTTCGATGCAGAAGCTGGCGAGCATCCGCCGCACTGCTTCGGCCGCCTGGCCGGCGTCCAGACAGCCGACCGTAAACACGGAGCGGTCCGACAGCCGTGAGATTCCTCCCTGCCCGGTAAGCACTGCCTGCGAACTGGAGAGGCCTGCCAACACCGGCACAATCGGCAGGCCGTCCACGGCAAGATGCAGGGATTCGAGCATCTTGCCTTCTCCGGGCTCCAGATTCTGGATTTCGTCCACCATAAGGCAAACCGGCCGGTCCCAGTCTGCGGGTGGAAACATCCGACGGAGTTCGGAGAGACCGGCGAGTGGCGGCGAGGTCGCCGTCGCCTGCGTCCCGCTGCCGCTCAGAGGGCCGACTCCGACAGTGGCCGCCCGGCCGCGTGTCACCGTCTGGCGGAACCGTTGCGCCTTGTCGGGGTCGAGCAGTTCGGCAATGGCGAGTACCAGAGCAGCCGGGTCGTCCAGGGTCGGGCGATCCACCAATAACGGATGCGGTTTGCCGTCGCCCGTTTGCGCCCACTTCTTTTCAAGATGCGTGAGCAAGGCGGTCTTGCCGGCGCCGGGCGCGCCCTGGAAGAGGCGGGTTGCCCCGGCGAGCGCCTTTCCTTCCCGGAAGCGGCGGAAAGCGAGCGCGCAGGTGTCTTCGATCTCGGCGATCTCCGCCGTGCGGCCGACGAAGAACCAGGCCGCGTTGCGGTCTCGCTCCGCGATGAACTCCCGAAGCTTGCCGAGGTCGGGCGCGCGATTCTGTCCGGTGTTCGCCGTCATCTCCGTCAATGCCGGGCGCGTTGCGTGCTGTCCCGGCAACCTAGCGTTTGCGGAACGCCGTGCAAGCCGGGCAACTCAAACCGCGGCGCCCGAGGCGAGCAGCGCGTCGATCTCTTCCGCCCCGTAGCCCGTCTCGGCCAGCAGCTCGGCGGTGTGCTGGCCGAGGCGGGGCGGATGATGGGCATAGACATGGCCGCTCTTCCCGAAGCGCACCGGGAAGTCGGGCTGGACGATGGGCCCTTCGCTCGGATGCTCCATATGGCGGAAGAAGCCGACCGCCTTCAGGTGCGGGTCGTCGGGCAGGTCCTCCATCGCGTTCACGCGCATATAGGGGATTTCCAGCCGTTCCAGCAGTTCGACCCATTCCTCCGTGGTCCGCGTCGCCAGGATTTCTCCGACGGTGACATAGAGCTGCTCGACATTCTCCGTGCGCGCGCCGAGGCCGGCGTAGAGCGGGTCGTCGGCCAGCTCCGGCCGGCCCACCGCCTCGACGAAGCGCCGCCACTGGCCGTCATTGTAGGGGAGCACGTTCAGATGCCCGTCGGCCGTGGGGTAGGGCTTGCGCCAGCGCGCCAGCACGCGCGGATAGCCCATCGGCGCCAGCGGCGGGTCGAACACATGGCCGTAGAGATGCTCCATGGTGTTGAAATGCGCCATGGTCTCGAACATCGGCACCTCGACGAACTGTCCCTCCCCCGTCCGTTCCCGGTGAAGCAGCGCCGTCGCCACGGCCCACGCCGCCATCAGCCCGCAGGTCTTGTCGGCGGCCACCATCGGCGTGAAGCGCGGCTCGCCCGCGAGCGGCGCCATCAGCGCCGCCAGGCCGGAGCCGCCCTGGATGATGTCGTCATAGGCCGGCCGCCCGGCATAGGGCCCCGCTTCCGAGAAGCCGTGCAGCCCGACATAGACCATGCGCGGATTGCGCGCCCTGACCGCGTCCGGGCCGAAACCGAGCCGGTCGATGGCCTGCGGGCGGATCGAGTGGATGAACACGTCCGCCGTGTCCACCAGCCGCCAGAGCGCCTCGCGTGCGCCCTCATGCTTGAGGTCGAGGCAGATGCTGCGCTTGTTGCGGTTGCAGAGCAGGAAGAAGGCCGACATGCCGGGATTGCGCCCCGGCCCGGTCTTGCGCGTCGTGTCGCCCGCGGGCGCCTCGATCTTCACCACATCGGCGCCCATGTCGCCCAGCAGCATGGTGCAATAGGGGCCGAACAGCACCGAGGTGAGGTCGAGTACCCGGATGCCTTCCATCGGCGCGGTCACAGCCCGTCCTCCCGTCCGGCGTTCGTATAGTCGAGCTCGAACCATGACGGCCGCCCGAACGCCCAGGGGTCGCCCCAGAGCTGCTGGCCGCCATCCACCGTCACCACCTCGCCGGTGATGAACTTGCCCGACGGCGCCGAGAGATAGGTAATGGCCTCCGCCACGTCCCATTCGTCGCCCGCGCGCAGCATCGGGTTGGACTGGGCGAATGTCGCGGCGCCCGACGCCGGGTAGCGGCCGAACGCCGTCGTCTCGCAGCAGCCGGGCGCCACGCAATTGATCCGGATGCCGAGCGGCGCCCACTCCACCGCCACCGTCTTGGAGAGATAGACCACGCCCGCGCGCGCCGCCGCCGTGTGCGCCACGCCCGGTATGCCGCGCCAGATGTCCGCCACCACATTGACGATGGAGCCGTGTTCGCCCCGCTCCCGCCAGAGGCGCGCGGCGGTCTGCATCATCCACCAGGTGCCGTTCAGGTTGGTGTCGATGACGGCCCGCCAGCCCTTGACCGAAAAGTCGATGGCGTCCTGCGCGAACTGGCCGCCGGCATTGTTGACGAGATGGTCGAGCCGGCCGTGCTCCTCGAACACCCGCCCGAGCAGCGCGCCCACCGCATCCGGGTCGCGGATATTGCAGACGGCGGCATCCAGCGCGAGGCCGCGGTCCCGGAACAACGCCTCCAGCGCGTCGAGCTTGGCCCGGTCGCGCCCGATGACGGTGACGTTCGCGCCGAGCCGCGCGAACAGGATCGCCGTCGCCTTGCCGAGCCCGCTGCCGCCGCCGGAGACCAGCGCCGTCTCGCCCCGGAACAGGTCGCCGCGATAGACCGTCGGCCAGTCGAACATGCGCTCGTCATGGCCGTATGCCGCCGGGCCGCCGGTCATGGCCCTCAGGCGGCCTCGAGTCCGAGCGCGTCCCTGACCTGCGCGTGGAAATGGGCGAGCGCCGGCTCGTTGCGCCCGAAGGTGACGTGGCTCTGCGCCAGCGAGTGGAAGCCGCGCTGCATGTCCTCGCCCACGGGGAAGTCCTCGCCCTCGACGGTGCGCATCAGCAGGTCGAAATTATTGTCCCAGTGCCGGCGCGCGCTGTCGGTCAGCGGCGCTTCGGGCGTGTAGAGCGAGATCCGCATGTTGCAGCGGTCCGGGTCGCCCGGCGCCGGATAGACATGCCAGGTCTCGATATGGTCGCCCTGCACGAGGAGGACCGTGTTGGGGAAGAGCACATAGACGATCACCGTGTGGCGGATCACGTCCCAGTCGGCTTCCGGCTGTCCGCGCATTTCCTCGATGGTCCGGCGCGCGCCGGTCATGCGCAGGTGCCGGCCCATCGCGTCGAAGGCGCAGAGATTGGTGTGGATGATCGGGTGGATCGTCTCGGTGTGCAGCGTCGAGAGGTGGTAGGTCTCGAGGAAGGTGTCCACCAGCAGCTTCCAGTTGAAGGACCGGCTGCGCTCGCGCGTCTCGTAATGGTGGTAGCCGGCCAGTCCGTAGGCGGCGAGGTCCCTCGCGACCGGCCCGAGATGGGCGTCGAGGTCGAGACCGCCGCCCGGCGTCGCCGAGGCCCAGATGACGCCGTCGCGTTCCACGCAGGGGATTTGCACAAGGCCGCTGGTCGCCTTCTCCACGCCGGAGAAGGACTGCTCGTCCGGGCGCGACAGCAGCTTGCCGTCGAGCCCGTAGGTCCAGGCGTGGTAGGGGCAGGAGAAGGCGGAGGCATGGCCGCAGCCCCGGGCGAGCCTGGCGCCGCGGTGCCGGCAGACATTCAGGAAGCCGCGCAGGCTGCCGTCCCGCTGGCGGACGAACAGCATCGGATCGCCGGAATGGTCGTGGGCGAGGAAGTCTCCCGGCTCGGGCAGCAGGCAGGAGAGGCCGATGGCAAGCGGCATGCGCCGGAAGAAGGCCTGCTGCTCCGAGGCGAGCTGGTCGCGGCAGGTGTAATCCTCGACGCCCAGGCGGAACACTTCATCCGTCCGGTCGGTGGATTTCGCGTCGAGATGCGCAAGCAGCCTGTGCCCGACCCTGATCTGTTCGGCCCGTTCCATGACCCCTTTCCCCCTGCCTTCCCGGCGCGGCCGGAATGTGGCAGCCCCCGCGCCGCCGCGCAACCGGGCCGGGCCTGCCGGGTCTCAGTCGGGCCCGCCGGTTGCGGCCAGCAGCGCAAGCGCCTCGCCGGCATCGTCGGCGACGGCCGTGCTTTGCAGCAGTTCGGGCGAGGTAAAGCCCGCGCGCTCCATCTCCGAGAGCAGGTGCGAGAGCGGCGACCAGAAGGCGCGGTCCACCAGGATGACCGGCTTGCGGTGCAGGTCGAGGCTGATCCAGGACAGCGCTTCGGCCACTTCGTCGAGCGTGCCGATGCCGCCGGGCAGGACGAGGAAGGCATCGGAGCGTTCGTGCATCTCGGCCTTGCGCTCGTGCATGGACCGGGTCACGACCAGTTCAGTGAGGCCGGAATGCATCACCTCCCGCTCATGCAGGAACTCGGGAATGATGCCCACCACCTCGCCGCCGGCCGCCAGCGCGGCATCGGCGAGGACGCCCATGAGCCCGACATGCCCGCCGCCATAGACGGTGCGCAGCCCGGCCTCGGCGATGCGCCTGCCGGTCTCCTCCGCGAGCGCGCGGCGCTCCGGCCGGTTCCCGACCCTGGAACCGCAGAACACGCAGACACTCTCGATCTTCGCCATGTCGAACCTTTCTTCGGCGGATAGCTCAGTCTATGTTGCCAATGTAACGAAACGGTAGCGTTCGTGGCCCGTATTATTCCCATAGCGATCGTCGGCCTGGCACTGGTCCTTTACGCCCTGTGGCGGGGGGCCTACCCGGACCTGTTCGAGGACCCGGAGCCGCCGCCCGCGCCGCCCGCGACGGCCCCGGCGGTCGAGGCGCCGTCCGAGCCGGAGGCGCCGTCCGAGGGAACCGTTGCGCAGCCCGAAGAGCCGCCGGCGAAGCCGCAGCTGGATGTCGTGCGGATCGACAAGGACGGCGACACCGTGATCGCAGGCAAGGCCGAGCCCGGCGCATCGGTCACCATCGCCACCCAGGACGAGACCCTTGCGGTGGTCAAGGCCGACGAGCATGGCAAGTGGGTCGCGCTTCCGGACAAGCCGCTGCCCGAGGGCGACCATGCGGTGAAGATCGAGGCGACGGGCAAGGACGGCAAGACCGAGGTCGGCGACAAGACGATCGTCGTGTCGATCCCGGGGGGGGACAAGGACGAGAAGCCATTGGTCATCGCGGTCCCGACCGGGGATTTCGGCGCGAGCGAGGTGCTCCAGCGGCCCGAAGTCGCATCCGGCGCCGAGGAGCCGCCCGCGCGGCCGGCACAGCCCGAAAAGCTGATTGCGGTGGCGGAGGCCCCGAAGGCGCCGGCGCAACCGGCCGCCGCCGGCACGGCTGCGCCCGAACCGCCGAGGGCGGTGGCAAAGGCCGAGGAAGCGACGCAAGGCGGCGAGACCGGGCAGCAGGCGCCGGTTGCGGCGAAGGCTCCGGAGACGCCGCAGCCCGCGCAGCAACAGGCGGCTGCCGGGAAGGCTGCCCCGGCCGCTGGCGAAACGGAACAGGCTCCGGTCGTGGCGAAGGCTCCGGATAGGCTGCAGCCTTCGGACGAAAGTCCCGCGACGCCGCCCGCGCAGCAGCAGGCGGCTGCCGACAAGGCTGCCCCGCCCGCTGGTGAGGCCGAACAGCCCCAAGTCGCGGCCAGGGCTCCGGAAACGCCTCAACCTTCGGAGGAAGGCTCCGCGACGCCGCCCGCGCCGCAGCAGGCGGCTGCCGACAAGGCTGACCCGCCCGCCGGCAAGGCCGAACAACCCCAAGTCGCGGCCAGGGCTCCGGAGACGCCGCAGCCTTCGGAGGAAGGCTCCACGACGCCGCCCGCGCCGCAGCAGGCGACGGTCGACAAGGCTGGCCCGCCCGTCGCCGAGGCCCAGCAGGCGCCTGCCGTGGCCAAGGCTCCGGATACGCCACAGCCTGCGGATGAAGGCTCCGCGCCGCAGCAGGCTGTCGCCGACAAGGCTGACCCGCCCGCCGGCAAGGCCCAGCCGCCCCAACTTGCGGCCAAGGCTCCGGAGACGCCGCAGCCTTCGGACGAAGGCTCTGCGCCGCAGCAGGCGGCTGCCGGGACGGGCGGTGCGGCATTGCCGGAGGACAAGCCCGGGAAACCGGCCGCGACGGTTGCGCAAGCGCCTGCGAAGCCGAAGCCGGTTGCGGATGAAACTCTGCCTGCCGACGGCAAGGACGGCGAGCCCCCCGCCATTGCGGAAAAGGCCCCCGACCAGGCGCAGCCGGCCGCCTCAGCGCCGGCGGCCACCGCTGCGGCCCCCGAAACGGCCGCGCCGGAAGGGCGGCAGGCCGCATCCGGGCCGCAGCCGTCATCGGGGGGCGTTTCCGTCGATTCGGTCGATTACGACGACCGGGGCAATCTCGCGCTGGCGGGCAAGGCGGCGCCCGGATCGGTCGTCGAGCCGAAGATCGCCGCGCCGGAATCCGGCTCCGAGTCCCTGGGCCAGGCCAGGGCGGACGAGAAGGGCGAGTGGCGTCTTCGGGTGGCCAAGCCGGTCGCGCCCGGCCGCTACGACCTCACGGTCGAGGCGCGCACGCCGGAAGGGGCGACGCAGTCGCGCATCCGGCTTCCGTTCGAACGGGCGGACCCGATCACCGACTTCCCGCCGGGGGATGTCGTGGTGGTCCAGCCGGGCAACAGCCTCTGGCGCATCGCCCGCAGGATTTACGGCCAGGGCGTGCGCTACACGGTCATCTATGCCGCCAACCAGGCGCAGATCGGCAATCCCGACCTGATCTTCCCGGGCCAGATATTCTCGGTCCCGCAAGAAGAGCGGTCCGGCTAGGCGGCGGCGCGCTCGGCCTCGCGCGCCGCCTCGCGCTCCTCGTCGGGGTCCCGATAGGCCATCTCGACATGGCGGGCGCAGTAAGAGTGCGGCGCGAGCGTCGGCGCCCCGCAATAGTGGAACTCTTCCTCGTTCTGCGGATCGCCGAACGGCCACTGGCAGGTGCGGAAGGGCGATTGTTTGGCGTTGTCGAACATGGCGCGCACGGCGGCGCCGTTGGCAGCGGACATGGGTCATGTCTCCGGAAGTAATTTTGCGTCGCAGCAGAGATTGTTGCATCGCAGCATGAGTGTCAAGCGGGTCCACCCGCCTTCGCGATGCAGATGCGTTGGCGGCAGAATGGGGCGGCGTTTCGCAATTTCAAGGCCCGTCGCGGAAAAAAATTTTATCGGTTAGGCTCGCCGTATCATGCAGGAGCAGCCGCAATTGCCGGCCTGGCCGGGTCCGGGCCTCACGCGCGTGCCTTACGAGGTTTACCGCGACCCCGCCCTTTACGAGGCCGAGCAGGAGCGCCTGTTTCGCGGCCCCGCCTGGCATTTCCTCTGCATGGAGGCGGAACTGCCGGAGCCGGGCAGCTGGCGCACGACCCATGTCGGCGAGACGCCGGTGATCGTCAGCCGCGACCGGCAGGGGGCGCTGCATGCGTTCGAGAACCGCTGCGCCCATCGCGGCGCGCTCATCTGCCTCGGCGAAGGCGGGCGCGGGCGGCGCATCCAGTGCGTCTATCACGCCTGGAACTACGACCTCGAAGGCAATTTGCGCGGCGTGGCCTTCGAGGGCGGCATAGACGGGGCGGGCGGCATGCCGGAGGGCTTCGACAAGGCCCGGCACGGGCCGCGCAAGCTGCGCGTGGCGGCATGGTCCGGGCTGGTGTTCGGCACCTTCAGCCCGGACGTGGCCGGTCTCGAGGACTGGCTCGGGCCCGAAATCCGCGCCCGGCTCGCCCGCGTGCTGGGCAGGCCGGTCCGGCTGCTCGGCCGCCACCGCCAGATGCTGCCGAACAACTGGAAGCTCTATGTCGAGAACGTGAAGGACAGCTACCACGCCAGCCTGCTGCATTCCTTCTTCGCCACCTTCCGGCTGAACCGGCTCTCGCAGGAGGGCGGCGTGGAGGTGGACGAAAGCGGCGGCCACCATGTGAGCTGGTCGCGCATGCGGACCGACCGGCCGAACGAGGACTACGAGAAGGGCGGCCTGCGCGCCTGGAAGGATGACTACGCGCTCGCCGACCCGCGCCTCATCCGCGGCCGCGACGAGTTCGGCGACGGCGTCTCGCTCCAGATCCTGACCGTCTTCCCCACCTTCGTCTCGCAGCAGGTGCAGAACGCGCTGGCGGTGCGCCAGGTGGCGCCGAAGGGCGTGGACCGCACGGAGCTGCTCTGGACATATTACGGCTTCGAGGGTGACGACCCTGAGCTTGCGGAGCTGCGCCTCCTGCAGGCGAACATGGTGGGGCCGGCGGGCTTCATCTCGATGGAGGACGGCGCGGTCGGCGGCTTCGTGCAGCGCGGCGCGGCCGGCGCGGCCGGGCTCGCGGGCGTGGTCGAGATGGGCGGGGCCGGCACGGAGAGCCAGCGGGGCCGCGCGACCGAGACCTCGGTGCGCGGCTTCTGGAAGGCCTGGCGGGCGGTCATGGGGCTGTGAGCGGCCTCCAGGACGCCGTGGACGGCCTGTTCGCGCGCTACGCCATGGCGATAGACGACGACCGGCTGGAGGACTGGCTGGAGCTGTTCGCGGAAGATTGCCGCTACCGCATCGCCGCGCGCGAGAATGTGGAGGCCGGCCTGCCGGTCTCGGTGGTCTATGCCGACGGGCGCGCCATGCTGGCCGACCGGGTGGCGGCGCTCCGCCGGGCGAATGTCTTCGAGGCGCAGCGCTACCGCCATGTGATCGGGCGCGCTCTGGTGGACGAAGGGCCGCCGGTCTCCGCGCGCGCTGGCTACCATGTCGCCCGCATCATGCGCGAGGGCGACATCATGCTGTTCAGCGCGGGCGAATACCGCGCCGTCTTCGACGGGGCGCTGCGCATCCGCGAGATGACCGTGGTCTATGACAATGCCCGCATCGACACCCTGCTGGCGCTGCCGCTGTGACGGGTGACGCGGCACGGGACGATCTGCTGGTCCGTGGCGCGCTGGCGCTCTGGGGCGTCGAGCCGGGCGGGGTGACGGCGGCGCGCGAGGAAACGCCGCTCGGGCCGGCCTGGCGGGTGACGGGGCCGGACGGGCTAAGCCGCCTGCATCCCTCCGTCTCGGGCGCGCTGCGCCATCTGCGCTCGCTGCTGGCGCCCGAGCGCCGGGCAAGCCGGGTGCTGTTCATGCGCCCCGGCGACGGAGAGCCGCAATGACCCGCATCGTCGCGCTTCCCCCCGCCGTCGCCCCGGCCCCCGAGCCGGGGCCCAGCCTCGGTTCTTGCGGCAGCCTCGGCGGTTCGGCCTGCCCTCCACCGGCTGCGGCGGCATCGGGAGCCATGGATGGACCCCGGCTCAAGGCCGGGGTGACGACAGGGGACACGGAGCGCGGCGTGGCTGGACCAGCGGGCGCACCGCAGACGAACCGAAACGAGATGCGCGCATGCGGCAGGCTCGGGGGCGGGGACAGGCGTAGTCCGGGGCGGCGAACGGGCCGCCTGGCCCGGAGCGGGCGCCGGCAATGACCCGCGTCATCGCCATTACGGGCTTCCTCGGCTCCGGCAAGACGACGCTGCTGAAGGCGCTGCTCGCCCATGAGGCGCTGGCGGGCGACGGGGTGATCGTCAACGAGTTCGGCGATGTCGGCATCGACCATGCGCTGCTGGAGGCGGGCGAGGAGGAGCTGGTGGAGCTCGGCTCCGGCTGCCTCTGCTGCGCGGCCAGGGGCGACATCACCGCGGCCGCCGCCCGCCTGCAGGCGCAGCGGCCCTCTCAGCGCATCTGGCTGGAGACGAGCGGCCTCGCCGACCCCGCGCCCATCCTCCAGACGCTGATCGCCGCGCACGGCCTGGAAGCGGGCGGCCTCGCCGCGACGGTGGACGCGGTGAACGGCGCGGAAACGCTGGCGCGCTATCCCGAGGCGGTGAAGCAGGCGGCGCTGGCGGACCTGCTGATCGTCACCAAGCGCGACCTCGCGCCGGCCCCCGAACTGGAAAGCCGGCTGCGCCAACTCAACCCGGGCGCGGAGATCGTGGAAGCGAGCTTCGGCGGCATCGACCCCGAACGCCTGCTCGCCATCGAGCCCCGGCTCGACGCGCCCGACGGCCACGACCACGCCGCCGGCATCTCGACCTTCACGCTCCGGCGCACCGAGCCCGTGCCGGCCGTGGCGCTCACCCTCTTCCTGGAAACCCTGGCCGACGCGGCGGGGCCGGACCTGCTGCGCCTCAAGGGCCTCGTGCGGATCGCCGAAGCGCCGGAGCGGCCGGTCGTCGTGCACGGCGTGCAGCATGTCTTCCACCCGCTGGAGCGGCTGGCGCGCTGGCCGGGGGCCGACCGCAGCACGAGGATAGTCGTCATCGGGCGCGGCATCCGGCAGGATTGGGCCGGGGCGCTGATGGAAGCGCTGATCGAGGAGGTGGAAGCATGTTCGACCTGATCCTGCGCAGCGACCGGGTGGTGACGCCGCAAGGCGTGGGCGCGCACGACGTCGCGGTCTCGGGCGAGCGCATCGCGGCCGTGGCCGAGCGGGGCGCCATCCCGGACGGTTCGGCCGCGCGCGTGGTGGACGCGACCGGCCGGATCGTCATGCCGGGCGGCATCGACCCGCATGTCCACTGCCTCTGGCACCTGCCGCTGCCGGACGGCGCGGCGATGCTGACAGACCCGCCCGCGGTGGTGAGCCGGGCCGCGCTCCACGGCGGCACCACGACCATGATCGACTTCGCCGCCCGCCAGGAGCCGCTGCCGCTGAAGGAGGTGATCGCGCGCCGCGACGCGGACTGGGACGGCGCCTGCTACTGCGACTACGCCTACCATGTGATGCTGCTGGGCGACATCCCGCCGGAGACGGTCGCCGAGCTGGAGGGCGTGATCGCCGACGGCTACCCGACCGTGAAGATCTTCACCACCGACATCACGCCGTCGCGCCGCGGGCGGATGGTGCATTTCGGCGATATCTGGGAGGTCTTCAAGGCGATCACGCGCGCCGGCGGCCTCGGCGTCATCCATGCCGAGGACAACGACATCGTGATGCACATGTACGAGACGCTGATCCGCGAGGGCCGGGTCGGCTTCGAGAACATGGCGGAGGTCCACAACGCGCTGTCGGAGGACCTGTCCTTCCGTCGCGTGCTGCGGCTGGCGGAGGCCGAAAACACGCCGCTCTACATGATGCATGTGAGCGCGGCGACGGGCGTGCAGGCGATCCGCGAGGCGCGCGCCCGAGGGAACCCGATCTACGGCGAGACGCTGCACCAGTACATGCTCTACACCAGCGAGGACTACAGGCGCCCGAACGGCCAGATCTACCACACCTACCCCTCGCTCAAGTCCCCGGCCGACCAGGCGGCGCTCTGGGCCGGCACGCTCGACGGCGCGATCAACTGCGTCGCGACCGACGAGATCTGCTGCACCCTGAAGGTCAAGACCATCGGCAACCGCATCGACGACACCACGGGCGGCAATGCCGGCGTCGAGCCGCGCATGGGCGTGATGTATGACGAGATGGTGACCAGGCGCGGCTACAGCCTGGAGCGCTACACGGACCTGGTCTCGACCAACGCCGCGAAGGTCATGGGCCTCTGGCCGCGCAAGGGCGCGCTGGCGCCCGGCTCCGACGCCGACATCTGCGTGCTCGACCCGAGCGTCCGGGGCGCCGTCCGCGCCGAAGACCTCCACGAAGCCGACTACACCCCCTGGGAAGGCCACGCCATCACCGGCTGGCCCGCCATGACCGTCCTGCGCGGCAAGGTGGTGGTGGAGGACGGCGCGTTCCTGGGCGACCCGGCGGACGGCAAGTATCTCAAGCGCGAGGTGCCGGAGGCGGTCAGGGCGGGGCCGGGCCTGTAGCGCCTCTTCCGCGCCACGCTTGACCGGCAGACGCATTCGGGGAAGGTTGGCGGCGCGGCGAACGGGACAAGGCAAACGGCGGCGAGCGGATTGCGATGCGGTTCATCCAGAGCCTGAAACTGGCCGGCCTGCTCTCCTTCCCGCCGGACATGGAGCCGTTCGAGCTCGAATCCCTCAATGTCCTCATCGGACCGAACGGGTCCGGCAAGTCCAACTTCATCGAAGCCTTCGAATTGCTGCGCGCTTTGCCGACGGACTTTGCGGCGGTGCTTTCGGAAGGCGGCGGGGTGAAGGAGTGGATATGGAAGGGTCCACGTTCCGACCGACGGCCACAGCTGGACTTGACTATCGAGCAAATCCGGAGGAACCACGGTGTTTGGTCGCGGGGCACGGGCCCACTGAGGTATCGGCTCGATTTCAGGGAAGAAGCCAGCCGGGTCCGTATTCTTGACGAAGCGATCGAAGAACCGGACTTGGCCGGCAGCAACGGCAAGCAGATATTCTATTACAGGTTTATCAGCCGCAGCCATGGCAGCCCTGTTATCGGCGTCCACCAGGGTTTGAACAAGCGGGATTACAAGACGCTTTCGCGGACCGACGTGCCGCCAGACGGCTCGGTCCTGACGAAGTTCCGCGATCCGTTTCACTACCCGGAACTTACATGGCTGGGGCGGACATTCTCGGAAATCCAGACTTTCCGGGAATGGTCGTTCGGCCGTCGGTCTGCGGCGCGCCGGCCGCCGCCGGCCGACTTGCCGGGAGACCGCTTGTTGCCGGACGCGAGCAATCTCGCCGTAGTCGTCAACAATCTGGATAGCTGGGGGAGGCGGCAGGAATTCAACGATTTGCTGAAATCTTTTTTCCCGCGCTTCGAGCGTTTGAGTACTCCGGTTATCGGCGGGACCGTCCAGCTTCTGCTCCACGAAACCGGCTTCGACACGCCCATTCCCGCGCCGCGAATCTCCGACGGCACGCTCCGCTTCATCGCCATGCTGGCGGTGCTGCTGTCGCCGGAGCCGCCGCCGCTGGTGTGCATCGAGGAGCCGGAACTGGGCCTGCATCCGGACGCGGTGGCGCTGATGGCGGAGGTGCTGGCCGAAGCGTCCGAACGGATGCAGCTTGTGGTGGCCACCCATTCGGACGCAATGGTGTCGGCGCTTTCCGACCGGCCCAGCGCCATTATCGCCTGCGAGCGGCCCGGCGCGGGCACGGTGCTACGTCGGCTGGACCCGGAGCGCCTCTCCGACCTGTTGGAAGACTATACGCTCGGCCACCTCTGGCGGCAGGGGGAGCTGGGCGCCAATCCGTGAGCGCCGTCACGATCTATATGGAAGGGGGAGGCGACGACCCCGCAAGGCAGGCCGCTCTGCGCACAGGCATGGAGAGCTTTCTGCAGCGCGGTCTGGAGGAGGCGACACCGCGCCCGCGCGTTGTCCCCTGCGGCGGCCGAAGCACGGCATTCCACCGCTTTTCCCGCCGCGTTGCGGAAAATCGCGAGGAGGAAACCGTCATTCTTCTGGTCGATTCCGAGCAACGGGTGAATACAGCAACAGCCCGCGAGCACCTTCGGGAGCGACCCGAGGACAACTGGAATCTGGACTTTGCATCGGACGAGCAAATTCACCTCATGATCCAGACCATGGAAGCTTGGATCGTGGCGGACGAACGGGCATTGGCCGGCTATTACGGCAACGGCTTCGATGAGGACACGCTGCCCGAACAGGAAGACCTTGAAACGGTAGCCAAAGGCTCTATCGTCAACGCCTTGAGACGGGCGACGGAAAACACGACCGCGGGCCGCTACCGCAAGATCGGCCATGCCAGCGACCTGCTCCGGCGGATAGACCCGGAGACGGTGCGGAAACGCTGCCCGGCCTGCCGGCGCCTGTTCGAGACGCTGACTGCGGAAATCGGGCGGCAATAGCCGGAGCCGGCGCGCCTTCTCCGCCGGGCGCTGTTCATCGCCCCCGAAAAAGCTCCCCGCGGGGGGTTGAAATCCGATATTGTTCGTATTATGTTCCATTTCGTGCACAGCAACGGCAGCCCGGCGGCGCGCGCGGGCGGCGGGTTTTTCGGCCCCTTTCCGGGGGAGGGGGAGAGGTGCGCCCTGGGCCCGCCTCGCGCGCACGGGCAATCAGGCGCGCGAACCGCGCCGGCGCAAAGGCGCGCCCGCGCCCGCGCATGGGCGCACGGGCGATACGCGCGAAACAGGGTCCCGCCGCGCCGGGCGGATCGGGTTGGAACGAAGCGCCAGGGGAGGGGCGATATGCAGGAACGGGATGGCGAAGCATCGGCGGGGGCATGGCGAACATGACATCGCATGACAGACCATGAAGGAGGCCGGGCGCGCCTCATGACAAAACATGACACATCATGGCGCACCTTCGGTGCTAACTGACTGACATGATTATGGAATTTCCCCGTTTCCGGTGCAACCGGGCGCGTGATCGGACCCGGTCCTGCACTCAGGTGCAACCGATCGGGGAACCGCAATCGTGGCAGCCATCCGCCTCACTCAGCGCCGGGTCGATAATCTCCGGCCCCGCAAGACCGTCCGCAATGTCAGGGACGCCGACCTGAAGGGATACGGCGTGCGCATCATGCCCTCGGGCACGAAGCGCTACTTCATCCACAGCCAGCATCGGGGCCACCGGGTCTGGAAGATCGTCGGCGATGCGGCGGTCATGACAGAGGCCGAGGCGCGCGCCCGCGCCCGGTCCATGCTGGCCGCGCTCCGCGACGACAGGGACCTTGATGCGGACATGTCCGGCGATGTGCCGTTCGAGACCGTCGCCGAGGAAGTCTTCTCCCGCTATGGCAGGCGCTGGAAGCCGCGTACGCTCGCGGCCAACCGGCGCTATCTCCATGATCAGTTGCTGCCCTTCTTTGCGGGCCGGCCCATTGCGGACATCACCCGCGAGGAGGTGCAGCGCTGGTTCCGCTCGCTCCATGCGACGCCGGCGGCGGCGAACCGTTCCGCGCCCGTGCTTTCCGTCATCATGCAGCAGGCGGAGGCATGGGGGTATCGTCCCGATGGCGGCAATCCCTGCAAGGGTATCCGGCGCTACCGGCAGAAGCGTTCGGAGCGCTTCCTGTCTCCGGAGGAATACCGCCGCCTCGGCATGGTGCTGGACCGGCATGAGGCCCGGCAGCCCTTCCGGGTCGCGGCGTTGCGCCTGCTTCTGCTGACCGGATGCCGGAAGTCGGAGATCATCGGCCTCGAATGGCGCTTCTACCGCGATGGCAGGCTCTACCTCGAGGGCAGCAAGACCGGGCCGCGCACGGTCTGGCTGTGCAATGCAGCACGGGAGGTCCTCGACGGGCTGCCGCGTTCGTCGCGCTTCGTGTTCCCCATCGGAGGCTGGAGCGCGCCCTGGGGCTGGCTGGACGGCTTCTGGATGCAGTTGCGCGCCGAGGCGGGCCTTGAGGATGTTCGCCTTCATGACACCCGTCATTCCTTCGCCAGCATGGCGCTGTCGAGCGGCGAGACGATCCGCACGGTGGGGCGGCTTCTGGGCCATGTGAATGCGGCGACCACGCTGAAATACGCGCATCTGTCCGATGCGACAGTCAGGGAGACGGTCGAGACGCTGGCGCCGCTTCTGTCGGGAACGGCATCATGACCGAAAGGATGGACGACAGCCGCCGGACCCGCAGCATCCGCCTGACCGATGCTGTGGTCCGCAGGCTGCGGCCGGCCGCGACGGAATACATCGTCCGGGACAGCCGCCTTGCCGGTCTGGGAGTGAGGGTCCGTCCTTCCGGGCATCGCAGTTTCGTGTGGCACGGGACCGTGGACGGCAGGGCGGTGCGGACGACAATCGGCCCGGCCCAGCTGATGACTGTGGAGGAAGCCCGCAAGGAATGCCGGGCCATGCTCAACGGCGCCCATCCGCAGATTGGCGAAGACGGCGCAAGACGGGCTGCGGTTCCCCTCTTCCGGGAGTTCGTCGCGGAAGTCTGGCAGCCTGCCCGCGGTTGCGACACGCGCTGGCGCAGGCACTGCGAGCGCATGGTGCGACGCCAGCTTCTGCCCGCCTTCGGCGCGCTTCGCCTCGACCATCTCAAGAGGCCAGGTGTCGAACGCTGGTTCGACGAGCTCAGCCGCAAGACGCCGGGCGCGGCCAACATGGCGCTCGGCCTGCTGCGCCGCATCCTGGCGGCGGCCGTCGCCGCCGGTCATGCGCAGCACAACCCGGCGCAGGACATCCGGATGAACCCGGGCAGGAAGATGACCCGCTTCCTGTCGGCGGAGGAGATCGCCCGGCTTCACCGCACTCTCGACCGGCTGGTGGAGGAACGGCCCTCGCGCCAACCACAGGCCGACGTCATCCGCCTGTTGCTGCTGACCGGCTGCCGCAAGAGCGAAATCCTCAGGCTGCGATGGTCGGAGGTGGACGGGGACATGCTCAGATTGGCCGAGGCGAAGACGGGACCGCGCACGGTGTGGCTGAGCGAGGCTGCGCAGGCCCTCATTGCGCGACAGCCAAGGACGGGAGGGGCATATGTCTTTCCCTCGCCTGGGAACCGGGCCCGGCCGCTTTCTCACAATCTGGGTCTCTGGCCACGAGCGCGCCAGGAAGCCGGTCTTGAGGATGTGCGCCTGCACGACCTGCGCCATACGGTAGCGAGCCAGGCCGTGGGCAATGGCGTGCCGCTGCCCACCGTCGCCCGCATGCTCGGGCATGCGCAGCCCACGATGACCCTCAGATACGCCCATGTCGGGGACCATGAAGTCGAGGACGCCGCCGAGCGGGTCGGGGCGCGTATCGCCGCGGCGATGGATAGATGGTGACCATCCTACTCCCGTCGATTTCTGAACTGGCACAGGGCCCAATTCGTCTGCGGTAGTTCGGATGGGTCATGGACGCGAAACATACGAGGCTCATCGTCTCGCAAACAACTGCAAAGGTCGTCTTGTATGCTGTCGATTAAGTGGCTGTTCGATGAGAGAGTGAAGAGATGACCTGTCTGAACTCTGTCGGCAAAAGGGAAATTAATGTTTGAAACAAGCCAATCACAATCGGAGGCATAGGTTTTCAGGGTTCCGTGGATGGTCCCAAGGCTCGAAGGCGTCAGTCCGGTGCTTCCAAACGCATAGGCATTAATGCCGGGACAGGTTGGCCAGCTATTGCTTTCCTGAAGCGGCCGTGAAGTGGCGATGAACTGGGCTGCTGCACCGCCAAGGGAGTGGCCCACCACTATGGGCATACCGTCCTCCATGCGCAAAGAGGAAGCGGAAGCACTCCCCTCTCTCGAGTTTGCGTGCATGCACATGCTATATACCGCGAAACGCGCGGCAGGAAACGGGCAGTGCTCCCCTGCAGAATTCGCCAACCACTGACGTAGATCAGACAGATCTGTTCCCGGAAAGGCAATTATATCGCCAGAACGAGGATCGATGAAAGGACTCCACTCATTATCGCCGTCGCCTTGGCGGTAAACCAGGTCCAATTGATTGACGTCGGCACCGATTTCCTGTCGGTAGAAGCGCATCTCGACGGCTACGTCGAAGTTAAGAATTTCATTCTTGCACCCCACGTAAAGCGTGTTGGTGTTCTCCGTATCTCGGGGCCGTTCTACGAGTGCCCTATCGCCAATTGCGTCTTGCAACTGCCTTCTAAGGTCCTCGTCAAACGCCGGGACAGGGAACGGTTGGGGGTACCTCGTGCTTTCTGTCGAGCACGGCTCCTCGGCTTCACGGGCTTCAGGACGCTCTGCAAGCTGTGAGTACCTGAACAGTTCGCTCACCACATCGGTGGGCACGCAGGCTTGGGACAGAGCGGTAGTGCTGACGAGACCAAGACAGAACGCCAAGACGACGATTGCGCCCGCTGTCGACAGGCTTCTCGAGCCTGTAACGCCCGCCGAACTATGCCTCACATCGGCACTTGCCTGACGGGACTGCAAGCGAGGATTTTCCAAAATGCGCGTCATATTGGTCCCTCTAGAGCGAATTACGTATCGACCAGTATCAACACCCTGGCGGCTCCGTTGCCAGAGGTTCTCGAATAGCCACTACACGTGTCATCCTTCTCCTTGACAAGCCCAGTCGAGGCCGCAGTGCGGCGCGTTCCAAGGCAACGATCGAGCGATGATCGGCATGACCGTCGATAATGGGAGGCTCGGACACCGTCACCGCCCAACGCCCCTGCCGCCCCTCATCGTCACCACCGCAGACTGACCTCGACCCCGAGGCGGTGTTCCGGCGGCGCGCTGTCGCTTTCGCTACGTGTCGCCCTCATGCCGAAGGAGAAATCTGGTGCATTGCCGGCGGGGGAAAGGCGCCAGCCGAGCGTGTAATCGCGCGCGCCCGTGGCGAGGCCGAGGCCCAGATGCGGGCTGCCGGTGAACCGCCCGCCGAGCGCGGGGAACCCGTATGCCGCTTCCGCATGCCAGCGGGCGGTGGCGTCGCCGGAGCCGCCGCGCTCGCCGAGCGGGTCGGGCGTGAACAGCGCATCGAGACCGCCCGCTGCCGACCCGCCCCAGTCCTGCCTCAGTGAGAGCGACAGGCCCCGCGCGCTCGCCGGCTCGGGATTGAAGCCGAGCGAGGCCGCAAAGCCCCGGTCCTCCAGATCGTCCGAGCCATGCCCGACCAGCGTGCGGCCCGAGAGGTCGAGCGACAGGCCCAGGCCCGGATCGCTCCAGGCGATGCCGCCGCCGAGCTCCACCCCGAAGCCGGTCTCCGCATCGCCGCCGTCATGGCGCATGCCGAGTTCCAGCCTCGGCGTCATGCCTGCCCCCTCCGCCCCGGGTGAGGAACCGGGTAGGGCCATATGCCAGCTTCCCTCCAGCCCGAGCCTGAGCCGGGTCACGTCGGAGTCAGAGGCCGCGAGGTCCTGCGTCCTGTCCGAGGAGGTCCGCGCCCAGAGCGCGTCCGAGACCAGCGCCAGCGCCGGGCCGCCTCCCTCGGCGGGCGGAGGCAGCAGGTCGCCGCGCATGCCCATCGCCGCCATGCTCCAGGAGATATCCGCCTTGAGCGCGCCGCCCATTTCGGGCTTCAGCGTGACATCGCCCGTCCCGTGGCCGAGCGCGCCCCAGAACTCCAGCCGCTCCGAAGCCCGCAGGGACGCATAGGGCAGCGCCGCCGTGAGCGCGGCCTCCACCTTGCCGTCGCCCTCGCGCACCGCGCCCCTGCACAGGACCTCCGTCTGCGCGTCCATGCCGTCACAGCTCTGCGACGCGGGCCGGGGATCGATGCCGGTATCGGCATAGCCGCCCTCGCCCCGGCTCTGCATCAGCGCCATGCCGACCAGCCAGCTGTCGCGCGCATAGTCCGCGCCCAGCATGGCCGTGGTCGCCTCGCCGTCGAGCGAGAGCGCGCCTTCCCTGCCGTCGAAGAAGGACTGCGCCGCCCGGCCCCAGAAGGCGAGGCTGCCGCCGCGCGAATCCTCTGCCCCCGTCGCCGTGAAGCTCGTGCCCAGCATGATGTCGCGCATGGTCATGGCATGGGCGGCGCCGGCATTGTCGTCGCCGAAAGCCGACCCACCCGTCCCGGACATCGCCTGTTCCGGGTATCCAGGGCCTG
>JAJDVH010000038.1 GCA_022826185.1 Alphaproteobacteria bacterium
CGACGAGTTCGGCGGTTGGGCGCTGTTCCAGCAGTTGATGGAGGCGCTGGCGGCGGTCGCCCGGAAGCACGGAGCGGCCATCGGCGCAGTCGCCGCCCGCTGGGTGCTGGACCGCCCGCAGGTCGGCGCCGTCATCATCGGCGCGCGCACCGCCGACCGCCTTGCGGAGACGGTATCGATCTTCGACCTGGAGCTCGACCGGGAGGACCGCCTTGCCATCGGCGCCGTACTTGCCCGCCGCCGCGGCCCGAACGGCGGGATCTACGAGCTGGAGGGCGACAGGTCCGGCCGCCACGGCCGGATCATGAAATACAATCTCGGCCGCGCGCAGTAACCGCGCAACCCGTCGCCCGCGCAGCCAAAGCCCTCGTCCCGAGTAGCGACCGCGCCAGTGGGCGCGTATCGAAGGACCGTCCCTCGATACGCGGCTGGCACCGCTGTTCGGGATGAGGGCGGGGTGACGGAGAGCGGCGCGCGGCAACCCGCCCGCGCCTATCCCTCTTCTCCGCCTCCCTCCCCCGCAGCCAGCGCGGCCTGGGCGGCGGCGAGGCGGGCTATGGGGACGCGGTAGGGGGAGCAGGAGACGTAGTCGAGGCCGATTTCGTGGCAGAAGGCGACCGAGGCCGGGTCGCCGCCATGCTCGCCGCAAATGCCGAGCTTGAGGTCCGGCCGCGCGGCCCGGCCGCGCTCGGCGGCGAGGCGCACCAGCTCGCCCACGCCCTCGATGTCCAGCGTCTCGAACGGGTCGTTCGCCAGGATGCCGCTGTCGCGATAGGCGCCGAGGAAGGAGCCGGCATCGTCGCGGGAAATGCCGAAGGCCGTCTGCGTCAGGTCGTTGGTGCCGAAGGAGAAGAACTCCGCGGCGGCGGCGATCTCGGCGGCCCTGAGCGCGGCGCGCGGCAGCTCGATCATCGTGCCGGTGCTGTAGGCGAGCGCCCGGCCCGTCTCTTCCGCCACCATCGCAGCCGTCCGGTCGATCACCGCCCCGATGCGTTCGAGCTCGCTGCCGGCCGCGACCAGCGGCACCATGACCTCGGGCTCGGCCCCGGTTTCGGCGGCGGCCTCGAAGATCGCGCGAGCCTGCATCTCGTAAATTTCGGGCCAGGTGATGCCGAGCCGGCAGCCGCGGTGGCCGAGCATCGGGTTGGCTTCTTCCAGACGCAGTGCGCGGCGGCGCAGCTTCACCGCATCGACCCCGGCGGCCTCGGCCACCTCGGCGGTCTCCTCCTCGGTGCGCGGCAGGAACTCGTGCAGCGGCGGGTCCAGCAGCCGGATCGTCACCGGCAGGCCGTCCATGATCCGGAAAAGCTCGATGAAGTCCTGCCGCTGCATCGGCAGCAGCTTGGCGAGCGCGGCGCGGCGCCCGGCCTCGTCGTCGGCCAGGATCATCTCGCGCATGGCGAGGATGCGGTCCGTGTCGAAGAACATGTGCTCGGTGCGGCAGAGCCCGATGCCCTCGGCCCCGAAGCCGCGCGCCGTCCGGGCGTCGCGGGGCGTTTCCGCATTGGCGCGCACCCGCAGGCGCCGCGCCCCGTCCGCCCAGCCCATCAGCCGCGCGAAACCGCCGGTCACCTCCGGCTGGATCGTCGCGATCTCGCCCGCCATCACCTCGCCGGTGCTTCCGTCGATGGTGATCCGGTCCTCGGTCGTGAAGGTACGCCCATCGGCGAGCATGACTTCGCTCTCGACATCGATCCTGACCGCGCCCGCGCCTGAAACGCAGGCCCGTCCCATGCCGCGCGCGACCACCGCCGCATGGCTCGTCATGCCGCCGCGCGAGGTCAGGATGCCGCGCGCGGCGTGCATGCCGTGGATATCCTCGGGGCTGGTCTCGCTGCGCACCAGGATGACCGCCTCGCCATTCGCGGCCGCCTGCTCGGCGGCATCGGCGGTGAAGACGATCCGGCCCGACGCCGCGCCGGGCGAGGCCGGCAGGCCGCGCGCGATCACGTCCCGGTCGGCATCGGGGTCGAGCGTCGGATGCAGGAGCTGCTCCAGCGCCTCCGGCTCGATGCGCATGACCGCCTCGTCGGGCCCTATGGCGCCCTCGTCCACGAGATCGACGGCGATCTGCAGCGCGGCCTGGGCCGTGCGCTTGCCCGAGCGCGTCTGGAGCATCCAGAGCCGGCCCGTCTCGATGGTGAACTCGATATCCTGCATGTCATGGAAATGGCGTTCCAGCCGGTCGCGCATCTCCATGAGCCGGGCGAACGCCTCCGGCATGGCGCGCTCCATCGCCGGCAGGGCCGAGCCGCGCGCCTCGGCGTCCGCAACCGTCAGGCTCTGCGGCGTGCGGATGCCGGCCACCACGTCCTCGCCCTGGGCGTTGACCAGATATTCCCCGTAAAGCGCATTCTCGCCGGTGGAGGGGTTGCGGGTGAAGGCGACGCCGGTGGCGCAGTCCTCGCCCATATTGCCGAACACCATGGCCTGCACATTGACGCCCGTGCCCCACTCCTCGGGAATGCCGTGCAGGCGGCGATAGGTCTGCGCGCGCGGCGTCTGCCAGCTTCGCATCACCGCGCCTATGGCCTCCCAAAGCTGGGCGCGCGGCTCCTGCGGAAACGCCGCGCCGGTCTCCTCCAGCACGATCTCCTTGAAGCGGGCGACGAGGCCGCTCCAGTCGCCGGCGTCGAGATCGGCGTCGGCGTCCACGCCCTTCTCGTCCTTCAGGATCTCGATCTCTTCCTCGAACAGCCCCCGGTCCACGCCGAGCGCCACATCGGCGAACATCTGGACGAAGCGCCGGTAGCTGTCGAAAGCGAAGCGCCGGTCGCCGGAGCTTGCCGCCAATGCCTCCACCGTCCGGTCGTTCAGGCCGAGATTGAGCACCGTGTCCATCATGCCTGGCATCGAGACGCGCGCGCCGGACCGCACCGAGACCAGAAGAGGGTCCGCCTCGCCGCCGAAGCGCTTGCCGACCGCCGCCTCGATTTCGGCCAAAGCTGCCTCGACCTGCTCCTCCAGCCCGTCGGGATAGCGTTCGCCATCGGCGTAGAAGCGGGTGCAGACCTCCGTGGTGAGGGTGAAGCCCGGCGGCACCGGCAGGCCGAGCCGCGCCATCTCCGCGAGATTGGCGCCCTTGCCGCCGAGCAGCGCGTTCATCTCCGCGCCGCCGTCGGTCTTCGCACCCCCGAAGGCATAAACCCAGCGGGTCATGCCTCAGCCCTCTATCCGGGAGAAGTCGGCAACGCCTGCGGTCGCGGCGCGGATGCCTGCTAGCAGCCTGAGGCGGTTGGCCCGGAGCGCAGCGTCGTCGGCGTTGACGGTCACCTCGTCGAAGAACCGGTCCACCGGCGCGCGCAATGTCGCCAGCGCCCGGGTCGCAGCGGCGAAGTCCTCGGCCTCGACCGCGCGGGAGGCCGCCGCGCCGGCCTCCGCGAGCGCCTCATGCAGGGCGCGTTCCGCCTCGACGGCAAAGGCCGACGGGTCGGCGTCCGCGTCGTAGGAGGTGCTGTCCTTCTTCTCCTCTATGGCGAGGATGCTGCCGGCGCGCTTGCAGGCGGCCAGCAGATTGGCGCCGTCCTCCTCGTCCACGAAGCGTTCGAGGAAGGCGACGCGGGCCATGAGCCGCGTCAGATCGTCCTCATCGCCGAGCGCGAAGACGGCGGATACAAGGTCGTGCCTTGCGCCGCGCTCGCGCAGATGCGCCTTGAGGCGGTCCTCGAAGAAGGCGAACAGCGCTGCGCCGCCCTCATCCGCTCCGTAACCTTGCAGGGCCGCCGCAATGGCAGAGCGCAGCGGCAGGCGCAGGCCGTTCTCCAGCACGATGCGCACGATGCCGAGCGCCGCGCGGCGGAGCGCGAAGGGGTCGCGCGAGCCGGTCGGCCGCTCGTCGATGGAGAAGAACCCGGCCAGCGTGTCGAACTTGTCGGCCAGCGCAGCGGTAATCGACACCGGCGCCCGCGGAGCTTCGTCTCCCGGCCCCTGCGGGCGGTAATGCGCCGCCACCGCGTCGGCCACTTCGGCGTCCAGCCCT
>JAJDVH010000017.1 GCA_022826185.1 Alphaproteobacteria bacterium
CGCGCTCCAGAACGACAGACGCTCGCCCGCCCGCACCCGCAGATAGGGCGTCACCATCGAAAGCCGGCCCTCGATCTCGTAGTGCGAGCCCGTCGGCGCAAAGGACGCGCTGCCCGTCTCGACCGTCCGCGACAGCGCCACGCCCAGCAGCAGCCGGTCCCGCTCCCAGTCCAGGCCCAGCACCCCGGTCGCCGTCTCGCTCGCAAACGAAAGCCCGCCGGCAAGCGAACTGCTCGACCCGCCGGACAGCATCTTGCCCCAGCCGGTCATCGCCCCGTCCCCGAGGCCCGAGGCCGCGCCGGTCGTGAAGTGGAACGAACCCCCGCGCAGGAGCTCGCGCCCCGTCGCCGAGACGCCGGCTTCGTTCCGGGCCCCGCCAAGGCCATGCCGCGCGAACGGGCCGTTATCGTTCGCCGCCGCCGGGTCCGGCGCGCCGAACGCCCGCGCCAGCCCCGTCAGCGTCTCCGACAGCGCCTCGCCCTCGCCGAGCCGCCCGAGGTCCACATTCCGGCCCGCCAGCGTCACCGCCATGCGCGGCGCGGCGTCGGGCGCGATGGCGAAGCGCCCCTCCAGCGCCTCGACCGTCTGGATCGCCACCGTGCGCCCGAAGCGCGCCAGCCATATCTTCTGCAGCGGGTCCTCGTTCGCGATGGTGCCCACCGCCTCGCCGTCGGCAATGCGCGCGCCCGTCGCGTTGGAGAGCCGGAGCGTGAAGGTCCAGCGCCTCGCTGAAGAAGAGCCGCATCGTCCCGCCGTCCACCTCGCCCCGCACCAGGCGCGGCGCTGTCGTGTCCGCGCGCCGCCAGTCCACCTTGTGCGAGGCGTCGTGCGCCAGGCCCTCATGCGCCAGCGCCGCGTCCGCCTGCGACGACACGGACCGGATCGTCCCGCCGTTCAACGCCAGCGTGTCCGCCAGCACCGCAATGCCCTGCGTCGAGAGGTTCGGCTCCACAACCCGGTGCGCGAACACCAGCGCCGCCGTCCCGCCGCCGCTTTCGTAGGCCGCCCGCTTCGTCCCCCAATGCGCCGGGTCCATGTCGATGGCGAGCGTCGGCGAACCCGTCACATTCACCGCCTCGCTGAACGCCACCGTCACCCGGACCGTCTCGCCCCGCGCATAGGTCGCGTCCGCCCCGGCCTCCGAAGTCACCGCAACCCCCGTCACCGCCGGCGCCCCCTGCGCGGCAACCGGAACGGCGGAGGACAGCCCCGCCAGCCCCGTTGCGGCGGCGGCGAGCAGCACGACGAGGCGGGCGATGGTCATGGCGTTCCCCCTTGCAGGCCGTGCTTGCGATATTAGCAGGTCTTGTATCGATATTGCGTATCGAAGTGGGTATTTGTCGTGTCCGTTTCATCAATTCACCGACAAGGCGATAAATGCGGCGCGCGGCGGCGGCAAACCGCCATTCCGGCCGCCGCGTCCCTCGCTACGCGCCCGGCGCCGCTACCCGGGACGGGAGAGAGAGCCGGCGCATCGCGCTCCCGTCCGCCGCCCGCTCGTGTTATGAAGCGCACCTTATGGCTTCCCCCCAGGACCTTCCCGTCCGCGCGCTGATCGGCCGCCTCTGGCGAAGCCATATTCGCGCCAGACTGCCGGCGCTCCGCCTGGCCGCGCTGGCGATGGCGCTGAGCGCCGCCGCGCAGGCCGGCTACATCCGCGTCGTGCAGGAGCTGGTGGACGAGGTCCTGGTTGCGGGCAACGAGGCGCTGATCGTTTTCGTCTCCCTCACGATCTTCGCGCTGGGCCTGGTGCAGGGCTTCTCGGCCTACTTTTCGGCCGTCATTCTCGCCAGGGTCGGCCAGGGCGTGGTCGCCTCCTTCCAGTCCGCGATGTTCGGCCATCTGGTCCATGCGGACCTGGTGTTTTTCGACAACAGCCGCACCGGCGCCCTGATCTCGCGCTTCACCAACGACGTGAACCTGATGCGCCAGGCGCTGTCCACGACGCTGCTCACCCTGGGCAGGGACAGCCTTACCATCGTCTTCGTGCTGGGCGTGCTGTTCTACCAGGACTGGCTGCTCACCCTGATCGTGCTGTTCGTGTTCCCGACGACGCTCATCCTGGTGCTGCGCATCGGCCGGCGCATCCGCCGGATCACGAGTTCCGCGCAGACGAGCTGGGGCGAGTTCACCGCCACGCTCGAACAGGCGCTTACCGGCATCCGCCACATCAAGGCCTACCGGCTGGAGGACCGCGAGCGCCGGGAAGCCGACGCCGCCATCGAGCGTATCCGCCGGCTCGCGGTCAAGGCGGTGCGGGTGCAGGCGGTCTCCCGCCCGATCATGGAGTTCCTGGGCGCTGTCGCCATCGCGGCCGTAATCTTCTACGGCGGCGGGCAGGTCGCGGCCGGCAACATAACGCCGGGCACCATCGTGGCGTTCCTCACCGCCTTCCTGGTCGCCTACCGGCCGGTCAAGCATCTCGTCAGCGTCAACGCCGCCATCCAGCAGGGGCTGGTCGGGGCGCAGCGCTGCTTCGAACTGCTGGACCGGAAGCCGGAAATCGTGGATGCGCCGGACGCCGCCCCGCTCCGCGTCGGACGGGGCGAGATCGCCTTCGAGGACGTGTCCTTTTCCTATTCGGGAGGGCCGGCGGCGCTGTCGGGCCTCTCGCTCACCTTTCCGGCGGGCCGCACGTCGGCGCTGGTCGGGGCTTCGGGAGCCGGCAAGACCACGATCCTCAACCTCATTCCGCGCTTCTACGATGTCGAGGCCGGCCGGGTCACCATAGACGGGCAGGACCTGCGGAGCGTCACCCTCGCCTCGCTCAGGGACAGGATCGCGCTGGTGAGCCAGGAGGTTTCGCTGTTCGACGACAGCATCCACGCCAATATCGCCTGCGGACGGCCGGGCGCGGAGGAGGAGGAGGTCGAGGCCGCCGCGCGCAATGCGGGCGCGCACGGTTTCGTCGAGGCCATGCCGGAGGGCTACCGCACACGGGTCGGCGAGTTCGGCGTGCGCCTCTCGGGCGGCCAGCGCCAGCGCATCGCCATTGCGCGCGCCATGCTGAAGGACGCGCCGATCCTGCTGCTGGACGAAGCGACCTCCGCGCTCGACACCGAGACCGAGCGGCTGGTCCAGGACGCGCTTGAGCGCCTGAAGCAGGGCCGCACCACCGTCGTCATCGCGCACCGCCTCTCCACCGTCGCCAATGCCGACGTCATCCATGTCATCGACAAGGGCCGGGTGATCGAGTCGGGCGCCCACGGCGCGCTTCTGGCGCAGAGCGGCGCCTATGCGCGCCTGCACGCGCTCCAGTTCGCCGAAGCGGGCCGCCGCATTGCCTAGAGACCGTTCGAGAATCGGTTTTCGGCGGCGCCTGGCGCCCCGACCCTCTTCCCGTCATGCCCTCTCCTCGTCATGTCCTCTCCTCGTCATGCCCGGACGTGTTCCGGGCATCTCCCTCGGGGCCGTCGCGGCGGCGGAAATGGATGCCCGGAACAAGTCCGGGCATGACGGAAGATGGGCGTCCCGGCATGACGGAAGGGGGGCGCTCGGGCATAACGGGGCCGGATCCTGCATCGATGCAACTCTCGAACGGTCTCCAGGCAATGCGGGCTAAACGCTTCGGCAGGCGGCTGTTGCGCCACCCGGCGGCGCAGCGCCTCGCGAAACGGCTGCTGGTCGCCTATGTCCGGCTGGTGGCCGGCACGACCCGCTGGCGCGTCGAAGGGCGCGAGCACCTGGAAACGGCGCTGAAGGAAGACGGCAGCGCCGTCGTCTGCTTCTGGCACGGGCGGCTGATGCTCTTTCCGGTGGACTGGCCCTGGCCCGACCGCACGCATGTGCTCATTTCCGCGCATCGCGACGGCCAGATCGGCGGCTCCATCGCGGAAGGGTTCGGCCTTCATACCGTCTCCGGCTCCACCGAGCGCGGCGGGGCGCCGGCGCTGCGCCGCCTGGTCCGGCTGGTGCGCGCGGGCGACATTGTGGCGATCACGCCCGACGGGCCGCGCGGGCCCCGCGGCGTGCCGCATCCGGGGGCGGCGGCGCTCGCGCGGCTCACAAGGGTACGCATCCTGCCGGTGTCCTGGTCGGTCCGCCGGCGCGTCCTGCTCGGAAGCTGGGACCGGCTGTTGCTGCCGCTTCCGGTCAATCGCGGCGTCTATCTGTTCGGCGAAGCGCTGCCCGTCACCGACGATGACGCGCTCCCCCGCCTCAAGCAGGCGCTGGACGGACTCACCGACCGGGCCGACCGGCTTTGCGGGCACGAGCCCCTGCCCTCCACTGTCGCGCCATGATGCACCTCGCCTACCGGGCGGCGACCGGCCTTCTGGCGCCCTTCCTGCCGGCCTATGTCGCCCACCGCCGGCGGCGCGGCCGGGAGGACCCGGCGCGCCTGCCCGAACGGCGGGGCATCGCCGGCGCGGCGCGCCCCGACGGCCCGCTGGTATGGTTCCACGGCGCGAGCATCGGCGAGACCGCCTCCGTCCTGCCGCTGATCGACAGGATCGCCGCCCTGCGCCCGGACGCGGCCGTGCTCGCAACCTCCGTCACCCGCACCGCCGCCACACTGCTGGCGCGGCGCCTGCCGCCGGGCGTCATCCACCAGTACTATCCCATGGACAGGACGGCGTGGGTGCGCCGTTTCCTGAAGCACTGGCGCCCGGACCTCGCGCTCTGGATCGAGTCCGAACTCTGGCCCAACATGCTTTGCGAGCTTCAGGTGCAAAGCGTGCCGGCCGCGCTCCTGAATGCGCGCATGTCGCCCGTTTCCTTCAGGCGCTGGCGGCGCTTCCCGCGTTTCGCGCGCCGGTTGCTCGGCTCGTTCGAGGTCACGCTCGCGCAGGATGCCGAACATGCGGCGCGGTTCCGCATGCTGGGGGCCGATCCCGTGCGCATCCCCGGCAACCTGAAATATGCGGCCCCGCCGCTCGGCGCGGACGAAACGGCCCTCGAAGCGGTGCTGGACGCGGTGGCCGACCGGCCGGTCTGGCTTGCCGCCTCCACCCATCCCGGCGAGGAGGCGCAGGTCGCCCATGCGCATGAGGCGCTCAGGCACAGCCATGCCGGCGTGCTGACCCTGCTGGCGCCCCGCCACCCCGAACGCGGCGACGAGATCGAGACCCTGCTTTCGGCGAAGAACGGCCTCGCCGTCGCCAGGCGCTCGCGCGGGGAACTGCCGGGCGCGGCGACCGGGGTCTATCTGATCGACACGCTGGACGAACTCGGATTGTTCTACCGGGTGGCGGAGGCGGTGTTCGTCGGCGGCTCGCTGGTGCCGCATGGCGGGCAGAACCCGCTCGAGCCGGCGCGGCTGGGCGCGGCGCTCGTGCATGGGCCGGCCATGTTCAATTTCACCGAGATCGTGACAGAACTGGCGGCGGCGGGGGGCGCCCTCCGGGTCGCGGACCGGGACGAACTGGCGGCCGCCATCGACATGCTGCTTGCCGACGGCGATGCGCGCCGAACCCAGGCGGCTCGCGCGGCGGCCGTGGCCGATGCCCGCGGCGGCGTGCTGGACGAGGTGCTGGGCGCGCTCTCGCCGCTTCTCGCCCGTATCTGACGATGCGCCCGCCCGCCTTCTGGGACGATGCGGGCGCGCCGGAAGGCCGGCTGCTCGCCCCGGCCGGCTGGCTCTATGCCCGGCTCGCGCGGCCCGGGCGGGGCAAGGCATGGCGCGCGCCGGTGCCGGTCGTGTGCATCGGCAATGCCGTGCTGGGCGGGGCCGGCAAGACGCCGGTTGCGCTTGCCGTCGCCGAGCGGCTCGCCGCCGCCGGGCACAGCCCGCATTTCCTCTCGCGCGGCTATGGCGGCCGCGAGCGCGGGCCGGTGCGGGTCGATCCGGCGGTCCACGGCGCGGGCGATGTCGGCGACGAGCCGCTGCTGCTGGCCCGCGCCGCGCCCGCCTGGGTTTCCCGCAACCGCCCCGCCGGAGCCGCCGCCGCCGCCGGGGCGGGCGCCAGCATCGTCGTGATGGATGACGGCTTCCAGAACGGGAGCCTCGCCAAGGACGCTTCGATCCTCGTGGCCGACGGCGCGGTCGGCTACGGCAATGGCCGCGTCTTCCCGGCCGGGCCATTGCGCGAGCCGGCCGCCGCGGCCCATGCGCGCGCCGACGCGCTGGTTGTCGTCGGCAACGCCGGATGCCGCCTGCCGAACGGCCTGCCCCGCCTTGAGGCGCGCCTGATGCCGGCGCCCGGCAGCGAGCGGCTCGCGGGCGAGGCCGTGTTCGGCTTCGCCGGCATCGGGCGGCCGGCCAAATTCGCCGAGACGCTGCAGGAGCTGGGCGCGCGGCTGGTCGGTTTCCGCGCCTTTCCGGACCACCATGCCTACCGGCCGGAGGAAATTGCCGCGCTGCTGGAGCGGGCTGCAGAGCTCGGCGCCAGATGCGTGACCACCGAGAAGGACGCCGTCCGCCTGCCCGCGGATATCCGCGCCGCCATAGAGACCGTGGCCGTCGCCATCGAATGGCGCGACCCCGGCGGTCTGGACCGCCTGCTGCGAGAGAAGGGACTGATTCCATGACCGAACCGCAAACGGTGCTCGACTTCTGGTTCGGCCCGGCCGATGCGCGCGATTTCGGCTGGCCGCGCGAAGCCTGGTTCCGGGGCGGACCGGAATTCGACGATCTCTGCCGGCCGTTCGAACCGGCCGTCGAGAAGGCGATTGCGGGCGGCTTCGACGATTGGCGCTGGCGGCCGCGGCGCTGTCTCGCGCTCGTCCTGCTGCTCGACCAGTTTCCCCGCAACATCTACCGGGGCACAGCGCGGGCCTTCGCCGGCGACCCGCGCGGCCGCGAGCTTGCCCATTTCGCCGTGGCGCGCGGCTTCGACCGCGCGGTGTCCAGCACCCTGCGGACGTTCTTCTACCTGCCGCTGGAGCACAGCGAGTCGCTTGCCGACCAGGAACTCGTCGTGCGCCTGTTCGACGCCTACGGATGGGCCGGCAGCGGCGAATACGGCCGCAAGCACCGCGACATCATCCGCCGCTTCGGACGCTTCCCCCACCGCAACGCCGTGCTGGGCCGCCCCTCGACGCCGGAAGAGGAGGCCTTCGCCGCCGACCCCGAAAACCGCTTCGGGCAGTAGGAGAGCACCGGCCTGCGCAGGCCGTCGCCCCGGCCTTCTTCCCGTCATGCCCGCTCCCATATCGTCATGCCCGGACTTGTTCCGGGCATCCATACGGCCGTCCGGGAGGAGCGGTGAAGGGAGATGCCCGGAACAAGTCCGGGCATGACGGGGAGCGGACGGGAGGCCGCCTACCGCCAGCCGCCGCCGCCGTTCACATAGACGGTGTCGGCGGTCATGAACTCGCAGGCGTCGGAGCACATGAACAGCACCAGTTCGCCGATCTCCTCCGGCTGGCCGAAGCGGCCCATCGGCACGTCGGAGAGGAAGGTCGCCATGGTGTCGGGCGTCGTCGCGGCCGCAGCCTGGAACGGCGTCTCGACGGGGCCGGGCGAAATCGACAGGCAGCGTATGCCGCGGTTCGCGAACTCCCGCGCCACGCCGAGCGTCATGGTCAGCACCGCGCCCTTGGCGGAGGCGTAGTGCACGGAGGTGCCGGGCCCGCCGCGCTTGTGGGACATGGAGGCGACATTCACGATCACGCCCTTGCCGGCCTCCAGCATGTGCGGCAGCACCGCCTGCATGCCGTAGAGCACGCCGTCCACATTGATCGCCCAGGTCCGCCGCCAGAGGTCGTCGTCGATGTCGAGGAAGGCCGACCGGCGCACGGCGGCCCCGGCGCAGTTGAACATGAAGTCGATGCGGCCGAACTCCCGGATGGCCTCCGCGACCGCCGCCTCGACATCCTCCCGGCGGGTCACGTCGGTGGCGACGGCGAGCGCCCGGCCCCCGGCCTGGCGGATGATCTCCGCCGTATTGTCGTTGCCCTCCCCGTCGATGTCGCAGGCGACGACATGGGCGCCCTCGCGGGTGAAGATCTGCGCGGTCGCCCGGCCGATGCCGCTCGCCGCCCCGGTGATGACGATGGTCTTGCCCTGGAAGTAGCCCGGCGTGCCGGTCATGGAAGATTGCCTCGCTGTTTCGCCCTCTTTCTGGATAGCGCGGCCGGAATTTCCCATCAAGCGACGCCTTGCGCGGCATCGCGCGGCAGAGAGCGGCTACCGGCTGTGGGGCGGGTTCCTCGCCGCCTGCACTTCCTTGACCCGCTCGGGCCAGGTGGAGCGGATATAGGCGAGGATGTCCCAGATCCCGTCATCGCTCAGGACATCCGCAAACCCCTGCATTCCGCTCTTCGGCCCGCGGATGCCGCGCGCCTCAAACAGGGCTTTGCCGCCGAGTTTGGTGTAGTCGAACAGCAACTGGTTGTCGTGGTGCCAGGTGTGGCCCGTCGCATCGTGGGGCGGCGCGGGAAAGACGCCGTCCGGACCGGGCTTCCGCCAATCGGGCTGGCCCTCCAGCTTCGCCCCGTGGCATGAGGCGCAATGCTCCGCATAGAGCTTCTGCCCGTTCCCCAGGTCGCGGCCATCGAGTTCGTGGCCCGCGAACGCCGCCGCCGGAGCCAGAAACGCGACGAGCGCAAGAGCGTGTCTCACGGCCCCGCAGCCCTCAGTGACAGGCTTTGCCGAGCGCCTTCAACCGCCAGTAATTGTAGGGAAGCGGCGTGACGAAGCCGGCCGCCAGCATGAGCGGCACGACCCACCATGTCAGCATGGCGCCGCCGGTCAGCGCCCAGTCCACCGCATTCATCATCGCCTCCATGGAGATCATGGAGATGAAGGACATGCCGATCGCCGTCCGGAATGCGGTGCGAATATCCATCTGGCGGGAGAGGATGACCGTTTCCAGCGCGATGGAGGTCAGCAGCCCGTTCATGATCGCGAGGACCATGATCGCCATGGTCGGCCAGGGGATGCCGGTGAACTGGAAGAAGGCGATGGTGCCGAAATCGCCGATGGCGCAGCCGAGCAGGCACCAGGCCGTGTTCTTCGAGGCCCGCCGCCATGTGTGGCGGCAGTGCCAGTCGATGGCGACCCTCGCGGCTATGGCGACCATGGCGATGCCCCTTGCCCTGCTCCTGCCTGCAACCTAGTCTTTCCAGTTACTGGAAGGTCAAGCGCCAGGGCCCATGAACATCTCCGCCGCCTCGAAAGCCGCCGGACTGCCCGCCAAGACGGTGCGCTACTATGCCGATATCGGCCTGGTGCCGGCCCCTGCGCGGTCGGAGTCGGGCTACCGGAGCTATGACGACGCCTCGGTGCGCAAGCTCGCGTTCGTCCGCCGGGCCAGGGAGTTCGGGTTCTCGATAGCCGAATGCAGGGAGCTGCTGGGCCTCTACGAGGACAGGCAGCGCTCCAGCGCGGACGTGAAGCGCATCGCAACGAGGCGGCTGGATGAAATCGCCCTGAAACAGAAGGAGCTGCAATCGCTGCACGACGAACTCGCGCATCTCGTCGATGCCTGCCGGGGCGACGACCGGCCCGATTGCCCGATCATAGACGGCCTGGGCAAATCAACTCGGTGAATTCCAAAGAGCGCGCCGAGCCTGCGGCCGACGCAGCGAGTGACGCGACCGTCGAATTTCCCGGCAAGGCTCATATAATCTGGCGGATCATGCGGGGGTGACGCGATATGTCGACCGCTGCCGACATCGACGAACGCTTTTTGTGCCAGGCGGAACACCGCGCTCGGCAGCGGGGGCGGACGCTGAAATACGATGACATCGGCGACGGACTGATGGCGCTCCGGAAAGAAGCCTGGGACAAATACGACTTGCGGGCCCTCTGGAGTGTGCGGGGCGACGCAACGCTGAGCGCGATGCGCGGCGTGGCGCGAGCGCTGCGCCTCAACGGCGACCTCGAGGCCGCTTATCTGGCCGCTGCCATTCTCCGCGAAGTCGAACGGCGGAGCGGCAATGCCGCTCGATGAGTTCCAGAAGGATATTGCCGCGGTACTCAGCGCCAACAGGAATACCGGGAGTCCCTTCGCCGGCGGAGCGGTGATCCAGCGGCACGGTTTCAGGCTGAGCAACGATCAGGACATCTTCACCGGTTGGGACCTTGAAGACATCGCCGGGCGGGACATCGCGACGCTCGAAGGTGCTGGCTATACAGTTTCTCGGGGGCGGGTCCGCGAGGGCTTCAGAGAATGTCTTGTATCCAAACCGGCGATGGGCAGAACGGTCCTGCAATGGACTCATGGGTTGAGCCGGGAATTTTATCGCCCGGTTGCCGATGAGCTGTTCGGGTTCCGATTGCACTTTGCCGACCTGGCGGTCAACAAGGCTCTGGCCGCCGGCAACCGGATGGTCGTGCGCGACTTTGTCGATCTCTGGATGCTCGACCGGCATGTGATGCCGCTCTGGCGGATCGTGTGCGCAGCGCCGGGCAAGGACCCTGATTTCAGTCCTCACTCGCTTCTGGAAGAGATATCGCGCAACTGGCATTTCGCCCGGGCCCGGGAGGAAGAGTCCTATGACGCAACATTCGATATTTCGACGGAGGAAATGGGAGCCGGCCTGCGGGCCGGCATCCGTGAGGCGCGCCAGGTCCTCGACCGTCTTCCGGAAGGACGTTACGGGCGTCTTCAGGTCACCTCCGACGGGCTCGCCGCAGTCTCGCGGGACGATGTCCCGGGAGGCCGCTGGATCGCGCCGCAACCGGGCGGCTGCATGCCTTCCTTCGACGGCATAGACCGCGAGATGATCGCCGAATACGGACGCGAAGGCAGCCGCTACACGCAGGACGGCGGCGATGGTTTCACTGGCGGGGCGTAGCCGCTCCCTGCCGCGAAAAGCCGCGCCCGCGCGGCTTCAGCGCCCGCCGCGCGGTTCGCGCGTGTGGTGCGCGATCAGCCAGAAGACGAAGGCTGTGCAGGCGAGGAACCCGATCCACGCGACCCACTCCATGACGCCGTGCATGCGGCTCGCCACGAACAGGAAGCCCGCGGCGCAGAGGATCATCGTCATCCCGTAGAGATATTTGCCGACCCCGTTGTCCCACACGGCCCGGACCTCCCCTTGTCGTCCGGCCCGGTTCTAGCGAACCGGCGCGAAGCATTCAACGCTCGCCGGCTCCCTGCACCGCCCTCCCGCGTCACCGCGCCGCGCCTTGATTGCCGGCCGCCTGCCCTTTAGGGTCCGCTCGACCCCCGCGCGAGCGAAGCGACGAAGGAAACAGGCGCCCCCATGAGCGACATGCGTTTTACCGGCACCGACAGCTATGTGGCCACCGAAGACCTGATGCTGGCGGTCAACGCCTCCATCACCCTGGAGCGGCCGCTGCTGGTCAAGGGCGAGCCCGGCACCGGCAAGACCATGCTCGCGGAGGAGGTCGCCTCCGCGCTCGGCATGCGGCTCATCACCTGGCACATCAAGTCCACCACCAAGGCCCAGCACGGCCTTTACGAATACGACGCCGTCTCGCGCCTGCGCGACAGCCAGCTCGGCGACGAGCGGGTGAAGGACATCGCCAACTATATCGACCGGGGCAAGCTCTGGGACGCCTTTACTTCGGACGAGAAGGTGGTCCTGCTGATCGACGAGATCGACAAGGCCGATATCGAGTTCCCGAACGACCTGTTACAGGAACTCGACCGCATGGAATTCTTCGTTTACGAGACCGGCGAGACGATCAAGGCGCAAGTCCGGCCGATCGTCATCATCACCTCGAACAACGAGAAGGAGCTGCCGGACGCCTTCCTGCGCCGCTGCTTCTTCCACTATATCCGCTTCCCGGACCCCGAGACGATGCAGGAGATCGTCGATGTCCACTATCCGGGCATCAAGAAGGAGCTGGTGAAGGAGTCGATGGAAGCCTTCTTCCAGATGCGCGAGGTGCCGGGCCTGAAGAAGAAGCCGTCCACCTCCGAGCTTCTGGACTGGCTGAAGCTGCTGATGGCCGAGGATATTCCGCCTGAAGTCCTGCGCGGCAAGGACGGCAACAAGTCGATCCCGCCGCTCTATGGCGCGCTGTTGAAGAACGAACAGGACGTGCATCTCTTCGAGCGCCTGATCTTCATGGCGAGACGCGAGGGCCGCTGATGCTCATCAACTTCTTTTTCGACGTAAAGAAGGCGAAGATACCGGCGACGATCCGCGAGTTCCTGATGCTGATCGAGGCGATGGACAGGCGCCTCGTGATGTACAATATCGACGATTTCTACTATCTCTCCCGCTCCGCGCTGGTGAAGGACGAGAAATATTTCGACCGCTACGACCGCGTGTTCGGAACCTTCTTCAAGGGCGTCGAGGAGATAACGGCGACGCTGTTCGGCGACGAGATTCCTGAAGAATGGCTGCTGCTGCAGGCGGAAAAGCTGTTCAGCGAGGAGGACAAGGCGGCCATCGAGGCCATGGGCGGCTGGGAGAAGCTCATGGAGGAGCTTCGCAAGCGGCTGGAGGAGCAGAAGGAGCGCCACCAGGGCGGCAACCGCTGGATCGGCACCGCCGGCACCTCGCCTTACGGCACGGGCGGCTACAATCCCGAAGGTGTGGCCATCGGCCAGCGCCGCCGCCGGCAGGGCCGCGCGCTGAAGGTGTGGGACAAGCGCGAATACAAGAACTATGACGACCATGTCCAGATCGGCATCCGCAACATCCAGCTTGCCCTGCGCCGGCTGCGCGAATTCGCGCGCGTGGGCGAGGACGACGAGCTCGACCTCGACGAGACGATCCGCAGCACCGCACATAATGGCGGGCTGCTCGACATCATCATGCGTCCGGAGCGCCGCAACCGCGTCAAGGTGCTGATGTTCTTCGATGTCGGCGGCTCGATGGACGACCATATCCGGGTCTGCGAGGAGCTGTTCTCGGCCGCGCGCACCGAGTTCAAGCATCTCGAATACTACTACTTCCACAACTTCACCTACGAATATATGTGGCGGGACAACCGCCGGCGCCACGAGCAGCGCACGCCGACCTGGGATGTCATCAACACCTATCCCAAGGACTACAAGGTGATCTTCGTCGGCGACGCCTTCATGAGCCCCTACGAGATCACCTACAAGGGCGGCTCCGTGGAGCACTGGAACGAGGAGCCCGGGCTGCTCTGGGCGCAGCGCATGCTGGACCAGTGGCCGAATTCGATCTGGCTGAACCCCCGCCCCGAGACGCGCTGGGAGCACACGCCATCCACCATGATCGTCAGGGAAGTCATGGCGAACCGCATGTTCCCGCTCTCCATCGACGGCCTCGACCGGGGCCTCAGGGTGCTGACCGCCGCCTGATGCTTCGCGCGGTCCTCGCGGCCGCTCTGGCGTGGTCGCTTTCCTGTGCCGCCCCGGCTTCGGCCGACGGTCCGCTGACGGTCGAGGACGCCCGCGCGCGTATCCTCCTGCCTTCCCGGCCGGGCGCCGCCTGGCTCACCGTGCGCAATAGAGGCGGGGCCGACCGGCTCCTCGGGGCGGAAAGCCCGGCGGCCGGGCGCATCGAAATTCACACGCATATCCATGAAGGCGGCGTGATGAAGATGCGCAGGGTGGAGGCCATCGACATCCCGGCCGGCGGCGAGGCAGCGCTGGAGCCGGGCGGCGACCACCTGATGCTGTTCGGCCTGAAAGCCGGGCTCGCGCCGGGCGACAGCTTCCCGCTCACGCTCCTCTTCGAGAAGGCCGGGCCGGTAACGGTGGAGATGCGCGTCGCGCCGCTCGCCGAGACGATGCCGAAGCGGAAGTAGTCCGGCGGCCGGCGCCCTCAGCCGAGCAGCGCGCCTTCCAGCGCCTCGACCGTGAAGGCGAGGCCGATGCCGGCGCAGACTGCGCCCGCGAGCCGCGGTTGCAGGGCCGCGGCCGAAACCGCCTTCCCGACGCCGCGCACCAGGAACGCCGCGCCGAGCGCGATCGCCATCTGCACGGCCGCGAGGCCGACGAGATAAGCGGCGATGGGGGTCGGTTCCGCTCCGATGACGGCCGCGCCGTAGGCCGCCCCGTGGAACAGGCCCGCAAAGGCGAACAGGACGGCCGCGGCCGGGGCCGGAAGCCCGCGTCCGAACAACACCATCCCGCCCAGCAGCAGCACGGACAGCGCCACGACCGCTTCGACCATCGGCAAGGCGACGGACCCGACCGCGAGCAGGCAGCCCGCCGCCATGCCCGCAACGGCCGCCAGCGGCGGCGCCCAGACATTGCGCATGAAGGCCGCCGCCAGCCCCAGCGCCACGACGAAGGCGAAGTGGTCGATCCCGATTACGGGATGGCCGATGCCGGAAAGCAGCCCCTGCATGAAGGTCTCCGGCATGGCGCCGCCCATCGGGTGGTGGGCGAAAGCGGGCGCAGCGGCGAACAGAATCGGCAGGCCGGCGAAAACGATGCGGGACGGCATGGGCGGGCAAGCCTCCACAGGGGAAACGGAGGGCGGAGCCTACAGTTCCGTCCGTCCCTTGTCGATGCAGGGCCGAAACGCCCGGACCGGGCCGCGCCCTATGCCGCGCGCGTCAGCGACGGCGGAGGCGCCGGTTCGCGCGCGGCGCGGCGCTGGCGCCGCTCCTCGCGCGGACAGACGCCGAAGAACTGTCTGTAATTCTTCGAGAAGTGCGAGGTCGAGCCGAAGCCGCAGGCCACCGCGATCCAGGTCACGGGCATTTGCGTTTCGATCAGAAGCTGGCGCGCCCGGGTGAGGCGCATCCGCAAATACCAGCGCGCCGGCGTCGAATCGAGATAGCGCCGGAACAGCCGTTCGAGCTGGCGCGGCGACACATTGGCCTCGCGGGCGATCTCGACCAGGGACAGGCGTTCCTCGCGATGTTCGGCCATCGCGGTCAGCGCCTTGACCAGAACCGGATGGCTGGTGCGGAGCCAGGCCTGGTGAGGCAGGTAGCGCTCGTCGCGGCCGCTGCGGATGCGGTCGTGGAGAAGCTGGCCGGCGACCGCCGCCGCCAGCTGCTCCCCGAAACGCCACCCGATGTCCTGCAGGACCATGTCGCAGGCCGCGGCGCCGCCCGTGCAGGTGAACCGGTCGCGGTCGATTTCGAACAGCGCCGCGCGCAGGTCGATATCCGGGAACCGCTCGGCGAACCCGTCGAGACTCTCCCAGTGGATCGTGCAGCACCGGTCACTCAGGAGGCCGGCCCGGGCCAGCACATAAGCGCCGGTGCATGCCGCGCCGACATGCGCGCCGTCCCGCGCCCAGCGCCGCAGCAGCGCGAAGGTGGCGGGGTCCTCGAACGCCCAGCCGTCCACGCCGCCGCAGACGACGACGTTCTCCGGGCGCCGGATGCGCTCGGCCGGCTCGTCCGCCGCGACCGCCACGCCGCAGCTGGAACGCACGGGAACGCCCTCCGGCGTCACGACGCGCCAGCTGTAATGCGGGCGCTCCGCGACATAGTTCGCAAGGCGCAGGGGTTCGACCAACGCCGTGAAACTGGAGAGGGAGAAGTTCGGAATAGGCAGGAGCGTCACCTCGACAGGTGCGCCGTCGCTCCCGCGGAATACCTGCTCGCCAGCCATCGGCCGACTCCGGCAATATGACGCTTCGATTGCAAATGCCGACGCTTCGGCCGGTTGTCAATCGCTTCCGAGCGCCCGGAAGCAAATTTCTGTCGTCCCTGCCGCGAAAATCGTCGCGAACGGGCGCATTCCTCCGCAATTGCGCTCGCAATCTGGCGTCATCATCCCTGCAGCGGAGGCGCGACGCCCATGCCCCTCGACAATTCCCCGAGCCTCGACTCCCGCTACCGCAGGGAACAGGCGACAAGCGTGGACCAGTCCGACCGCGTCGTGCCCTACAATCTGCGCCAGAGCGGGCCGACGAAGACCGAGTTGCTGATCTCGACGCGCGTGCGCAAGTCGCCCTACTGGCACCTCAGCCACGAGGCCGGCTGCTGGCGGGCCACGGTCTACAACCGGGTCTATCACCCGCGCGGCTATGTGCGGCCCGAGGACGGCGGCGCCTCCGTGGAATATGAGGCGCTGACCAGGCATGTGACCATGTGGAATGTTGCGGTCGAGCGCCAGATCCGCGTGAAGGGCCCGGACGCCGAGCGCTTCGTCAACTATGTCATCACCCGCGACGCCGCCCGCATCGAGCCGATGCACGGCAAATACGTCATCCTCTGCAACGAGAAGGGCGGCATCCTCAACGACCCGGTGCTGCTCAGGCTCGCCGAGGACGAGTTCTGGTTCTCGCTGTCCGACAGCGACATCCTGTTCTGGCTCCAGGGCGTCAATACCGGGGCGCGGATGAATGTCGAGATCGACGAGATCGACGTCTGCCCGGTCCAGATCCAGGGGCCGAAGTCGGAAGCCCTGATGGCCGACCTCGTGGGGCCCGCGGTCCGCGACATCCCCTTCTACGGGATCATGGAGGCCGAGGTCGGCGGCTGCGCCACCGTCATCTCGCAGACGGGATTCTCCGGCGAGAAGGGCTACGAAATCTACCTGCGCGACGCGACCCTGCACGCCAACGCCATGTGGGAGGCGGTTCTGGAAGCAGGCAAGGCGCACAAGCTGATGGTGATTGCGCCCGGCCACCAGCGCCGCATCGCGGCCGGCATCCTCTCCTGGGGCCAGGACCTCGACCACGAGACCAACCCCTTCCAGTGCAATCTCGGCTACCAGGTGCCGCGCAAGAAGACCGCCGACTATATCGGCAGGGCGGCGCTGGAGCGGATGCGCGCGGAACTGGAGGCGGGCAACCCGCCCTGGCGCCAGCAGCTTGTGGGCCTGCGCATGGGCGGCAAGCCCATCGACGACTATGCGCCCGACTTCTGGCTGGTGTCGGAGCCGGGCGGCGGCGAGCCGGTCGGCTATCTCACCTCGCCCTGGTATTCGCCCGAGCTCGGCTGCAACATATCCATGGGCTATGTGCCGGTGGAGAAGGCGGGCATCGGCACGGAATACGCCGTCTGGCTGCCGGACCGCTACGCCGAGCAGCCGGGGCAGCCGGTGGCGGCGGAAGTGTGCGAGATGCCGTTCCGCCCCTCCGTCAATCCCAATGCCCGCGAGGTCGCCAGGGCCGACGGCCGCGACGCCGCCTTCTGACGGCCCGCGCCGCATGGCCGTTCTTCGCGCCCGCTTCGCCGGCATTTCGTTGTCGAGCGCGGGGATCGGTCGCATACTGGCGCCGCGCGGCCGGACACGCGATTCCGGGCGCATCGGAGACCGCGGGCCATGGACTATCGCCGGAGTGAAGCCAAGGAATATGCGCGCGCCCACATGAAGGGGATCTGGGCCGCCGCCCTGCAGCCCTTCCGGGAAGACCTGTCGCTGGACGAGGCGGGCCTGCGGGCCAATATCCGCCACTGGGTCGAAGACCTCGGCATCGACGGCCTGTTCATCGCCGGCAAGCAGGGCGAATATTTCTCGATGTCGGTCGGGGAGCGCAAGCGCGTCTTCGAGATCGCGGTCGATGAGACGAGGGGCACGGGCGCCGGCACGATCATGTCCTGCTCCGACCAGAACCTGGATACGGTCATCGACCTCGCCCGCCACGCGCAGGCCGTGGGCGCGGACTACATCGTCGTGCATGCGCCGGTGCTGAGTTTCGTGACCGACCGCGACGCCCTGCTCTTCGAGTATTACCGGACGGTCAGCGAGGCGGTCGAGATCGGCATCGCCATGTGGAGCCATCCCGACAGCGGCTACCTGATGAGCCCCGAACTCTGCGCCCGGATCGCCGAACTCCCCAATATCGTCGCCATCAAATACAGCGTGCCGCGCGAGATGTATGCCGAACTGACACGCCTTGCGGGGGACCAAATCCTGGTCAGCACGGCGTCCGAGGAGGAGTGGCTGGACAACATTCTGGAGCTGGGCTGGCAGCTCTATCTCTGCTCCTCGCCGCCCTATCTGCTGCAGACGGCGATGGACCGGCGGATGCGGACCTACACCGACCTTGCCTTCGCCGGGGAGGCCGGACAGGCCAGGCGCGTGCGCGACAGCCTGAATCCCGTGCGCGACGCCCTGAAGCGGACCCGTCCCGGCGCCAAGCCGCATGCGCACCAGAAATACTGGCAGGAACTGCTCGGCCAGACCGGCGGCGCCGTGCGGCCGCCCATGCTGGAGTTGACCGAGGCCGAGAAGCAGGCCGCGCGGCTGGCCTTCGAGAGTTGCGGCCTGGAATTGATGCGCAGCGCCGCCGAGTGAGGAGGGAACGACGATGGCAGGCTTTGCGACACACCCGCGCCTCAGGCCCTTCGATTTCCGCCGCTGGATCGACGGGCACCGCGACCTGCTGAAACCGCCGGTCGGCAACAAGCTGGTGTTCGAGGAAGCCGGCATGACCGTGATGGTGGTGGGCGGGCCGAACCGGCGGGTGGACTTCCACGACGACCCGGTCGAGGAGTTCTTCTACCAGCTGGAGGGCGACATGGTCCTCAAGGTGGCGGAAGAGGGCCGCATCTACGATGTGCCGATCCGGGCGGGCGAAGTGTTCCTGCTGCCGCCCCATGTGCGCCACTCGCCGCAGCGCCCGGCGCCGGGCTCGGTCGGGCTCGTGGTGGAAGCGCCCCGCGTCGGCGGCATGCTGGACGGGTTCGAGTGGTTCTGCTTCGACTGCGGCGCGCTGGTGCATCGGGTGGAGCTGCCGGTCGGCAACATCGTCACGGACCTGCCGCCGCTGTTCGAGGCGTTCTACGCGGACGAGGCGGCCCGCACCTGCCCCGAATGCGGCGCCATCCATCCCGGCCGCGAGCCGCCTCCCGGCTGGGCAGCGGTGTAGCGGGCTTCCGGGAGGCGGCCCCCCGTGGCATAAGGCGGCGCTGAATCGACGACCTGCGGACTATGGCGAAACTCGACATCCTGATCGCGCCCGACCGGCGGCTGCGGACGAAATGCGCGTCCCTGGGCGCGGTGGACGACACGGCGCGGCGCCTGCTCGACGACATGCTGGAGACCATGTATGCCGCGCCCGGCATCGGGCTCGCGGCGCCGCAGGTCGGCGTGCTGAAGCGCCTCGTGGTGATCGACTGCGCGCGCGACGAGGAGGAGCCGGCCCCGCTGAAGCTGGTCGATCCGGAAATTGTCTGGCGCTCGGAAGAGCTCACTGTCGGCAATGAAGGCTGCCTCTCGCTGCCGGAGGTCTTTGTGGATGTGGAGCGGCCGGAGGCTGTGCGGATCGCCTATCTCGACGAGAACGGCGAGCCGCAGGAAATCGAGGCCGGGGGCCTGCGCGCCCGCTGCCTCCAGCACGAGATCGACCATCTGAACGGCGTGCTGCATGTGGACTACCTCTCGGCGGTCAAGCGCGGCGTGATCCTGCGGCGGCTGGACAAGTCGAAACGCCGCAAGAAGGACTGAGGGCGCCATGCGCCTCGCCTTTCTGGGCACGCCGGAATTCGCCCTGCCGGCGCTTGAAGCATTGCTGGATGCAGGCCACGAGGTCGTGCGCGCCTATGCGCAGCCGCCCCGCCCCGCCGGCCGCGGGCAGCGGCTCAGGCTTTCCCCGGTCCAGGCATTCGCCGAGGCGCGCGGCATCCCGGTGGCGACGCCCGCGACCCTGCGCGAGCCTGTGCTCCAGCAGGACTTCGCCGCGCTCGGCCTCGACGCCGCCGTCACCGCCGCCTACGGGCTGCTGCTGCCGCCGGCGATCCTCGACGCGCCGCGCTTCGGCTGCCTGAACCTTCACGCCTCGCTGTTGCCGCGCTGGCGGGGCGCGGCGCCGATCCAGCACGCGATCCTCGCCGGCGACCGCGAGACGGGCATCTCGGTGATGGCAATGGACGAGGGCCTCGACACGGGCCCCGTGCTTCTTGTTCGGCGCACCCCCATCGGGCCGGAAACCACCGGCGGAGCCCTGCACGACCGGCTGGCGCAGATCGCCGGCGAGGCGGTAGTGGCGGCACTGGAGGGGCTGGAGAACGGCAGCCTCGAACCGGTTCCGCAGCCCGAGGCCGGCGTCACCTGGGCAACCAGGATCGCCCGCGAGGACAGCCTGCTCGACTGGGCCCGCCCGGCGGCCGAGCTGGAGCGGCGGGTGCGCGCCTTTGCGCCCCGGCCGGGCGCCCGTTTCGCCTTCCGGGGCGAAAGCATCAGGGTGGAGGCGGCCATTGTCGAAGCCGGCGGCGGCCCGCCCGGCCGCGTGCTGGACGAGGGCGCCGCCGTCGCTTGCGGCGAGGGCGCACTGCGCCTGCTTCGCCTGCAACGGCCGGGGCGTTCGGCCATGGACGCCGCTGCTTTCCTGCGCGGCTTTCCCCTGCCGGCGGGAACGGAGTTGCTCGATGCCGCGATACCGCATCCTTGTCGAGTATGACGGCGGCCCGTTCGTCGGCTGGCAGGCCCAGGCGAACGGCCCCTCGGTCCAGTCGGCGCTGGAGGAAGCCGTCTTCCGCTTTTGTGGCGAGCGGGTGCGCGTGCAGGGCGCAGGCCGCACGGATGCCGGCGTCCATGCTGAGGGCCAGGTGGCGCATCTCGACCTTGAGAGCACAAGGCGGCCGGCGGTGCTGCGCGACGCGGTCAATCACCATCTCGGCCAGCAGCCGGTCTCGGTGCTGGAGGCTCAAGAGACCGAACCGGACTTTCACGCCCGCTTTTCGGCCGTCGGCCGCGCCTACCGCTACCGCATCCTGAACCGCCGCGCGCCGCCGGCGCTGGACCACGGCCGGGTCTGGCATGTCGGCACGCCGCTCGACGCCGGCGCGATGGACGAGGCCGCCAGACGTCTGCTCGGCCGGCACGATTTCACCAGCTTCCGTTCCTCGGAATGCCAGGCGGACTCGGCCGTCCGCACGCTCGACCGCCTTGATGTCCGCCGCGAGGGCGAGGAGATCGTGCTCTACGCCGAGGCGCGCTCCTTCCTGCACCACCAGATGCGTATCATCGCCGGCACCTTGCGCGAGGTCGGCACCGGCAAGCGCACGCCCGACGATGTGTCAGCCGCCCTCAAGGCCGCCTCGCGTCCCGCCGCAGGCCCGACCGCCCCGCCCCACGGGCTCTGCCTGACGCGCGTTTGGTATTGAGCCTCGTTACTCGGCCGGCAGGCTGTCCGCGAGCGCGTCGGCGAGGCGGCGGGCGAAGGCGGCGGGGTCCTCCGGCGCCTCGCCCTCGGCGATGCGCGCCTGGTCCAGCAGCAGCGGCGCCAGTTGCGCGGCCCGGTCCTCGCCGGCGGCCATGGAGCGCGCGAGCCCTTGCACCAATCGATGGCGCGGATTGAGTTCCAGCACACGGCGCGACGCCCCGCCGTCGATCTGGCCGTGGCGGCGCAGCATCCGTTCCAGATGCAGGTCCATGTCGCCCTCGTCCGCCACCAGCCGTACGGCGCTTTCGGTGAGCGTCTCGGAGCCGCGCACGTCCTTGACCGCCTCCCCCAGCGTCACCTTGAGCAGCGCGACCAGCGAGGCGATGTCGGCTTCCGGCTCGTTCTCCTCCTTCGGCGTCTCGTTCTCGGCCAGAGGAATGGCGCCGAGGTCGATGCCGCCGCGCGAGACCGAGACGAACTGCTTGCCGTCATACTCGCCGACGGCCGGCACCCAGAAATCGTCCACCGGGTCCTGCAACAGCAGCACCTCGACCTTACGGGCCCGGAAGCCTTCCAGATGCGGGCTGCCGGCAAGCGCCGCGCCCTCCTCGCCGGCGATGTAGTAGATCGCCTCCTGGCCCTCGCGCATCCGTTCGACATAGGCCGCGAGCGTCGTCCAGTCCTCCGAAGCGGTGGAGCGGAAGCGCGCCAGCTCCAGCAGCGCCTCGCGCTGGCCGGCGTCCTCGTAGAGCCCCTCCTTCAGCACCGGCCCGAAGGCCTCCCAGAAGGTCTCGTAGCCTTCCCCGTCCGCTTCGGCCTTCGTCTTGAGTTCGCCCAGCACCCGGCGCACCAGCCCGTCGCGGATACGCCGGAGCACGGGGTTCCTTTGCAGCATCTCGCGCGAGAGGTTGAGCGGCAGGTCCTCGCTGTCCACCACGCCGCGCAGGAAGCGCAGCCAGGCCGGGACAAGCTCCGGCGCGTCGTCGGTGATGAACACGCGCTTCACATAGAGCTTGAGCGCGGACTTGCGGTCCGGATTGAAGAGGTCGAACGGCCGCGATGTCGGCACGAACAGCAGGCCCGAATACTCGATCACGCCCTCGGCGCGGAAATGCAGGGTGAGCCAGGGTTCGTCGAAGGCATGGCCGACATGCCGGTAGAACTCGGTGTATTGCTCGGGCTCGATCTCGTTCCGCGGCCGGGTCCAGAGCGCGGAGGCTTCGTTGACGGTCTCGCCCTCCATCTCGACCGGAATGGCGATGTGGTCGGAATAGGTCTTGACCACCGACCGGAGCCGGGCCGGCTCCAGGAACTCGTCCTCGCCTTCCCTCAGATGCAGCCGGACTTCCGTGCCGCGCGGCTCCCGCTCGGCCTCCGAGACCGTGAACTCGCCGCGCCCGTCCGATTCCCAGGCGAACGCCTCATCCGCACCGGCGGCGCGCGAGACCACCCGGACCCGCTCCGCCACCATGAAGGCGGAATAGAAGCCGACGCCGAACTGCCCGATCAGCGCGACATCGTTCTTCGCGTCGCCGGTCAACCTGTCGGCGAAGGCGGCGGTGCCCGAGCGCGCGATGGTGCCGAGATTCTCCACCAGCTCCTCCCGGCCCATGCCCTCGCCATTGTCGGCGATGGCGATGGTGCGCGCGTCCTTGTCCACCTCGATGCGGATGCGGAATGCGGCGTCCCCGTCCAGCAATTCCGGCTCGGCGATGGCGCGGTAGCGCAGCCGGTCGCAGGCGTCCGCCGCATTCGAGATCAGCTCGCGCAGGAAGATTTCCTTGTCCGAATAGACCGAGTGCACCATGAGGTCGAGGATGCGTCCGACCTCCGCCTGAAACGCCCGGCGCTCTTCGCTCATTCCGTCTGCCCTCTCGTCCGTTCCGTCGCGGCCCGGCATATGATACGCCTCGCGCCCCGGTTCAAGATGGCAGGAAGGCGCACGGCCCCATGAAGATCGACGATGTAACCCTCACCCTGTTCGCCTGGGACGACATTCCGGCGACGACCTACGGCAAGCATACGGGCCGCTTCGAGGGCCGGAGCGAACTCGGCCTGCTGACGCTCCGAACCGATGACGGCCTCGAGGGCCATGCCTTTCTCGGCTCGGCCAGCCGGGGCGCGGCGAGCGACGCCGACTCGCTCATCCGCTTCCTCAAGCCGCAGGTGATGGGCGAGAACCCGCTCGACCGCGAACGGCTCTACCTTGGGCTGACGGCGCGCAACCGCAACACGACATGGCGGGCCATCGGCGCGGTCGACATCGCGCTCTGGGACATTGCCGGCAAGGCGGCGGGCCTGCCGATCCACCGGCTGATGGGCACGGTGCGCACGAGCGCGCCCGCCTATGCGAGCTCCGCCGTGCTCGCCTCGCCGGAGGCCTATGCCGAGGAGGCCGTCTCCATCCGCGACGGGAACTGGAAGGCTTACAAGATCCATCCGCCGACCGACCCGGACGAGGACATCCGCGTCTGCGAGGCGGTGCGCAAGGCGGTCGGCGACGATTACCGCGTCATGCTGGACAGCACCTGGTCCTACGACTACCCGGCGGCGCTGCGCGTCGGCCGGGCGGCGGAACGCCTCGGCTTCTACTGGTACGAGGACCCGCTCGCCGACGACGACATCACCAACTACATCAAGCTGCGCCAGAAGCTCGACATCCCGATCCTTGCGACGGAATACAGCCCCGGCGGCTTCCAGGCCTATGCGCCCTGGCTGCTCCTGCAGGCGACCGACTATCTGCGCGGCGACGTGGCCGTGAAGGGCGGGCTCACGGCCTGCCTCAAGACCGCCCATCTCGCCGAAGCCTTCCACATGTCCTACGAGGTCCATCACGGCGGCAACTCGCTCAACAACATGGCGAACCTGCACCTGATCTGCTCGATCCCGAACACGGAGATGTTCGAGGTGCTGATGCCGGACGGCGCCCACCGCTACGGGCTTGCGGAGGAGATCATCGTGGACGGCGGCGGGCGGGTGCATGCGCCGGAAGCGCCCGGCCTCGGCGCCGCCATCGACTTCGACCTGATCCGCGCAAAGACGATCTCCGTGCTCTCCTGACAGGCTGCGGCGCCGGCAGCGGGAGCTGTGCGGCGCGTCCTGTTCTGTCGCCGCCCCGGCCTGCCCGGTCCTCTGCCGTTCACCCCGGACAGCCGCGAAGCGGCGCATCGAACGCCTCGAGATTATTCCGCCTGTGCAACGGGTTGCGAGAAAACTGCCCGGCATCTTCATTTTTTGTTCCCATGCGGGCTTGACATTTGGCGGTATGGTGTAGAATGAAAGTAGAGAGAGGCGGCTTCCGGGGCCGCCTTTCGGCGTTTCTGCAGAAAGCGACCGGCTGGGGGCCGAAAAAGCCCCCGGCGTGAGCAAGCGCGAGAGGTGCGTGC
>JAJDVH010000261.1 GCA_022826185.1 Alphaproteobacteria bacterium
GCACGCACCTCTCGCGCTTGCTCACGCCGGGGGCTTTTTCGGCCCCCAGCCGGTCGCTTTCTGCAGAAACGCCGAAAGGCGGCCCCGGAAGCCGCCTCTCTCTACTTTCATCATACACCATACCGCCAAATGTCAAGCCCGGCTGGGAACAAAAAATGAAACTATCGGAGATTTTTCTCGGAATGCCTGTGGAATCGAAGCCCGGCGCGACGGTTGGGGGCGTGGGTTGCGACGTCACCGGAAGCAGATGTGTAAATCCGGCAGGCCTGCGGGGGAGAGCCGCCCCTATTTGTCGGCGCCTGCCCGGCTTGCTAGAAGGGCGGCCGATTTCTCCGGCCAGAGGCCCCGATGCGAATCCAGGCAAACACCATCCGTCCCGGCAATGTCATCGAGCATGACGGCAAGCAGTGCGTCGTCATCAAGATCGACCTGATCCTGCCCGGCAAGGGCAATGCCTTCATCGCCGTCGAAATGCGCGACCTGAAGACCGGCGTGAAGACCCAGGAGCGCTGGCGCACCGCGGACAGCGTCGAACGGCTGACCACGGACGAGCGCGCCTGCCAGTTCCTCTATGCCGAGGCCGACGGCTACACCTTCATGGATCAGGAGACCTACGAACAGTTCTCGCTCGACGCCGGCATGGTCGGCGACGGCGCGCCGTTCCTCCAGGACGGTCTGGAGGTCAAGGTGCTGACGGTGGACGGCAACCCGGTCAGCATCGAGTTGCCGACGCGGATCGCGCTGGAGGTCGTCGAGGCGGAGCCGGTGGTGAAGGGGCAGACGGCGTCCTCCTCCTACAAGCCGGCCCTGCTGGAGAACGGGGTGAAGGTGATGGTGCCGCCGCATATCAAGATGGGCGCGCGCATCGTCGTCAATCCGAACGACCTCAGCTATGTCGAGCGGGCCAAGGACTGACCTGCGATGCGCCGCCCGGCCGAGATCAATGTCATGCTGCGGGCGGCGCACGCCGCCGGGCGCGGGCTGGCGCGCGATTTCGGCGAGGTGGAGAACCTGCAGGTTTCCGAGAAAGGCCCCGGCGATTTCGTCTCGGTCGCCGACCGGCAGGCCGAACGCCGGATCGTCGAGGAGCTGGAGCGGGCGCGGCCCCGCTACGGCTTCCTGCTGGAGGAAAGCGGCGCCGTGGAAGGCGCCGACACCAGCAACCGCTGGGTCGTCGATCCGCTCGACGGGACGGGCAATTTCCTGCACGGCATCCCGCATTTCTGCATATCCATCGCGCTGGAGCGGGACGGCGAACCGATTGCCGCGCTGGTCTACAACCCGCTCACCGACGACACATACTGGGCCGCGCGCGGCATCGGCGCCTATGCGAACAACCGGCGGCTGCGGGTGTCCGCGCGGGCGCGCCTGCCGCACTGCATCCTGGCGACGGGCGAGGAGGCGGGCGCCGGCAGCGAGGCCCTGGCCTGCTATCTCCGCCAGCACGCGGCGCTGAAGAATGCCGGTGTGAGCCTGCGCCGGTTCGGCGCGGCGGCGCTGGACCTCGCCTGGGTCGCGGACGGCCGCCTGGACGGCTTCTGGCACTCGGGCCTCAGGCGGTGGGACATCGCGGCCGGCATGCTGCTGGTGCGCGAGGCGGGCGGCGCGGTCACCGATACGGACGGGTCCGGCAGGGTGCTGGAGACAGGCAACATCCTCGCCGCCAACGACCGTCTGCACGGGCATTTGTGCCGGATCATGGCGGAGACCGGGCGCCCCGCTCCGGTTGCGCCGTCGGGGCGGGCGGCATAGAGTGCAAGCCATGCTGCCGACGCTGCGGCGGAAGGGGAGATGGCGCGCTACCGAGGCATTCTACGAGCAGCAGTCGCGCTGGTTCTGCTCCTGCCGGCCTCGCAGCGGACCGATGCACAGGACATGCTGATTATCGATAGCGGCGGCGCGCGCTGGAAGAGCGGAGAAAGCCGGGAACCGCCCGTGACCGTCGATTTCGGCATCGTCGACTCGCTTGCGCCCGACCGCCGCCCGACCGCCGCCCGCAGGCAGGACCGCAGGCCGCGCAGATATCTGACTCTCAACATCCCGCAGCCGATAGCGCCAATCGCGATACCCCGGCCCGAGGCGCCTCCTCCGGCCGTGCAACTCGGCGCAAGCCCGCCGGCGCCCACCGCTCCCGCCGCAAAGCCTCCGGCCGGCGACGCCCCGGACCCGGCGCTGGCCGCCGCCCCTGTCGCAGAGCCTCCGGCGGGCGATATTCCGGAAGCCGAGCAGGCCGCCGCCCCCGCCGCGAAACCTCCGGCCGGCGACGCCCCGGAACCGGAACTGGCCGCCGCTCCCGTCGGGGAGCCTCCCGCCGTCGACACCCCGGAGCCAGAATCGGCTGCCACTCCCGCTGCGGAGCCTCCGGCTGGCTACATTCCGGAGCCGGAGCTGGCCACCGCTCCCGCTACGGAGCCTTCTGTGGGCGATACCCCGAAAGCTGAGCGGGCTGTCGCACCCGCCGCGAAGCCGCCGGCGAGCTACATTCCGGATCCGGAGTTAGCCGCCGCTCCTGTCGCAGAGCCTCCTGCGAGCGACACCCCGGAACCGGAGCAGGCCGCCGCCCCCGCCGCGGAGCCTCCTGTGGGCGACACCCCGGAACCGGAGCTGGCCGTCGTTCCCGTCACGGAGCCTTCGGCTGGCGACGCCTCGGAACTGCAACTGGCTGCCGCTCCTGTCGCGGAGCCTCCGGTGGTCGAGACCCCGGAACCGGAACGGGCTGCCGCTCCCGTCGTGGAGCCTCCTGTGGGCGATACCCCGGAGCCAGAACTGGCGGCTGCTCCTGTCGAGGAGCCTCCGGCTGGTGAGACCTCGAAACCGGAACTGGCTGCCGCTCCCGTCACGGCGCCTCCGGCTGGCGACACTCCGGAACCGGAACTGGCCGCCGTCCCCGCCGCGAAACCTCCGGCGGGCGATATCCCGGAAGCTGAGCAGGTCGCCGCTCCCGCCACGGAGCCTCCGGTGGTCGAAACCCCGGAACCGGAACTGGCTGCCGCTGCTGTCGCGGAGCCTCCGGTGGTCGAGACCCCGGAACCGGAACTGGCTGTCGCTCCCGTCGCGAAGCCTCCGGCGGTCGAGACCCCGGAACCGGAGCGGGCCGCCACTCCTGTCGCGAAGCCCCCGGCTGGCGACACTCCGGAACCGGAACTGGCTGCCGCTCCCGCCGTGAAGCCTCCGGTGGTCGAGACCCCGGAACCGGAACTGGCCGCCACTCCTGTCGCGGAGCCCCCGGTGGTCGAGACCTCGGAACCGGAACTGGCCGCCATTCCTGTCGCGGAGCCTCCGGCCGCCGGTACCGAGCGTCCGGAACCGCCTGCCATATCGGTGCTGCCGAGCCGGCCTGCGGCCCTGCCGGTGCAGCGGCCGCCGGAAGGGAAGACGGAGGCAACGCCCGCGCTCCGGGCCTTTCTCGACCGCGCCGCCGGGAAACAGGCGTCGCCCGGAACGCTTCCGCCCGCAAGGCCCAGGGGCGTGAAGCTCCCGCCGCCGCGCCCGATCGAGCACCGGTTCCGGTTGCCGCCGCCGGCCCCGGTGACTGCTGCGCCCGCGCTGGCCTTCGCGGCCGGGCTGCCGCCGCCCCCGCCGGCGACCGGGGCGCCCGGAAACGGCATTCTGCCGCCGCCGGCCGAGACAAACGCCGGGGGGTCCGAAGTGCTGCGCCGCCCGCTGGCGCTGGACGCGGCCCGCCGCGCTGCCGACGCGGCGCCGGCGGAGGTCTATTCCGAGACGTTCTTCCACGAGGCGGGCGGACCGCCGCTCGGCGCGGACCAGCGCGAGCGGGTGCGCCGCCTGGCGGCAAGGGTGAACGGGGCCGAAGGGCTCAGTGTGGTGATTCGGGCCTATTCCGGCGCCGGGGAGGGAAACGGCGCCGACGCCCGGCGCAGGGCGCTGTCGCGCGCCATGGAGGTCCGCGGCCTGCTGATCGCCGCCGGCGTGCCGGACACCCGTATAACGGCGCGCGCAGCAGGCGCCGGCGAAGAGCCGGCCGGTCGCGTCGATATCGTCCTGGTCAAGCGAAGTTGAGCGCGCGGGCCGAAGCCGCCGGACGCCCGGCAGGGACCGGCCGGGAACCATGACCCGTCCGACCCAGTATCTGGTGCGGATGGCCGTATTCGTTGCGGTGCTCGCCGCAGCGTCGGCGCTTCTGTTCGGCCCCATTGCGGACGCCTTCATGGCCAATCCGGCGCTGAACGGGCTGATCCTGGGCATCCTCCTGATCGGCATCGCCTACAATTTCCGCCATGTGCTGCGGCTGTTCCGGGAGATCGCCTGGATCGAGTCGAATCAGGGGCCGGCGCCCGGTCCGGGCGCTCCGGCGCCGGCGCGCCCGCGCCTGCTGGCGACCCTGGCGACGGCCTTTTCGGCCGAGGCCCCGGTCCGGTTTTCCGCCGTCTCGATGCGTTCGATCCTCGACGGCGTCGCGTCGCGCGTGGAGGAAGCGAGCGAAACGGCGCGCTATCTGGCCGGCCTGCTCATCTTTCTCGGCCTCATCGGCACATTCTGGGGCCTGATCCAGACGGTCTCCGCCATAGGCGACGTCATCGGCGGGCTGGAGATCGCCGCGGGCAGCCTCACCGGCGTCTTCGAAGAGTTGAAGACCGGCCTCGATGCGCCGCTCGCGGGCATGGGCACGGCCTTCAGCTCCTCGCTGTTCGGGCTTTCCGGCGCGCTGGTGCTGGGTTTCCTGGACCTCCAGGCGTCGCAGGCGTCGAGCCGGTTCGTGAACGAGCTGGAGGAGTGGCTGTCCTCGCTCACCCGCCTCGGCTCCAGCGGCGCGGGCTTCGCCGACGGCGACCATTCGGTGCCGACCTACATCCAGGCGCTGCTGGAGACGACGGCCGAGAACCTCGAGGACCTGCGCCGCATCGTCGGCCGGGCGGAAGAGGGCCGCCATTCGGTGAACCGCAATATCGAGTCCCTGTCCGAGACGCTGGCGGGCCTTGCCGAGCAGTTGCGCACCAGCCAGGCCGCCCATGCCCGGCTCGCCGAGGAGCAGATCGAGACGCAGACGCTGCTGCGCCGGATGCTCGAAAGCGGGCAGCGCGGCGGGCTCGACGAAACCACCCGCCGGCATATCGCAAGCCTGGATTCGCTGCTCTCGCAGATGCGCGACGAGGTGCGCGCCGGGCGCAACGAACTGGTCGAAGACCTGCGCAACGAGATCAAGCTGCTGGCCCGCACCGTATCTGCGCGCCTGGAGGACCGCCGGTGAGCGAAAGGGTCCTGATCGTCGATTTCGGCAGTCAGGTTACGCAGCTCATCGCCCGCCGGGTTCGCGAGGCCGGGGTCTATTCCGAGGTTCATCCCTTCAACAGGGTGGACGGGGCCTTCGTCGCGGACTTCGCGCCGATAGCGGTCATTCTTTCCGGCGGGCCGGCCTCGGTGCTCTCATCCTCGGCGCCGTCCGCCGATCCGGCGCTGTTCGAGGCCGGCGCGCCGGTGCTGGGCATCTGCTACGGGCAGCAGGTCATGGCGGCGCAGATGGGCGCCCATGTCCGGTCCGCCGACCACCGGGAGTTCGGGCGCGCAACGGTGGAGGCGGTCGCGGAGAGCGCGCTGTTCGAGGGCGTCTGGGAGCCGGGCGGGCGCTACCCGGTCTGGATGAGCCACGGCGACCGGGTCGAGACGCTGCCCGAGGGGTTCCGGATCGCCGCGCGCAGCGAAGCCGCGCCCTATGCCGCCATCGCAAACGAGGACCGGCGGCTCTACGGCGTGCAGTTCCACCCCGAGGTCGTGCATACGCCCGATGGCGCCGGGCTGATCCGCAACTTCGTGCGCCGGATCGCCGGGGCCAAGGCCGACTGGTCGATGGCGGCCTTCCGGGAAACGGCTGTCGCCCGGATCCGGGCGGAGGTCGGCGGCGGACGGGTCGTCTGCGGGCTTTCCGGCGGCGTGGACAGCACCGTTGCCGCGCTGCTGCTGCATGAGGCGGTCGGGGACCGGCTGCACTGCATCTTCGTGGATACCGGCCTGATGCGGGCGGGCGAGGCGGATGAGGTGGTGGGCCTGTTCCGCAGCCATTTCAACATCCCGCTCGTGCATGCCGATGCGGGACCGCTCTTCCTCGAGCGGCTGGCCGGCGTCGAGGACCCGGAGAGCAAGCGCAAGATCATCGGCGCGGCCTTCGTCGAGCTGTTCGAGGCGGAGGCGGCGAAGCTCGGCGGGGCGGACTTTCTCGCCCAGGGAACGCTCTACCCGGACGTCATCGAGTCGGTCGCGTTCGACGGCGGCCCGTCGGTCACGATCAAGTCGCACCACAATGTCGGCGGCCTGCCGGAGCGCATGGGGCTCGGGCTCGTCGAGCCGCTCAGGATGCTGTTCAAGGACGAGGTCCGCGCGCTCGGCCGGGAACTCGGCCTGCCGGACCGGTTTGTCGGGCGCCATCCCTTTCCGGGCCCGGGGCTGGCGATCCGGATGCCGGGCGCGGTGGAGCCGGACAAGCTGGAGGCGCTCCGGCGGGCCGACGCCATCTTCCTGGAGGAGATCCGGCGGGCGGGGCTCTATGACGACATCTGGCAGGCCTTCGCGGTGCTGCTGCCGGTGCGCACGGTGGGCGTGATGGGCGACGACCGCACGTATGAGCAGGCCTGCGCGCTCCGCGCCGTCACCTCCTCCGACGGCATGACGGCGGACTTCTACCCCTTCGACGCGGGCTTTCTCGGCCGGGTCGCGGTCCGGATCGTCAACGAAGTGCCGGGCATCAACCGCGTCGTTTACGACGTGACCTCGAAGCCCCCCGGCACCATCGAATGGGAATAGCCGGGCCTCAGTCCACCGCCACGCCGTATTTCTCGCCCAATGCCCTGAACTGGCTCCAGGTGGCGTCCTCGATGTCGATGCCGTCCGCCCGGCGCGTTGCGGCGGTGCGCCGTTCGATCTCGCCGGGCGCGAGCACTTCCTCGACGCCGGCGGCGGTCCGCGTGCCCTTGAGATAATCGACGAACTCGTCCACCTCGCGCCCGAACTCGTCCGGGTCGCGGAAGGCGGCGGCCTTGAAGAGCGCGAGGAAACAGCCGTCATTGTGCCGCCCCGTCGGCTCGACGCCGAAGCCGAGCCCGGTCAGGAGCCCTGAGAGGATTTCGACCATCGCGGAGAGGCCGTAGCCCTTGTGCCCTTCGCTGCCGCCGAGCGGCAGCAGCACCGCGCCCTTGCCGAAGTCGTTGGGGTCGGTGGAGGCCCCGCCGTCAGAGCGCACGATCCAGCCTTCCGGAATCGGCTTGCCGCGCGCCTGGGCAAGCTTGATCTTGCCGGCGGCGACGGCCGAGGTCGCCATGTCGATCAGCACCGGCTCGCCGCGCGCAGACGGCACCGCCATGGCTATCGGATTGGTCCCGAGCCGCGCTTCCGCGCCGCCGAACGGCGCCACGCTCTTGGCCGAGCGGCCGGAATCGGCGGTCATCATGGCGATGAAGCCGGCCTTTGCCGCCATGGTCGGGTAGGCGCCGAGGCGCCCGACATGGCTCTGGCGGAAAATCGTGCAGGCGGCGACGTTCTGCGCTTCGGCCTTTTCCATGGTGAGCTTGAGCGCCCGCTCGGCAATGGCGTAGCCGAAGCCCCAATGGCCGTCCACCACCGTGGTCGTCGGGCTCTCGCGGACGATCTCGAAGGGCGCGCCGGGGATGATATGGCCCTTTTCCACCCGGTCGATATAGATCGGGATCTGGATCGCGCCGTGGCTGTCATGGCCGCACAGATTGGCGTCCACCACATGGCGCGCGACGGTTTCCGCCTCGTCATCGGGCGTGCCGCAGGCGGCCAGCAGGCGGCGGATGGTGTCTTCCAGTTTCCCGGCGGCGATGATCGGCATGGGGCGCGGTTCCTCTCTCACATGGCGCGACTTCGGAGCATGGACCGGCTACGGTGCCGGGGTCCAGTCCGGAAAAGGGCATGCGCCGGGGGGAACATTGGATGGGCAACGGGAGCTACGAGCGGCTGGAGCGCCGCTTTGCGCGCATCGGCGACCTGAATGCGGCGGCGCGGACGGTGCGCTGGTATTCGCTGACCTACGGGCCGCCGGGGGGCGAGGCCTCGCGGGGACACCAGCTGGCCACTCTCGGCGGGCTCGCGCATGAGCTGCTGACCGCGCCGGAGGCCGCCGAGGCGCTGGCGGCTGCGGAGGCGGACGAGCCCTGGCAGGCGGCCAATCTCAGGGAAATGCGCCGCCTGCACACCGCCGCCAGCGCCGTGCCTTCAGAGCTGGTGGAAGCGAAGGCGCGGGCCGTCTCGAGGGCGCAGGCGGTGTGGCATGCGGCGCGCCCCGAAGGCGATTTCGCCGCGTTCCTGCCGGCGCTCCGCGACGTTGTGGAACGGACCCGGGAGGACGCGCAGATCAAGGGCGAGGCGCGGGGCCTTGCGCCCTACGATGCGCTGCTCGACATCTACGATCCGGGCCGGCGCAATGCGGAGGTCGCGGCCATGTTCGGGGAACTGGAAGCGGTCCTGCCGGGCGTGATCGACAGGGTGCGGGGCGGTCCGAAACCGCCGGGGCCGGAGGGGCCGCGGGAGGGCCTCGAGAGAATCGCCCGGCGGATGATGGCCATGCTGGGGCTGGAAGAGCGGCATGTAAGGCTCGACGAGTCCGCGCACCCGTTCTCCACGGGCGAGCAGGATGATGTGCGCATCACCACCCGCTGGTCGGGGCCGCCGGGCGAGGCCCTGATGGGGGTTCTGCACGAGAGTGGGCACGCGCTCTATACGCGCGGACTGCCGGAGGACTGGCGCCGCCAGCCGGTCGGCCGGAACCGGGGCATGACGGCGCATGAGAGCCAGTCGCTGTCCATCGAGATGCAGGCCTGCCGTTCGCGGGCCTTCGCCGTCCACTATGCGCGCCTGCTGGAAGAGGAGTTCGGCCCGGAGGGCGCGTGGGAGCCGGGGAGGCTCTACGGCGTGCTGACCCATGTCGAGCCGGACCTGATCCGGGTCGAAGCCGACGAGGTCAGCTATCCCCTGCATATCGCGGTCCGCCACCGCTGCGAAACCGCCCTGATCTCGGGCGCGCTCGACCCGGCGGACCTGCCGGACGCCTTCGACGATGCGGTCGAGGCCCTGCTCGGCATCCGCCCGCCGGGCCCGCGCGAAGGCTGCATGCAGGACATCCACTGGTCGGGCGGGTCCTTCGGCTATTTCCCCACCTACACGCTCGGCGCGCTGATGGCGGCGCAGCTCGCCGAAGCCATGCGCGCGGCGCTGCCCGATCTCGACCGGGAGATCGAGCGCGGCAATTTCCGCCCGCTGGTCGGCTGGCTCAGGGAAAATGTCCACAGCAGGGGCTGCCTCGATGCGTCCTCGGATGGTCTCGTCAAACAGGCGACAGGCCGTCCGCTCGACACCGGCGCCTTCCTCCGCCATGTCGAGGAGCGCTACTCCGGCTGACGGCCCGCCGCGAAGGCCGCCGTAATTCCCCTTCCCGGTTGCGGGATCATGGAAGTGTCCAGTCTTCGCAAAGCAGCCCCTCGACGCGCTCGAACTCCCGGCTGTTGGCAGTGACGAGGACCAGGTTCCGGGCGCGGGCCTGGCCGGCGATCATCAGGTCGTACGGGTCGATCGGCGTTCCTGCGGCTTCGAGTTCGCTGCGCACCGCGCCGGCCACGCGCGCATCGCCAGCGTCGAACGGCACGATCTCGAACGCCAGCCGGTCGAGCAATTCGAGATTGCGGTCGGCGTACCGGCTCTTGTAGGCGCCGTAGTAAAGTTCGTATGCAACCGGCGCGGGCAGGCCGATATCTGCGGGAGCGAGGCGGCGCAGGCGCGCCTGCAGCGGCGGCGAGGCGTCGTTGAGCAGGGCGATGCAGGCGTTGGTGTCGAACAAGTAGCGCATCAGCGGAAGGCGCTGCCGAGTCGCGACCGCGGCGGAAGCGCCGGCTGGTTGCGGCCCGCGGCGAAGAAATCCTCCGAGAACCGGCCCGCAATATCGTCGAGCCAGTCCCAGTCCGATGCGACGGGTTCGAGGATTACTGCGGCGCCCTGCCGGCGGATGCGGACTTCGGCGCCTTCCATCCGGAACTCCTTCGGCAGCCGGACGGCCTGCGAACGGCCCGACCAGAAGAGTTTGGCGGTTGCGGTCATCGGAAGCTCCATGACGAGATATGGCAATGATATATATCTTGCCGGACCCCGGCAGTCCAGCCGCGTATCGAGGGACGGTCCTGAGCCTGTCGACGGAGGCGCGGGGAGCGGGACGTAGCCGGACCTCCGGGCGCACCGGATGCAGGCCGACGCGAGATGTGTGCATACGCTAGCCCTGCAAGCGGGGAGGGAAGTCCCGAATCGGGGCCGTTGGCATGATGTCCGGCTGGCCCGGGCGGCGTTTTCGCTGCTTCCGCCGGCTTCGCCTCCTTTCCCGCCGGCCTCCCGACACCTTCAATTTTCCAGGATTTGCAGGTAAAACACCTTTTATGATGGGTATAACATCCCCTTTTTGGTATCGTGTTCATCTGAAGAACCGTCTTGTGGACGAATATGGCGATCGGGAGGGGGACGATGTTGCAAACCTTCGAAGCGGACGCCCCCTGTACGCCCGTTTCCCCCCTCATCCCGAGTAGCGGCGCCAGCCGCGTATCGAGGGATGGTCCTGAACCTGTCGAAGGAGGCGCGCGGAGCGGGGCGTAGCCGGACCTGCGGGCGCGCCGGATGCAGGCCGACGCGAGATGTGTGCATACGGGAGTGTTCTTGCCGGAGGCCACCAGCGAATCGATAGACGAATTTCTCGAAGGTTTGCCGGTGGAAAACCGGGCAATAAGCCATTGGACATGTTTAGCATGAAGTTCAGAATTATGAGAGCGCCAGAGCGCCCCGGTGCGTCCGCGCGGGCATGACCGCGCCGCGCTCCGCATCATCGAGGCCGGCCCCCGGCTCGTCTGAGCGCCGTTTCCTTCCCCCTTCCCGTTTCCGGCTTGCCCTCGGATGGCGGGCGGTTCCATGCGCGCTCGCCGCCATCCTGGCCCTCGGCGCCTGCGGCGGGGGCGGCGGCGGGACGCCGAGCGGCCCGGGCTCGCAGATCACCCCGGGCTCGCAGAACACCCGGACTCCATGGCCGCTTGCCGCGACGGTGCAGGGGGCGACGCTGACGATCACCTTCAACAGCCTCCTTAAATCGTCCCCGTCCCCGGCGGCGAACAGGTTCCGTCTTTATTTTAGGACCACCGTGCCGCTCGTTAAGTGGGTCCCCACCGGCACCAGGGTGGACGGCAAGACGGTCGTCCTGACCCTGCCCTCGGCGGTGGCTGAAACCGACCATATGGAGTTCGAGTACATGTCGGCCAGCTGCTTCGATCCTGGTGAGCCCCCCTGTATCCAGGACCTCGCCGGCAACGTCGCGCCCCTTATCGAAATCTGGCGGGTGACCCACGGCCCGCCCCCGCCGGACGGCGGGCCGTATCCGTCGCGGGGCAGGGGCCTGCCGAACATCCGCGGTACATACGAGGACATTGCGGAGGATCCGTTGGTGTCGCCGAGCGGGTCGGCGGCGAACGGGTTGGCGGCGATAGGCCATCACACGCTGACGAGCGTACTCGACAACATCGGCCCGCGAGTGACGGCCCCGGTTCCGTCGAGCGGGCTGACGCTGGCGGGCGAAACGGTGACGCTCGCCGCGCCCCCCGCGGCGGGCCTCGCCGACGGGGAGCGGACGTGTCTGGCGGCCGGGTCCGGCGGCCGGGCCGGCTTCGCCGGGGACCGCGAGGGCTGCGCCTCCGCCGCCGGGAGCCGGAGCGTGGAGGCCGGAGAACTCCTGTACGGGAGCGCCTTTTCGCTGACGCTGGGCGCGCCGGAGGGGTCCGGGGCGCCGTCGTCGCCGCTATGGTCCGTATGGGGCCGGGGCGATTACGGGCGCTTCGCGGGCCGCCCGGAGCCGGGGACGCGCTACGAGGGCCGGCTGCGGACGGGCTGGCTCGGCGTGGATGCGCGGGCCGGGCCGTGGGTGGCGGGCCTGGCGGTGAGCCGCGGGACGGGCGAGGCGGACTACGGCTTCGACGACGGGGGCGCGCCGGGGCGGGGCCGTTCGGAGACGGCGCTGACGGCGCTCTACCCCTACGGGCGCTGGACCCTGCCGGGCGGCCTGGAGCTGTCCGGCGTGCTGGGCGCGGGCCGGGGCGAGGCGCGGCGCAGCCTGAATGGGCGCGCGCCCGGGACGAGCCGCCTCTCCATGCGGATGGGATCGGTGGGGCTGCGCCACGAGTTTCCCCGGCTTGCGGAGACCCGCCTGGCGGCGCGGGGGGATGCCAGCCTCGTGCGCATGGAGACCGGGGACGGTCCGGGCCACGCGGACGGGCTGACGGCGGACGTCTGGCGGGCGCGTCTGGGTCTGGAGGCCTCGCGGCGCTTCGCGCTGGACGGGGAGACGGCGTTCACGCCCTTCGTCGAGGCGGCGGGCCGCCGCGACGGCGGCGACGGCCTTGCCGGGACCGGGCTCGAGGCGACGGGCGGGCTGCGCTACACGGCGCCGCGTCTGCACCTGGAGGCGCGCGGGCGCTGGCTGGCGGTGCACTCGGAAGAGGGCGCGCGCGAGAGCGGCGCGAGCGTGACGGCGCGGGTCGGCCCCGGGGCGCACGGGCGGGGTCTGTCGCTCGCGCTGAACCCGCGCTGGGGCGCCGGCACGGGCGGGGCGGAGGCGCTGTGGAAGGATGAGTTGCCGCGGCCGGCCGGAACCCGGGACGGCGAAGCGGGCGCGGTTGACGCGCGCGCCGGCTGGGGCTTCGGGCTGGCCCCGCACGGACTGCTGACGCCGTTCGCGGAGATCGGGCTCTCCGGCGGGGACAGCCGCCGGCTGCGGCTCGGCGCCCGGTTCGAGGCGCCGCGCATGGCTCTCGGCGCCGAGATCGCGGGCGAGCGCGTCGAGAGCGGCGCGGCCGAACCCGGGCACACGCTGAGACTCGGCCTCCAAATGCGGTTCTGAACGGGCCGCCAATTTCCTCCCTCCCCCTCTCTGAGAGCTACTGGATTCACACATCGTGTTTGAGCCGGTATCCGCGTTGAACAGCGCGGAATACCAACGGTCGTTGACTGGAACCCATGACGGATTCGACGCTTGCCGCCCGATCGTCCTCCTTCGACAGGCTCAGGACAGGCTCTTCCGTCATGCCCGGACTTGTTCCGGGCATCCACTTTCGCCGCTTACCCCGGACGGCCGCATGGATACCCGGAACAAGTCCACTGCTGTCCGGTTTAGATTTTGCGGACAGGGCGCATGGCTTGGATTCAACGGCGTTCCGAAGGGTCCCGCCGGATCGGGACTCGGATTGGCGCCCGGCATCCCGACCCACTCCGCGTCATGCCCGGACTTGTTCCGGGCATCCAAGCGGCCGTGCAGCAGAAGCGGTGGAAGTGGATGCCCGGAACAAGTCCGGGCATGACGACAAGAAGACATGAATCCCAAATCGAGGCCGTTGGTATTACATCCCCGGCGGTTTCCGTCCGGGGGGGAAAGGCGGTAGATTACGGCAGTCCGGCGGTCTGCCGCCAAACCGGGGAGGTTTCACGACATGAAGAAAACCGCGCTTGCGCTGGCGGCTGCCGCCGCGCTGCTTGCGTCACCGTCTTTCGGCGCCGACAAGGTGAAGATCGGCTTCGTCACCACCGTCACCACGCCTGCGGGCGTCATCGGGCGCGACATGGTCGATGCCGTCAATCTCGCCATGAAGGACATCGGCGGCATGATGGGCGGCCTGGAGGTCGAGCTCATCATCGAGGATGACGGCTTCAAGCCGGAGATCGGCAAGCAGAAGACCGACAAGCTGGTGAAGCAGGACGATGTGCATTTCGTCGCCGGGTTCATCTGGTCGCATGTGCTGCTCGCCTCGCGCAAATCGGCGCTCGACGGCGGCAAATTCCTCATCAGCTCCAATGCCGGCCCCTCGCAGATCGCCGGCAAGCTCTGCCACGAGAACTTCTTCTCCACCTCCTGGCAGAACGACCAGACGCCGATGGCGATGGGCGAGGTGCTGAACCAGCGCGGCGTCAAGTCGCTCTATGTGATGGCGCCCAACTACGCCGCCGGCAAGAACATGGTCTCCGGCGTCGAGCGCACCTTCAAGGGCGAGATCCTCGGCAAGGACATGACCAAGTGGGGCAAGGACGCCCAGCTCGACTTCTCCGCCGAGCTCGCCAAGGCCAAGGCCTCCGGCGCGGACGGCATCTTCGTGTTCTATCCGGGCAAGGCCGGCGGCGCCTTCATCAAGCAGTATCAGCAGGCCGGCCTGCAGGGCGAAATCGCGCTCTACACGGTGTTCACCGTCGACTCGATTGCGCTGCCGAACCTCCAGAAGGCCGGCATGTCGGGCGTGCTCGGCTCGCTCAACACGCAGTTCTGGGGCCCCGATCTCGACACGCCGCAGAACAGGAAGTTCGTCTCCGGCTTCAAGGAGGCCTACGGGCGCTATCCGTCCTTCTACGCCGCGCAGTCCTACGACACGATCTTCCTCATCAAGAGCGCGGTCGAGGCCGTCGGCGGGAACATGGACGACATGGACGGCATGCGCGCGGCCATGATGAAGGCCGACTTCCCCTCCGTGCGCGGGCCGTTCCGCTACGGCAACAACCACTTCCCGATCCAGAACTTCTACCTGCGGCAGGTGGTCGAGGACGCTGACGGCGTGTGGACGACGACGGTGGTCGATACGGTGCTGAAGGACCACCAGGACGTGTACGCCGCCGAGTGCAAGATGTAGCGGAGGGAACGGCCCGCCCATGGATGCGGGTCTCGTCGCCGCGCAATTGCTGAACGGGCTTCAGCTCGGAGTGCTGCTGTTCCTGCTGGCCTCCGGGCTGACGCTCATTTTCGGCATCATGGACTTCGTCAATCTGGCGCATGGCTCGCTCTACATGGTGGGCGCCTATTTCTGCGCCACGCTGACGGATGCGACGGGCTCGTTCCTGCTGGCGGTGGCGCTGGCATTGCCGGCCACGGCGCTGGTCGGGGCTGCGGTCGAGCTTCTCGTGGTGCGCCGCCTCTACCGCCGCGATCACCTGGACCATGTGCTGGCGACCTTCGGGCTGATCCTCTGCTTCGATACGCTGGTGCAGATCCTCTGGGGGCCTGAGGGCATGGCGATCCGCCTGCCGGCCTGGGCGGACGGACAGCAGCACCTGCCGGGCGGGCTGGTGTTCCCGACCTACCGGCTGCTGATAATCGGGGCCGGGCTCGCCGTGGCCGCCGGGCTCTATGTGCTGGTGGTGAAGACGAAGCTCGGCATGCGCATCCGCGCCGGCGCCTCCAACCCGGCCATGGCCGGCGCGCTCGGCATCGACATCGGCCTCCTGTTCACGCTGGTGTTCGCGCTCGGCGCCGTCATGGCGGGGCTCGCCGGCATGATGATCGCGCCCATTACCGAAGCCTCCATCGGCATGGGCAACGAGATCATCATCACGGCCTTCGTCGTCGTCATCGTGGGCGGCATCGGGTCGATCCGCGGCGCGTTCGTCGCGGCGCTGCTGATCGGGCTGATCGACACGATGGGCCGGTCCTTCCTCGACATGGGCCTCAAGCTGGTCATCGACGTCCAGGCCGCCGAGACCTCCGCGCCGGCGCTCTCGGCGATGCTGATCTACATCCTGATGGCGGCCGTGCTGGCGTTCCGTCCGCAGGGCCTCTTCCCGCCGAAGGCGCGATGAGCCGGGCGGTCGGCTGGGCGCTGCTGGCCGCGCTTGCCGTCGGACCGCCGCTGGCGCTCGCCGCCGGCCAGCCCTTCTATGTCGATATCCTGACGCGCCTCGTCTGCCTCGCCGCGGCCGCCACCTCGCTCAACCTCATCCTCGGCCATGGCGGCATGATCAGCTTCGGCCATGCGGCCTATATCGGCATCGGCGCCTACGCGGTCGGCATCCCGGCCTATTACGAAATATATGACGGCTGGCTGCATATCCTGCTCGCCGTCGCACTCTCTGCCCTGTTCGCGCTCGCCACCGGCGCCATCGCGCTGCGCACGCGCGGCGTCTATTTCATCATGATCACGATGGCGTTCGCGCAGATGGTGTTCTTCGCCGTCGTCAGCATCGAGGAATATGGCGGCGACGACGGGCTGGTGATCGACATCCGCTCGGAGTTCCCGCTGGTCGATCTGGAGGGCAGCCTCACCCTCTACTATGCGTGTTTCGCGGTCCTGCTCGGCACGCTCTACCTGGTGCACCGGCTCGTGCGGTCGCGCTTCGGCATGGTGATCGAGGGCGCCCGGGGCAATGAACGCCGGATGGCCGCGCTCGGCTTCGCGTTCTACCGCCATCGCCTCGCCGCCTATGTGCTGGCCGGCGCGCTCTGCGGCCTCAGCGGCGCCATGCTCGGCAATTTCACCAATTTCATCAGCCCCGAGATGATGGACTGGACGCGCTCGGGCGAGCTGATCTTCATGGTGGTGCTGGGCGGGACGGGCGCGCTGTTCGGGCCGCTGATGGGCGCGGCCGCCTTCCTGCTGCTGGAGGAGCTGCTGTCCGGCTGGACCATCTACTGGCAGCTTCCCTTCGGCCTGTTGCTCATCCTGGTCGTGCTGTTCGCGCGCGGCGGGCTCGCGGGGCTGCTGGAGGGGCGCCGTGGCTGACCAACCGCTGCTCCGGGTCGAGGACCTGCAGAAGAGCTTCGGCGGCGTCGCCGCCGTCGACGGCGTGTCGATGGAGGTGCGCCGCGGCGAGGTCCATGCCGTGATCGGGCCGAACGGGGCCGGCAAGACGACCCTGATCTCCCTGCTTGCCGGGGAGTTGCGGCCGGACCGGGGCCGCGTGCTGTTCGACGGGCGCGACATTGCCCGCCGCCCGGCTCATGCAAGGGCGATGCTCGGTTTTGCGCGCTCGTTCCAGATCACCAGCGTCGTGCCCGGCATGCGGGTGGTGGACAATGTGATGCTGGCGGTGCTCGCGCGGGACGGGCGGAGCTTCCGCTTCTGGCGCCCGGCGAGGAACGACCCGGCGCTCATCCGGCCGGCAATGGCGGCGCTTGAGCGGGTGGGCCTCTCCGAGGTGGCCGAAGAGCGGGCGGGCGCCGTCAGCCATGGCGAGCACCGCCAGCTGGAAATCGCCATGACGCTTGCGGCGGAGCCGGAACTGCTGCTGCTGGACGAGCCGATGGCCGGCATGAGCGCCGACGAGAGCCGGCGCATGACCGGCATCCTCGAAGGCCTGAAGGGCGAGAAGACCATGCTGCTGGTCGAGCATGACATGGATGTCGTGTTCGCGCTTGCCGACCGGATCAGCGTGCTGGTCAGCGGGCGCATTGCGGCGTCGGGGGCCCCCGAGGCCGTGCGCGCCGACGAGGCCGTGCGCCGCGCCTATCTCGGCGACGAGGCGGCCTGACATGCTGCGGATCGAGGGACTGGAGACATTCTACGGGCGCAGCCAGGCGCTGTTCGGCATTTCGCTGGAGGTCGGCGAGGGCGAGGCGGTGGGCTTCATGGGCCGCAACGGCATGGGCAAGACGACCACCGTGAACTCGCTGTTCGGCATCGTGCCGTGTGCGGCGGGCGCGATCCTGTTCGAGGGCCGCGAGCTGCGCGCCATGCCCTCCCATCGCATCGGCCGCCTCGGCCTGGGGCTTGTGCCCGAGGGCCGGCAGGTGTTCCCCAACCTGACGGCGGAGGAGAACCTGGTCGCGGCGGCCGCCAACCGCGGCGGGCGCGCCAACCCGTGGACGGCCTCGCGCATCTTCGGGATGTTCCCGGAGCTGGAGGCGCGCCGGCGCAATATGGGCAACCTGCTTTCGGGGGGCGAGCAGCAGATGTTGGCGATCGGCCGCGCGCTGATGACCAACCCGAAGCTGCTGGTGCTGGACGAAGCGACCGAGGGGCTGGCGCCGCTGGTCCGACGGCGCATCTGGGAGTGCCTCGCCAGCCTGAAGGAGGAAGGGCAGGCGATCCTCGTCATCGACCGGAATGTGGCGGATCTCGCCCGCCTCGCCGACCGCCACTATATCGTCGAGAAGGGCCGCATCGTGTGGACCGGCAGCAGCGGGGACCTGACCGCCGGCCGCGCCGATCTCGAACGCTGGCTCGGCGTGTAGCCGCCGGCCGCCCCCCGACGGCGCTTCAGTCCCAATGGCCGGTGCGCCGCGCCCGGTCCTGGTAGGCGCGGGCGTGGCGGGCGGCGATGCGGGCCACGCGCTCCGGCGCGAAACCGAGCTGGCCGAGCGCGATCGCAATGTCGAGCATCTCGTCATAGCGCGCGATCAGCCCGCTCCGGAGGCGGAAGCGCGACATGCCCTCGACGACCACCCGGCGCCCCGCCGCATCCTCAAGGCGCGACCGGTAGCCGAACAGCCAGGAGGCATAGCCGATGTCGCCCGCTTCGCAGATGTCCTCGAAGCGCCAGCGGAAATCGTCCGCATCGCGCCAGAACCGGTTCTCCAGCATGTCCGCAATGGCGTCCCGGCCCTCGAACGCGCCGTAGAAGGTGTCGTGGTAGATGCCGTCCTCGGTAAAGCAGGCGGCCAGCGCCCGCCCGTCCCCCGCCTCCACGGCGGCGGCCAAGCGGGGCAGGAGGGTGCGTAGCGTCATCTCATGCTCCTTTCCCAAGCTTTTCGGAGTCTATCCCGCATTTCTCACCAGGGTCACGGTCTGCGCTGCGATCCGTGACAGGCCACCGACCATGGGCTTGAACTCTGAATTGGCTGGCCGGTGAGGTTTCGTGTCGCGGCAAGCTGAAATAAATAGAATATATTTTTATTTACATGTATTTTAGTGATGATATATTCTATGACGGCAGCCGGGAGCTACTCGAGCGGTTACATGACGTTGGAAAGTTGCATCATGCGGGCGATAGCGCGACATCGGCGATTCCCGCCGTTCACCGACGAAACGGGACCGCCCTGGCTTATTGCGACGCCGAGGCGCGAGCATCGGATTCGGCCGGTTGCCTGCAACGAGAATACAGAGGCCAAAGGCGATCTCGCCCGTATTGGCGCTAGAACGCGAGCAACCTCGCACCCTGGTGGGGCGTGGAACCTACCGGCCAGGCCGGCGGAGCCTGCGGCGTCGTTTCCGGCCTGCGGCATGCGAACCGGCACCGGCCAGCCAGCCTTCTCCAGGCGCGCGCGCCGCTTTGCCGGAGGCTGCAATAGGAAGCGGCCCGCCAGCGTCTCGGAGCGCCTCCGCCCACCGATCCAATCATAGACCGAAGGAATTCACGGATCATGGCAAAACAGAACCGCTCTATTCACCTGAGCCACCTATTTTCCGACCTCACCGGACAACTCGGCTTGGTCAATGTCAACTTTTCGCTAGCCCCTCAGTTCAACATTTACCGAACTCCGGCAGGCCGCTCGGGCGCCCCCTCTTCGCACCGGACGAATGACCAAAATACCCAAGCCAACGTGCCGGCCGCCGGGAACACCGGTCCTGCCGCCGACTCCCCAACAGCTTTTCATGTCGGGCCCGATCCTGTCCGGCAGACCCTGATTTCCGGAAAACGGCACACCCTTGTCCATCCAAGCCCCGATGGATCGTTCCGCATCGTATATACCAAGACGCAAAGCCTCTTTACCTTCACGCTCCCGTCGTCAGAGAGCGCGTCGCCACCCTCGGAGGCCGGGGAGGCCAAGGGGCCGATAACCAAAAACATCGACGGCTATCGGGTCAAATTCGATACTGTCCGGTCCATTGAGCAGGCGGACCCCAAAGACGCGAACCGCGAAAATGACCCCGATGCCCCCGTGTTGGTGGGACTTCCTCTCTCGATTTACCGGTCAGGCAGAGGAACGGAGTACTTTCTTCTTACCAATTTCTATTTCGACCCTCCCGCCCAAGAACAGAACGAACCGGCGCAAGAATCCTCCCCAAATACGGAATCCCCGGGCGGAGCAACGACCCCTCCCAGCGACCCGGCAGATCATCCCTCCATAGAAACCGGATCTGTCGATGGTCCAACAGCATCTCCTGACGGCTCGGCGGGAGGCCCCCCCCAACCTCCGCCTGTTGCAGTAGCGTCTCCTGGCGGTAACGAACCCCCGAATGGCCCCGATTACGTAGGCATTGCCAACCGTCGTCTCCAGATTACCTTATTCAGCGACTTAGGCGAAGTAACCAAGCGCACCTTTTTCCTCGACGACCCTCCGAAAAAGCTCGGAGACGGTAGCTTCGGCGTAGTTTACCAGGTGCGCGAACTTCTAGGAACACCCTCCGAAACCTCAGGCAACGAAAGGTCGCCCCCTCCTCGGGCCGGTAGTGCGCAACCAGGCGCCCGGTACGCCTTAAAGGTGTTTTACAATAGGCAGATGATGACCCGTACCGGGCTCATTCGCGTGGAACCCGAATCATTCAATAAACTTGTGACTCACGAAGCCGATCAAATTACCGATGTTAGAGAAATATCAATTGCCAGCTTTATGGGGCACATTTTTCAATCTATTAACACCAGCAAATCCCCAAACGATGTTCATGCCCAAGCTATGGCAATACTTGGACAGTCCGAACGACTTCAAAATGTATCTGCGAAACGATTTGGTAACGAAAGAAACATATCTCGCAGCATACGGGAAGTATTGGAATCCGAAGCAGGCGTGAACGTGAATGCCATCACATGTGTACAAACTGAATATGATACTACTCGCTTTCGCGACTCTGATATGTTTCGTTTTTTGCAAGAATACGAGCGCAAAAAGAACTCAAGTACTGCAGATAATCTCTCGGATTATGCAATAGTGATGGAGCTATTTAACTTCACACTAGAAGATTTACTGGAAGCCCAATGGAGAATTTGGAGGGAGACAGGTGTCGATTCTGACAAAACACATTCCGTCTCGGCATCAGGAGAGTATCGAGCAGCGCCTGTCCTTGGCGAAAACGTGATTGCAGGTAGGGACATAGGATCTAACAGAGACAACCGCCCTGTTGACGATCCGGCCCCTTTGGAGTATGAAAAAATAGTAACCGGATATGATATGGTGCAAAGCCTGCCATTTGCGCAGCGTCTAGCTGTCGTATATCCAATAATGGAAGGGTTGTCAATCGCTCTACAAATGCTTCATGCCACGCGAAATTATCATCACGATATCAAGCCTGGTAATGTATTCATTAATGCAAGCTTGAAAAAATTTTATGTGGCTTTGGGTGATTTCAGTTTTGTGGGGAGCGGAGTGGACAAGGGAACAACGGAGGCGGTACTCCGGGACTCGATTCAAACGGGGAGCCTGCATTTTCGTTCACCGGAGCAACGAGACTTCAATGACGCAGCATATGGGCTCGTGCGGCATTCCGGATGTTGTAAGAACCCTGGCCCGGAGTATGAGGATCGGAATGTCAGCGGTGGAGAGGGGTGGGCGTATGTTCGGATATCGGACCCGAAGTTTAGAGGCAGCACAATCGGTCTCAACGATGTGGTGGTTTTCCCGGCGGATCGCTATGGGACGGGCTATCGGGTTATCAAGGTGGAGAGTAAGAAGGATTACCGGGATGTTTGGTTGAATGTCGATGCGGGGGAATTTAAGAAACTTTTTCCCGAAGAAACCCGGACCAAGGTATTCCTGTATAAAGTCCCAACGGTTCGGTCGGATTTATTTGGCTTGGGAGCGGTGTTTTTCGATTTGCTTACCGGAGGACAGTCTGCGGAACGCTTTTACGAGGCGTTGAGGCCATTCGATGCACCCGAGGAATTGAACGGCAGGGAGGGGATCGGCTCAGAGGACGGAAACAAGCGTTTGACAGCAAAGGATATGGCGCAAAGATTCGATGCCTATCGGAGCGGAACGCGAGTAGGTAACTATGGGGAGTTTGGGGCCGCATTGTCGAATATGTTTCAGTTTTTCCGGAGGGGAGACGACTTTGCACCGCGGGAGGTGGTGGAGATTATAGTCAAGTTGATGGGAGGGAATTTAGCGGATTCTTATATGAATACCAACGCTGCGGAGAGGCCAGTCCCGAAGCATTTGCAAAGGATTGCTCCCGAGGCGTTGCCGGTTTCGTGGGCCTTGCAGGATATTGAGGCGGTGGAGAAGAAGGGAATTTACGATTGGCGCGACGGTTTGGGGCAGAAGGGAGCGGATAATCTATTGTTGCGGCCCGAGCAGTCGCAGCAATTGTTGGAGATTGTGGTTGAAGCGCAAGGGGCTGTACCCGCGGGGTCGGAAGGCCAGGCCGAAAAGGACGTGTCAGGGGATAAAGATAAGGCGAAGCCAAAAAGCTGGATAGATAGGCTGGCCGAGAGGCTGGGCACTGTCCCGCGGACGAGCTGACGTTGCGCAGATGGGGGACGGCACCGACCGCCCCCGCGGCCCTTCACATCACCGCGCCGACCTGCCAGGGGATGAACTCCGCCGTGCCGAGGCCCTGGGCTTCGGACTTGGTGGCTTCGCCGGAGGCGACGGCGAGGAACTTGTCGAAGATCTCGCTTCCGACCTCGGCCACGCTGGCCGCGCCGTCGGTAATCGTGCCGCAATTGATGTCCATGTCCTCTTCGAGGCGGCGGTACATCTCGGTGTTGGTGGCGAGCTTGATCGAGGGCACCGGCTTGTTGCCATAGACCGAGCCGCGCCCGGTGGTGAAGCAGACCAGGTTCGCGCCTGACGCCACCTGCCCGGTGATGGAGCAGGGGTCGTAGCCGGGGCTGTCCATGAACACGAAGCCCTTGCGGTCGATGGGCTCGCCATAGCGGTAAACCCCGGCGAGATTGGTGGTGCCGCCCTTGGCCGCCGCGCCCAGCGACTTCTCCAGGATGGTCGTGAGGCCGCCCGCCTTGTTGCCGGGAGAGGGGTTGTTGTTCATCTCGCCACCATTGCGCTCGGTGTAGTCCTCCCACCAGCGGATGCGCTCGATGAGCTTCCTGCCGGTGCGCTCGTCCACGGCCCGGCGGGTCAGCAGATGCTCCGCGCCGTAGATTTCCGGCGTCTCGGCCAGTACGCCGGTGCCGCCATGGCGCACCAGCATGTCAACGGCCGCGCCCAGCGCCGGGTTCGCGGTAATGCCGGAATAGCCGTCCGAGCCGCCGCATTGCAGCGCAACGGTGAGTTCCGAGGCCGCGACCGGCCGGCGCCGCGCGCGGTCCGCCTCCGGCAGCATGTCGCGGATGAGGTCGCGGCCCCGCTCCACCGTGCGCCGGAGGCCGCCGGTCTCCTGGATGTTCATGGTCTGGAGGAAGGGGCCGCGCTCCAGCCCGTAGGCTTCGAGCAGGAAGTCGATCTGGTTGACCTCGCAGCCGAGCCCGACCAGCACGATGCCGGCGAAGTTCGGGTGGCGCGCATGGCCCCAGAGCACGCGCTGGAGGTTTTCGTAGCCGTCTCCCGCCCCGGCCATGCCGCAGCCGGTGGAGTGGGTGAGCGCCACGACGCCGTCCACATGGCTGTAGTCCGCCAGGATGCGGTCCTCCACCGCCTCGGCGATGAAGCGCGCGGCGGTGGCCGAGCAGTTCACGCTGGTCAGCACGCCGATATAGTTCCGCGTGCCGACGCTGCCGTTCGCACGCAGATATCCCCGGAAGCTCGCCCGGTTGCCTTCGGGCACGAAATCGACGGGCTTCATGTCCCGCCCGATGGCGTAGTCGCGCTCGAAATCGCCCATCGCGCAGTTGTGGACATGGACATGCGCGCCGGCCTCCACCGGCTCGCTGGCGAAGCCGATGATCTGGTCGTATTTGCGGACCGGCTCGCCGACGGCTATCGGCCGCGTGGCGATCTTGTGGCCGGCCGGCACGACATCGAGCGCGGTGACGCCCTCGCCGGGTATCTCCGTTCCGGAAAGGACATCGACGCGGGCGACGACCACATTGTCTTCGGGCGCAAGGCGGATGGAGAGGGTCATGGACGGACGCGCCTCCTAAGCGGCGAGCAGGTTGTGGAGTTCGCCGGCGCGGCCGGGGGCGTCGAAGTCCCAGGCGAGCGCGCTGAGCGTTTCGGCCGCCTTGCCCAGCGCCGGATCGGCGAGGGAGCGGAACTTGGCCTCCAGGTCGGCGCGGGAGAGCGGGTTGCCCGGATTGCCGCGCGCCATGGCCGTTTCGCGCCGGTCGGTGGCTCCGTCGAACCACCGGACTTCCAGCGCCGCCGAGCGCGTGTCCCGGCCGGGTTCGGCCACCGGCTCGACGCGGGCGAGCACCGAGCGCAGGTCCGGGTCGGCCAGCGTCCCGGCGGTGAAGTCGCCTTCCACCGCCGCCCGCCCCGCAAGGCCGAGCGCCGTGCAGAAGGCCAGGCTGAACTTGCCTTCGAGCGGGGTTTGCGGGTCCGCCTTGCCGGCACGGCGGATCGCGGCGGGATTGACGCGAAGCTCGATGCGCCGGGGCTCGCGGCCGGCCGCGTCGGCCGCCAGCGCCCGCGCGGCGTCGATGACCGGGTGGGTCAGCAGGCAGGCGGCATAGGGCTTGACCGTGTTGCGCAGCAGCTCCCAGCCATCGTCGAAATCCACCTCGCCAATGCCCGCCGCGCCGTCCTGCACCAGCGCGCTGCCGAGCCCGCCTTCGGCTTCCAGCAGGGTCTCGGACGCCTCGAAGCCGGCGGCCGCTAGCTCCGCCGCCAGCACGCCGTTCATCGCCGCCTTGCCGGCATGGAAGGGCTTGGCATGGGTGCCGAAGGAGCCGGTCAGGCCGCCGGCCTGCGTGGCGGCGGCGCCGAGCGCGCGCGCGATTCCGTTCTCGTCCAGCCGCAGCAGCACGGCCGCGGCGACCGCCGCGCCGAGCGCGCCGAAAATGCCGGTGGAGTGCCAGCCGCGCAGATTGGCCACCCCGCCGATGCCGTTGCCGAGGCGCGCGCCCGCTTCGAAGCCGGCAATGAAGGCGCCCATCATCTCCCGGCCCTCGGCGCCGGTCTGCTGCCCCACCGCCAGCGCGGCCGACCAGACCGGGGCGGAGAGATGCGCCGTCGCGCCGACATGGGTGTCGTCATAGTCGAGGCAGTGGGCGAAGGTGCCGTTGACGAGCGCCGCCCCGGCCGCGCAGGTCGTGCCGCCGAGCGCGATGCGCGCCCTGCCCTCGGCCCGCCAGCCCTCGACGACGCGGCGCACCGCCCGTCCCGCCGGCTCGCCGCGCGCGCCGAGCGTGACGCCCAGCGTGTCCAGCAGGCAGGCCCTCGCCGCTTCCATGACCTCGGGCGGCCAGTTCCGGCCGGGGGCTGCCGCCGCCCAGGACGCCACACGCCGGATCGTTTCGTTTTCGCTCATGCCGTCGTCCTTCCTCGCGCCCCGGCCGCATCGCCGGTTACGGTTCGCCGCAGGCGCCCCAGACCTCGTCGCTCCTGAGCCAGCCTCTATAGCCTTCGACGGATACTTCGCACCAGCCTTCCCGGCGTTCGAGCACCGAGAGCAGCACGCCGGGCTCCAGCCGGGCCAGCCCGCCGGCATCGGGCGCGGGCGACCGCCGCAACAGCCGCAACGGCCGTTTCGCCCCGGTGACGATGGCGCGCGGCCAGTCCGACAGCAGGTGCGCGCTCATCCAGCCGATCTCTCCCGAAGGGTCCTCGATCTGCCGCCAGTCGAAATGCTCCTTGACGATCCGCACCGGCAGGCCCCGCCGGCGGAATTGCCAGCGCACCGCATAGGTCGTGCTCGGCCCGACCCGGAGATTGGCCTCCGTCGCGCGGATCGCGGCATAGCGCGGCAATGGCAGGCCGGTGAGCCGGTCGCCGGCGGATGCGGCAACGCTCCAGAGGCAGGCGAGGGCCGCAACGATGCTCCGGCGGAACGTCATCGCCGGGCTTCCGGCCAGATAATCAGCACCAGCGCCAGCATGGCCAGCCCCTCGACGGCGATGACGGTGACCGCCGTGTAGGCGCCCAGCCATTCCGCCAGCAGGCCGAGATGCAGGAAGCCGATGGGCGCGGTGCCGATGCAGATGGTCAGCACGCCCATGGCGCGGTTGCGCATTTCCGGACTGGCGCCCAGATATGTCAGGGTCGACTGCATGGTCGAGAAACACGCGCCTCCGATGCCGGCCGCAACCAGAATTGTGCCAGAAAGCAGGAACCAGGGCGAGGCCGCGAACACGATGGCGGCCGCCATGTAGGACGCGACGCCGAGGAAATAGATGCGCCGGAACCAGGCCGCGCGGACGAACCAGGCGATGCCGAGCGCGCCGACCAGCGCCCCCAGCCCTTCGGCGCTCTGCAGCACGCCGACGGGGAAGGCCGAGAGGCCCAGGCCCTCCTTGCCGATCACCGGCACCATGGAGGTCATCGGGAACCCCCAGACATTGAAGATGACGGTCACGGCCAGCGTGGCCACCAGCGGCCGGTTGGTGCGAACATAGCGGAAACCGTCCCGAAGGGCGGTCAACACGCCGGCGGGCGCCGCGCCCGGTCGTGCGAAACCGTCGACGCGCACGCGCACCATCAGCATCAGCGAGAGCATATTGAGCGCGGTGCCGGCAAAGAACGCCCCGGAAATGCCGATGCCCTCCAGCAGCGCCCCGCCCGCGACGGGGCCGAGCATCCGGGTTGCGTTGTTGGTGGCGGTGTCGAACCCCATCGCCTGGGCAACCTGGCCGTCCCCGGCAATGTCCGCGAGCATGGTGCGCCTGAGCGGCATTTCGCCGGACCACACCATGCCGTTCACAAACGCGCCCAGCGCGACATGCCAGAGCTTCAGCTCGTCCAGGGCCGCCAGAACGCCCAGCGTCGTCGAACACGCGGCCAGGACGCACAGCCCCGCCATCACCAGCGCCCGGCGGTCGAAGCGCTCGGCCAGGGAGCCCGCCAGCGCCCCGAACAGCATGAGCGGCAGAAACCGCAGCACGAACATGAGCGTCACGTCGAACGCCGAGCCGGTCAGGTCGAACACCCACACGCCGACCGCGAGAACCTCCAGCCAGCGATGCACGTTGGAGAGCGAGCCGGAGATCCAGACGCGCCGGAACGCGACATTGCCGATGAGGGCGAAGGGGCTTATGGTCCGCGCCACCGGATTGGAACACCCCAACCTGGGCCGGGGCGCTGTCCTGCAGGCCGGCCCGGCGGCTGGCTCCCGGGCGCATCCCGCCCGGAACAGGAACGGCCGCAATGCTTTACGCGCTCCACGAAATGCAGCGCATCGCCTGGGCGCCGGCCCGCGTGATGGCGGAGGCGGGGCGGCAGGCGGCGGCGAATCCGCTGTCGCCGGTTTCCTGGCATCCTGCGGGGCGGGCGCTCGGCGCGTTCTGCGAGATGTTCGAGCGCACGAGCCGCCGGCACGGCAAGCCCGAATTCGGCATTCGCCACGTGGAAACGGGCGGCCGCCGGTCGGCCGTCCGCGAGGAGGTGGCGGTTTCGCTGCCTTTCTGCGACCTGCTGCATTTCGCGCGCGACGACCGGGCGGGAGACCCGGCGGTTCTGGTTGTGGCGCCCCTTTCCGGACATTTCTCCACCCTGCTTCGCGACACGGTTCGCGGCCTGCTCGCGGAGCACGACGTCTATATCACCGACTGGCAGGATGCCCGCCAGGTGCCGGCCGTCCGGGGCCCGTTCACGCTCGACGACTATATCGACACTCTCCTCGCGTTTCTCGCCCATGTCGGGCCGGAAGCGCATGTCGTCGCGGTCTGCCAGCCGTCCGTGCCGGTTCTTGCGGCGACGGCGCTGCTTGCCGCCGCCGGCGAGCCCGGGCCCCGGTCGCTTGTCCTGATGGGCGGTCCCGTCGATACCCGCGTCGGCGTCACCAGGGTCAACCAATTCGCAAAGGCCCACAGCCGGCGCTGGTTCGAGCAGATGCTTATTCAGACCGTGCCTCCCCTTTATCCGGGATTCGGACGGCGGGTCTATCCGGGCTTCATGCAACTCTCCGGCTTCATGGGCATGAATCTGGACCGCCATGTGGGCGCGCATCTGCGCATGTTCGAGCATCTTGTCGCCGGAGACGGCGAGAGCGCCGAGGCGCACCGCCGCTTCTACGACGAATATCTTGCCGTCATGGACATGCCGGCGGAGTATTTCCTGGACACGGTGGAGCGGGTCTTCCGGGAGCACCATCTTCCGCGCGGCCTGTTCACCCACCGCGGCCGGCCGGTGGAGCCGGCGGCGATCCGGGATACGGCGCTGATGACCGTCGAAGGCGAACTCGACGACATTTCCGGCGTCGGGCAGACGGAAGCGGCCCACGCCCTTTGCCGCAACGTGCCGGCGGAGCGGCGCCGCCACCGCCTGCAACCCGGCGTCGGCCATTACGGCATCTTCAACGGCAGGCGATGGCGGAACGAGATTCTGCCGGACATTGCCGATTTCATTCGCGCCGCCCATTCCTGAGGAGCCCGGAAGCCGATGACCGAAACAGTGCGCGCAGGCGAACCGCAGGGCGTTGCCGTCGCAACCCTGACGCCGATGACCGCCGGGCTGGAGCCGGATTTCGAGCGGTTCGCCGCCCATTGCCGCCGGATGCTGGACCGGGGCGCCAACCTGCTGGCGGTGCTCGGCACGACGGGAGAGGCGAATTCGCTCGGCGTGGACGAGAAGCTCCGCCTGCTCGACGCGCTCGGCGACTCGGACATACCCGGCGAAACCCTGCTGCCCGGCACCGGGACCTGCTCCATCGCCGACACGGTGATCCTGACCCGAAAGGCGCTCGAGGTCGGCTCCGCCGGCGTCGTCATGCTGCCGCCCTTCTATTACAAGGGCGTGTCGGATGCGGGCCTGCATGCCGCCTATGAGGAGGTCATCCAGCGCGTCGGGGATTCCCGCCTGCGGATCTATTTTTACAACTTCCCCTTCAATTCCGGCGTGCCGATCTCGCACGATCTGATCGAGGGCCTGCTGGCCGCCTATCCGGGCACGGTCGCCGGAATCAAGGACAGTTCCGGCGACCTCGACAACATGCTGGCGATGTGCCGGCGCTTCCCGGGCTTCGGCGTCTTTGCCGGCTCGGAGCAATTCCTGCTGCCGGTGCTGGAGGCGGGCGGCGCCGGCTGCATTTCCGCCACGGCGAACGTCACCATCCAGCTCTGCGCGGAGGTGCTGGCGGCGGCAAAGGCGGGCGAGGACGCCGGTCCCCTGCAGGAACGCCTGTCCGCGTGGCGCCTCGCGATCCAGTCGCAGCCGCTGATCCCGGCGCTCAAGGCGATCGTGGCCCGGAGCACCGGCGACGACGAATGGCTTCCGCTCCGGCCGCCGCTCACGGCCCTCGACCGGGCGTCCGGCGCGGCGCTGACCGAGGCGCTGGATGCGGCCGGATTCGCGCCGGCGGCCTGAGAGGCGTTCGGGAGGCTTGTCGGCCTTGCCCAAGTGCGACAATTTGTGCTAGCAGGAAAGCCGCTTCCGGCGGAGGTGCTTGTGCCCCTGAGAGCCCTGCTGCTTTGTATCGCGGCTGCGGCGGCGATGCTGCCGGGGGCGGTCCGGGCCGATGACGGCTATCCCGCCCGCACCGTGGAATGGGTGGTGCCCTTCGGTCCCGGCGGCGGCTCGGACCGCTGGGCGCGCATCATGTCTTCGGCGGCGATCGATGCGTTCGGCCAGGCCTGGCATGTGCGCAACCGGGGCGGCGAGGAAGGCCGGCTCGGCTGGCGCTACATGCTCTCCCGGCCGTCCAACGGATATACCGTCCTCCAGGGCAGCATGACGCCGGCCATCGCGGCGCTCAGGGACCCGGACTCCGGCTTCAGCCCGGAAGACGTGAAAATCGCGGCCTTCATCTCCTCCATAAAGACGCACCTGGTCGCCCTGCCGGAGTCCGGTTTCGACAGCTGGGACGCGCTGACGGCCCGCGCGCCTTCGGCCGCCCCGCCGCGAATCGGGGGAACGCCGGCGGTTCTGCTTGCCGCCGCGACCGGCCTCGACAGGCTCGGCGTCTCCGCCACGCTGCACACCTATTCCGGCACCGGCGAGGCCGTGGAGGCGCTGATGGCGGGGCAGGTCGACATGGCGGCCGTGAGCACCTCGACGGTGTTCTCGCTTGCCGGGCGGGCATCTCCGGTCATCAATATCGGCGCGCGGGACAACACGCCGGCGATCAAGGAGAAGATCGGCGATGTGCCCTGGATCGGCGCGCTGGGGGCGGTCGGCATCGGGGTTCCGCGCTGGGTGGGCGTCCACCCGGACACGCCGGACGAGGTGGTGGAGCGCATTTCCGAAGGCGTGGGCAAGGTCCTTGCCGACAAGTCGGTCGTCAAGCTGATGGCCAAGCTCGGCGAGGAGATCCACTTTCTGCCGCAGGACGCGGCCGCCGCCGCCTACGGCGAGCTGCTGGCGCGCATGAAGGAACTTCTCGACCGGATGCCGTAGGCTGGCGGCTATTCGTTTGCGCTATGGCGAGGCTGCCGGGTTTCGGTTAGCATTTGCAGGATGACCGGGAAGGTAGAAGTGCCGCTTGCCGCCGACCTTGGCGAGCTGTCCCGCCTGGCGGAGGCCGTGGAGGACTTCGGCGGGGCGAACGGCCTGCCGCCCGGCGCGGTGTTCAAGCTCAATCTCTGTTTCGACGAACTGATCACCAACGCCATTTCCTACGGGTTCGACGCGCTGGACGAGGCGGCCCTCTCCGTCGAGCTGTCGGTGCGCGACGGCGCCGTGATTGCGGAGATTCGCGACAACGGCCGCCCGTTCGATCCGTTCACCGAAGCGCCGGACGCCGACACGACGCTGCGCGTGGAGGAGCGGCCCGTCGGCGGGCTCGGCGTCCTGCTGGTGCGCGAATCGATGGACGGTTTTTCCTATGAGCGGCGCGACGGTTTCAATGTGGTCACTCTGCGCCTGAAGCTCGACGGGGCGGAGACTCCGTGACGGAGGAAGCCCGCCGGTCGCTTTTCGACGAGTCGGTCGGCCGGGCTCCCGGACGCGGCAGGCTCGCCGGGCGGCGAATCCTGGTCGTGGGCGCCGGCCAGCGCGACATCGACGATCCCGACCCGCCGATCGGCAACGGCCGCGCGGCGTCCGTCCTTTATGCCCGGGAAGGCGCCAGGGTCGCCTGTGCGGACTTATCCGGCCCGGCGGCCGGGGCGACGGCGGACGCGATTGCAGCGGAGGGCGGACGCGCCCTCGCCATCGACGCGGACGTGGCGGACCCGTTGGCGGTCGAAGCCATGACGGCCCGCGCCGCAGAGTGGCTGGGCGGGCTGGACGGGCTGCTGCTGAATGTGGGCGTCAGCGGCCCTCCACTGGGTCTGGACGGCGAGACCCCGGATGAGTGGGACCGGGTGATGGCGATCAATCTGCGCAGCCACATGCTCGCCTGCCGGGCCGCCATGCCGAGGATGGCCGACGGCTCCAGCATCGTGTTCATCGCGTCGATCTCCGGCATGCGCCCCAACAGCCGCAAACCTTCCTACGACACGTCCAAGACGGCGTTGAAGGGGCTTTGCGGCCATGTCGCCCAAGAGGGCCACGAGCGGGGAATCCGCGCCAACATCGTGGCCCCCGGCCTGATGGATACCGCGCTCGGCCGCGACGCCAGCCGCAGGCGCCCCGCCCGGAACGAGGGCCCGCTGCCCTTCGGCCGCCAGGGCACGGGCTGGGAGACCGCCTATGCGTCCCTGTTCCTGATGTCGAACGAGAGCGCCTACATCACCGCGCAGACCCTGGTGGTCGATGGCGGCCTGATCGACCTGTGGTGGCGCGCCGGTTGACGGCCGGCGGCGCTGGAGCGCCGGAGCGCCCGGTTCTATAAGGAGCGGCCGGAACCGCGGGGCGCAAAAGGCGGAAGGATGCTGGACCTCAGGTGGATAAGGGAGAGCCCGGAGGCGCTCGACCGGGCGCTGGCGCGCCGGGGAGAGCCGCCGGCGGCGGCCCGGGCGAACGCGCTCGACGCCGAGCGGCGCGGCTGCCAGACCCGTTTTCAGGAGTGCCGCCAGCGCCGCAATGCGCTGTCGCGCGAGATCGGCAAGGCCAAGGCCGCCGGCGAGCCGGCGGACGCGCTGATCGCGGAGGTCTCGCGCCTCAAGGATGCGGAGCGCGAAGCGGAGGACGCCGAGCGCAAGGCCGCTGCGGAGCTGGACGCGCTGCTCGCCGGCCTGCCCAATCCGCCGGGCGACGACGTGCCGGACGGCGCCGGCGAAGAGGACAATGTCGAGCTGCGCCGGACCGGCGCGCCGCCTGAATTCGATTTCGCGCCGAAGGACCATGTCGAGCTGGGCGAGGCGCTCGGCCTGATGGATTTCGAACGCGCGGCCTTTCTTTCCGGCGCCCGTTTCGTCCTGCTGCGCGGCGCTCTGGCCCGCCTGGAGCGGGCGCTTGCCCAGTTCATGCTGGACACGCACACGGAGGAATTCGGCTATGAGGAGATCTCGCCGCCCTCGCTGGTGCGCAGCCCGGCGCTGTTCGGCACGGGCCAGCTTCCCAAATTCGAGCATGACCTGTTCAGGACCGATACGGATCACTGGCTGATCCCGACCGCGGAAGTGCCCCTGACCAACATGGCGGCGGGCCGCATCCTGCCGGAGGAGGACCTGCCGCTGCGTTTTGCCGCCTTCACGCCCTGCTATCGTTCGGAAGCCGGGTCGGCCGGGCGCGATACGCGCGGCATGATCCGCCAGCACCAGTTTTACAAGGTCGAGATCGTTTCGGTGGCCCATCCCGACAGGTCGGCCGAAGAGCATGAGCGGATGACGCTGGCGGCGGAAGCGATCCTGGAGCGCCTGGAGCTTCCCTACCGCCGCGTCCTGCTCTGCGCGGGCGACATGGGGGACGCCGCCCGCAAGACCTACGATCTGGAAGTCTGGCTGCCGGGGCAGGGCGCCTACCGGGAAATCTCCAGCTGCTCCAATTGCGGCGATTACCAGGCGCGGCGGATGAATGCGCGCTTCCGCCCGGCCGGCGGCAAGGGAACCCGCTTCGTGCATACGCTGAACGGTTCCGGCCTTGCGATCGGCCGGACCCTGATCGCCCTGCTCGAAAACGGCCAGCAGCCGGACGGGTCCATCCTCCTGCCGCCGGCGGTCCGTCCCTATATGGGCGGATGCGAGCGCCTTGAATAGGAAACGGCCGGGCGCCGCAAAGCGCGGCGGGCAGGACGCGCCCCCGACGCCGGGCGCCACGCGCGCGCGGATGCTCATGATGCTGCGCCGGTCGGGGGTGATCGACGCGGACGTGCTGGCGGCCATCGAACGCACGCCGCGGGACGCCTTCGTGCCGGCCCTGTTCCGCGACCGGGCCTATGAGGACACGGCATTGCCCATCGGCAACGGCCAGACGATCAGCCGCCCGAGCGTCGTCGCCTTCATGACGGCCATGCTGGCGGCCGGGCCGCGGATGCGCGTGCTGGAGATCGGAACCGGCTCGGGCTACCAGGCGGCCGTGCTGACCCGGCTCTGCCGCAGGGTCTACACCATGGAGCGGCACCGCTCCCTCCTCTCCGAGGCGGAGGCGCGGTTCGAGCGGCTCGGGCTGACCAACATCACCACGCGCTGCGGCGACGGCGTGCGCGGCTGGCCCCGCGCGGGCCAGTTCGACCGCATTCTGGTCACTGCGGCGGCGGACGACGTGCCCACCGCGCTCGTCGAGCAGCTCGCCGAGGGCGGGCGGATGCTGGTCCCCATCCGGGAGCATGACGGCGTGCAACGGCTGGTCTGCCTGTCCCGGACGGCGGACGGCGTTCAGGTCGAAACCCTGCGCGAAGCCTCGTTCGTCCCGCTGGTCGGCGCCTATGACGAGACGGCGCCGCAGGAGGCCGCGCCATGATGCGGGCGGGCGCCCTCCTTGCGGCGCTGCTGCTTTGCGCCTGCGGCTGGGTCGAAGTCGGCGACCCCGGCAAGGCGGACCGCAAGCCCCGGGCGGCGGACCCTCCGAAGGCCGTTTCGGAGGCTGGCCGGATCCGGGTGCGAAAGGGCGACAGCGTCTATCTGATCGCGAGGCGCCACGGCGTGGCGATGCGCGACATCATCGAGCGCAACGGACTGACGGCGCCCTACCGCCTTCGGGAAGGGCAGATGCTGGTCCTGCCGGCCCCGCGCAAACATCTGGTGCAGGCCGGCGACTCGGTGTGGCTGCTGTCCCGCCGCTACGACGTGCCGTTCGCCGCGCTGGTGCGCGCCAACGGGTTGAAGAAGCCCTACACGATCTACAAGGGCGCGACGCTCCGCATCCCCAGGGGACCGGAGCCCCTGCCCAAGGATGTCGTGAAGCCGCGCGCAAGGCCGGCGCCCGATCCGGCCCCGAAAGCGACCGGTCCGAAAACCGCCGCCGGGACGCCGCCGCTCCCCAGCCCGTCGCCGGTCGCCGCGGCGGACGCGGCCCCGCCCGCCCGGTCGGGAGACGCCACGCCCGTTCCGCGGTCTACCCCGCCGTCCGCCGCGACCGCCGCCTCGACATCCGCCCCGGCGCCGCGCGCGCCGGCTGCGGAGAAACCCGCGCCGAGGACCGTGGCCGAGCCGCCCCGGTCGCCGGTCCAGACGGCCCTGAAGCCGCTGCCGCCCCGCGCGGGACGGTTCCTGCGCCCCGTGACCGGGCCCGTCGTCACCGGTTTCGGGCCGCAGCCGGACGGCCTGCACAATGACGGGATCAACATAGCCGCGCCGCGCGGCGCGGCCGTGCATTCGGCCGAAGCGGGGCGGGTGGCCTATTCCGGCAACGAGCTTCCGGGCTACGGCAACCTGCTGCTCATCAGGCACCGGGGAGGCTGGGTGTCCGCCTATGCCCACAATGACCGCCTCCTGGTCGGACGGGGCGACGAGGTCCGGCGCGGCCAGAGGATCGCCGTGGTGGGCAGCAGCGGCCGGGTGACGACCCCGCAACTCCATTTCGAGCTTCGAAGACAGGGACGGGCCGTCGACCCGGTCCCGCATCTCGAAGGCGGCTAGGGGGCCGGGAGGCGAAACGATGAGCGACAATACGATCGTTATCCGCAATGCGTCCTGGATCGCGGCCTGGGACGGCGACCGCCACCGCTACCTCCGCGACGGGGACGTGGCCTTTACCGGGGACCGCATCGTGCAGGTAGGCGGCCGCTACGAGGGCGCCGCGGACCGGAGCATCGACGGCTCGCGCCGCTTCGTCATGCCGGGCCTCGTCAACCTCCATTCGCACCCGCACACGGAGCCCGCCTACAAGGGCGTGCGGGAGGACCACGGCGTGCCCGAGATGTACGACACCGGGCTCTATGAGCGCATGTGCGCCTTCGTGCTCGACGCGGACGGCCGCCGGGCGGGGATGGAGATGGCCTATGCCGAGCTGCTGCTCTCCGGCGTCACCACGGTGGTCGATCTCTCCGGGCCGGTGGAAGGGTGGCTCGACTGCGCGGGCCGCAGCGGCCTTCGCTACTATATCGGCCCCTATTTCGCCGACGCCGGCTGGTCGCTGCGGGACCGGCACCGGCTCCGCTTCGACTGGGACGAGGCCGCCGGGCGCCGCGCCTTCGAGGCGGCCGTTGGCGTCATCGAGGAGGCGGAGCGCCATCCCGGCGGCCGGCTGCGCGGAATCGTCTTTCCCGGACAGATCGAGACCTGCTCCGAATCGACGCTCCGCGATGCGGCCGCGTTTGCGCGCGAGACGGGGCGTCCGCTCACCACCCACATTTCGCAATCGAAGGTCGAGTTCCACGAGATCGTGGACCGGCACGGCAAGACGCCGCTCGAATACGCCGCCGATATCGGCTTTCTCGGCCCCGACGCCATTCTCGGCCATGCCATGTTCATCGACGAGCACCCCGACATCCGCTGGCGCGGCGGCGCCGATCTCGGCCGCCTCGCGGAGTCCGGCGCGTCGGTGGCGCACTGCCCCTCGCCCTTCGCCCGCTACGGGCAGGCGATGAGCCATTTCGGCCGCTACCGGGCGCGCGGGGTCAATGTCGGCATCGGCACCGATGTCGCGCCCCACAATCTCGCCGAGGAGATGCGCCTCGCCATCCTGCTGGCCCGCGTGATGGCGGGCGACTACCGCGCGGTCGACACCGGCGAAATGTTCCGCGCCGCCACGGTGGGCGGGGCGGATGCGCTCGGGCGCGGCGATCTCGGCAGGCTGGAGGCCGGCGCGAAGGCGGACATCGTGCTGCTCGACCTCGACCATCCCGCCATGCGCCCGGCGCGCGACCCGCTGCGGACGTTCCTGTTCGAGGCGGCGGATCGGGCGGTCCGGGAGGTCTTCGTGGACGGATTGCCGGTCGTGGAGAACGGCAGGCCGCTCTATCTCGATCCGGAGCGGGCCGGGGAACAGCTTGAGGAATCCCAGGCGCGGATGCTCGCGGAAGCCCCCGCGCGGGACTTCCTGGGACGCGCCGGAGACGAGATCGCGCCCCGTTCGCTTCCCCTCTGACCCTCCCCGCCGCAGGAGCGCCACCATGCCGACGCCGCGTCCCAACCTTTCCATCGACGCCGAACGCCTCCGGTCCACGCTCGACCGTTCGTCCGCAATCGGGACCGGCCCGAAGGGCGGCTTGCGGCGCCTGGCCCTCTCGGACAGCGACGGGGAGATGCGCGACCAGTTCGTGGAATGGTGCGAGGCCGGCGGCTTCCGGGTCGCGGTGGATGCCGCCGGCAGCATCTTCGCCCGGCGCGCGGGACGGGACGACAGCCTGCCGCCGGTCGTCATCGGCAGCCATCTCGACACCCAGGCGGCGGGCGGGCGCTTCGACGGAATCCTGGGGGTGCTGGCGGGGCTGGAGGTCCTGCGCACGCTCGACGACAACGGCATTGTGACGAAGCGGCCCGTCGAGGTCGTCAACTGGACCAATGAGGAGGGCGCGCGCTTCGCCCCGCCCATGGCGGCCTCGCGCGTCTTCGCGGGCCTCGCGACCGTGGAGTGGCTGCACGACCTCAAGGACGATGACGGCATCCGCTATGGCGACGAGCTCCGGCGGATCGGCTATCTGGGCGACACGCCGGTCGGCGGGCGGGCGCTCGATTCCTATTTCGAGCTGCATATCGAGCAGGACTCGCTGCTGGAGGAAGCGGGCGTGTCGGTCGGCGTGGTGACGGGCGGCTATTACAGCCATGCGCTCAACTGCGTCTTCCGCGGCGAGTGCGCCCATACCGGGCCGACCGAGATGAAGCTGCGCCGGAATGCGATGATGGGCGCGGCCTATTTCCTCGCCGCCGTCAACGACATCGGCTGGGACTACGAGCCGGTCGGGCGCACTTCCGCCTCGCGCATGCAGATCTGGCCGAACCGCTTCGGCATCCTGCCGGAATATGCCGAGGTCACCGTGGACATGCGCCACAAGGACCGCGCGGTCACGGACGAGATGGTGGAGAAGACGCGCGCGGCGCTGGACCGGGCGGCGGAAAGGGCGCAGGTCGAGGCCGAAGTCACCGCCGAATGGACCTTCGGCGACGAGGTGTTCGACCCCGAATGCGCCGGCCTGGTGCGGCGGGCGGCCGAGGCGCGCGGCGCGTCCTGCATGGACATGCGCAGCATCGCCGGCCACGACGCCTATTACATTTCGCGCATCGCGCCGACGGCGCTCATATTCAGCCCCTGCATCGGCGGCATCACCCACAATGAGGCGGAGGACATCCCCTGGGAGCCGACCGTCGAGGCGGTCAACGTGCTGCTCGACGCCGTCCTCGCCCGCGCCGACCGGTAGGGCGTCCGGCTAACCCGGATTTCTCACCGGGTGTAGGTGCATCGGGGCTCTGCATATGAGAAAGTTCTTTTGCAACAAAGCCTTGCCCGGTTGCAGAGGAGCTCCCCGATGCGCACAGAGTGTAACCTGACCCCGATGCGATTTGCACGCCTGAAAGGCCGCGATGTCGTGGCCGATTTCGGCGGCGGGAGGATGACCTCGGATGCCGGCGCGCTGCTTCTGGGGGCGACCGACCGGGCGATAG
>JAJDVH010000194.1 GCA_022826185.1 Alphaproteobacteria bacterium
GCTTGCATATCGTGGGCAGTCCCGCCGATACTCCCGGCGAGCGGTTTCGGTCCAGGGCATTCGTGGCTCCGTTCAGCTGCATAACCGAACTGAATCACAATCCCTTGAAACCGCTCAACTCTTTTTGGGTCAGGCTCTTAGACGATGTCGGTCCAGAGCCTGGCAGACACATATCTCAACAGATGCTTCGGGTTGGTCGTGGCGACGACCACGTCCGGCCGGTCCAGGGTTGCCGCCTGCGCTGCAAGGATCACGTCGCCGTCGAGGGCCGGGTCCGGGGCTGTCGGCCGGCCTTGCTGGCGGGCCGCCGCCCAGAACGCGGCAGCCTGACGCATCGCCGTGGTTCGGATGGGCAGGAACTCGACCTGTTCGATGAAGGCATCGAGCCGTTCGATGCCTGCGGCGCGGCGCGCTCTGATGAGTTCGCGCCGCACTTCATAGTCCGCGATTTCGGGGACAATTACAGCTGCGCCACCGCCGAGCATGTCCACAACCCAGCGTCCGCAGGCCGTCGCGACCGGAGATCCTCCGGGATTCGTCGCCAAACCGAGTGGACCGCTGTCAAGCAGGATAGTGCGGTTCACCAACTACGGCCCTTGAGCTCCTCGGGAAAGAGTTTGCGTGTGGATTGCCGGTCCCTGTTCAGGCCGTCGACCAGACAGTCCATTGTTTCCTGCTGTTCTCCGGCATCCTGCGTTTGTATCCACGAGTGGATCAGCGCGTTGAGAGTCTCCGGATACCCCGTCGGAGATGCGTTCTCGCGGGCGAGTTCGGCGAGTTCGGGATTTGTCAGATACAGGCCGCTCTTGGCGCAGAGCATCCAGATGGCGTTGTCAACCGTCACGACGGATCTGCCATCTGCGGTCGCAATGTCCTGCACGGCTTCCATGACGGCCAGATACGAGGTTCCGGACGACAACGAGGGCGCCGCGCGGTCCGCTCTGCCGGGCCACTTGCCGACAGGCACCAGACCGAACGACGCGACCGCGCGCTTGACGTGCCGGTCCGGTTTGGCGACATCGAACCCCAGATTTTTCAGCGCCTCGGCCGCCAGGGCCACCCCGAATGCGGGAAGTTTGTCCTTGCCCGGCAAGCCCAGGCGCAGCGCCGCCTGTTTGGGGTCGCCATCCAACCGGCGCACAAGCGAGGTGAAGTAGTGCTCCGCCGTGCCGTGCAAGCGGCTGTGTTCGGTCAACAGCCGCGCAGCGCCGATCAGATTGGCCAGGTCTCTCCCGAGGGTCACGGAGCCTGCCTTGCGCGCAAGAAACCAGGGCAAGAACCGATCGCCGATCTCGCATGCCGGAAGTTCGGCATACGAGGCCAGATCGAAGCCCGAAAACAACTCCGCGAGGTCCTCCTGAATCCGTTCGATTTTCGACCAGTCCGTATTGTTCGACAGCACGGCCAGCAATAGTCCTCTGAAGGTCTCCTCGTCGCTCCATGCCCGCCCGGCTGCTCTGGCTTCGACCGCCGCCACCTGGTCGAAACCGTCGACTCTGCTGCGCCAGCCCTCAAGCGACGAGTCCAAACGGGCCTCGATTTTCTGCCAGAGTGTCGGTGGCATCGCTCGACAGTCCTTGCGCGGGTTTCCGGGTATCGCTCGACTGCCGCGAATTATGCGCCGCCGGCGCCCGAAAACAAGATCCGGTACCGGTGGACTCTCCCTGGTCCGCGTCGGGGTTCGCGCCATCAGAAGCCGAAAGGGTGAGGCCGGCACGGTACTGTTCGCGAACCTTTCATCTCGTGGCGCCGGGGCCGGCTACTGCATTGGGCCGTGCCGCCCGGGTTGAGGTTTTTACAACTGGCATGATGTATTATATAAACATAGTTTATGTTTTAGCCCGCAAGATGATCTAACGGGGCAATTCTCTCCTTGTCCATACTCGTCTTGGCAGCCTGCAATAGGCGCGATGGCTGGCGATACAAGCAATCCGGGTTCGGTGGCGCGCAATCCGCGGGCGCATCCGGTTCGAAAGGAGCCGGGGCAGGGCGGGGAATGGCGGACCTGGCTCGTCGCCGGCGCGATCTACGGCGGATGGTTCCTGCTCACCTTTCACGCAGGCTCGCTGCCCTGGTGGCTGCTGTTGCCGGCGGGCGCTTTCATCGTCTGCTGGCACGGTTCGCTCCAGCACGAAACCGTGCATGGACATCCGACCCGGTCGGCGCGCGTCAACACGGCGCTCGCCTGGCTGCCGCTCGGCTTGTGGATGCCCTACGAGATCTACCGCGACACCCACTTGAAGCATCATGCCTGCCAGGCCCTGACCGACCCGCTTGAGGATACCGAGTCCTATTTCGTCGGGCAGACCGACTGGGACCGCATGAGCGGGGCGCGCCGGCTGCTGCTGCGGTTCAACCGGACGCTCTTCGGCCGCCTGAGCCTCGGGCCGGCGCTCTCCGCCCTTGCCCTGTGGCGCTCGGAATTCCGTCGGGCCCGGTCCGGCGACCTTTCCAATGGCGGGGTCTGGCTGCGCCATGTTCCGGGCGCCGCTCTCATCCTCGGCTGGGTCGTGTTTGCCTCCGACCTGTCCGTCGGAGCCTATGTCCTCCTGTTCGCCTATCCCGGCCTGTCGCTGACCCTGCTGCGGTCCTATGCCGAGCACCATCCCGCGGCGGATACGGGCCGGCGGACCGCCATCGTGCTGGGTGGGCCGGTGAGCCGGCTCCTCTATCTCAACAACAATCTGCATGTCGTCCACCACAGCCGCCCCGGTCTGCCCTGGCATGCCCTCCCGGCGGAGTTCTCCGCCAGGCGCGGGCGCTACATGGCCGAGGCGGGCGGCCATGTTTACAGAGGCTATGCGGTGCTGTTGCGGCGTTTCCTGTTCCGGGCCCCGAACCATCCCGTGCATCCGGATCACCGGGTTTCAACAGCTTGACGCCAGCGGCCTCGATTCGGGACTCATGTCTTCTTCCCCTCATGCCCGGACTTGTTCCACGGCTGTCCGGTTTGGATTTTGCGGACAGGGCGCATGGCCTGGATTCAACAGGATTTCAAAGGGTTCCGTCGGATCTGTCATCGGTTCCGGTCAACGACCGCTGGTATGAGGTCAAGGCCGGACGCTACCCGGCAAAGGCGGTTGATGCTGTTGGAGCGGATCACGCTCCGGCAGACCTTCGGGCCGCCCTTCGATCCGCCATGCGCAACTGCCCGTCGTGACGCCGCGGTCGCGCGACATATTCGAGACCCCGCAGGCGCAGGCGCCGGTCAGGCCGCGATATTTGCCGGTTCCACCGGCATTCCGTGAAAAATCTCCGGCATTTTCATTTTTTGTTCCCGTGCGGGCTTGACATTTGGCGGTATGGTGTATGATGAAAGTAGAGAGAGGCGGCTTCCGGGGCCGCCTTTCGGCGTTTCTGCAGAAAGCGACCGGCTGGGGGCCGAAAAAGCCCCCGGCGTGAGCAAGCGCGAGAGGTGCGTGC
>JAJDVH010000119.1 GCA_022826185.1 Alphaproteobacteria bacterium
CTCATGCAGCGCCGCCATCTCCTCTTCCCAGCTGTAGTCGTTGCTCTGGCGCTTGAGGTCGCCCTGGAGCGTGGTCGCCATGGTCGGTCTCCCCTCAGCCGATCTCCCCGCGCAGACCGGCCAGCTCTTCCATCTGGGCCGCGTCGTCGGTGCCGGTGACACGGACGCAGAGATGGCTCGCGCCAGCCTCGACGAAGCCGCCCAGCCAGCCCGCCACCGCGTCCCGGTCGCCGGCGAAGGCGTACTGCTCGGCCCGGATGCGCTCGGCGGGCAGGTTGTAGTAACGGGAAAGATAGGAATCGAGCTCCGCTTCGGCCACTTTCGGGTCGTCGTCGATCGCCACCGTGACGTAGGCCGCGCCGACGATCTCCGCCGGGTCGCGGCCGGCCTCCTCGGCATCGGCCTGGAGCGCCCGCCAGCTCGCGCCCCATTCGGCGCCGCCGCCGGGGCCCGAGGGGAACCAGCCGTCGAAATTGCGCGCGCACCGCCTGAGCGCCGCCGGCACCCCGCCGCCGCCCCAGATCTTCGGCCCGCCCGGGGTGTGGGGCTCGGGCGCGAGCGTCGCCCCCTCCAGCGTCCAGCGCCCGTCCCAGTCGACCGGCGCGCCGGACCAGAGCGCGCGGCAGAGGCGGAGCCCCTCCAGCATCCGCCCGACGCGCTTCTCGAACGGCACGCCGGCGGCCGCGAACTCGGCGCGGATATTGGGCACGTCGCCCGCAATGCCGTAGCCCAGGATCACCCGCCCCTCGGCGATGCGGTCGATCGTCGCGACCTGGTGCGCCAGCACAACCGGGTTGCGCAGCGCCGGCAGCAGCACGGCGGTGCCGACCGCCACGCGCCGCGTGCGCGCCGCCACCGCCGCCATCAGGGTCAGCGGGTCGTGGCGCGGCCGGGCCAGCAGGCTGTCGCCGATCCAGATCGAGTCGTAGCCGAGCGCCTCCGCCCGCTCGGCGAGCGCCAGCATCGGCCCGGTTTCGTTCTCGCCGCTCATGATGCGCTCGCGGGTGGGCAGCAGGTAACCGAGTTTGGGTGCGGTCATGTGCCGGTGTCTCCAGAAGGGGGCCGGCACAGTTTCACCAATTCGCCCGCTGCCGCAATTCGGTCGCGCTGGACCGGGCGGAACGGAGACGCTACCTCATCGCGGTACCCATGTCCGGGGAGAAGCGTGATGTTGCCGTTGGAGGGGGTCCGCATCGTTGCGGTGGAGCAATACGGGGCCGGGCCGTTCGGCACGATGCAACTCGCCGATCTCGGCGCGGAGGTCGTCAAGGTCGAGAACATCGCCGAAGGCGGCGATGTCGGGCGCTTCGTGCGCCACCCGAAGGACCCGCTGCCGGAAGGCGACAGCCTGTTCTTCCAGGCGTTCAACCGCAACAAGCGCTCGATGGCGCTCGACCTCAAACAGAAGGCGGGCCGGGAGGTGCTGCACGACCTCGTGCGCTCGGCCGACGGCATCCTGAACAATCTGCGTGGCGACCGGCCGGCGCAACTGGGCCTGACCTGGGATGCGCTGAAGGCGGTCAACCCAGCCATCGTCTGCGTGCATCTTTCCGCCTACGGACGCGAGGCCCCGCGCGCCTCCTGGCCGGGCTACGACTATCTGATGCAGGCGGAGGCGGGCTATCTCTCGGTCACCGGCGAGCCGGGAACGCCGCCTGCGCGCATGGGGCTCTCGATGGTCGATCTCGCAACCGGGGTGCAGGCGGCGCTCGCCATGACCTCCGGCATCCTGGCGGCGCGCGCGAGCGGCAGGGGCCGGGACCTCGACGTCTCGCTCTACGACGCGGCCATGTCCAATCTCGGCTACCTCGCCTGCTGGTATCTGACGGCCGGCATCGTGCAGGGCCGCGAGCCGCGATCCTCGCACCCGAACCTCACGCCCTCGCAGCTTTACCGCACGAAGGACGGCTGGCTGTTCGTCATGTGCAACAAGGAGAAGTTCTGGGGCGAGCTTGCGGACGCGCTCGGCCGGCCGGAATGGAGAGACGACCCGCGCTTCCGGGACTTCGCCGCCCGCCTCGCCAACCGGGAGCTGGTGACGGAGGCGCTCGACGAGGCGCTCTCCGCGAAGACGACGGCCGAATGGCTGGAGGCGCTGCAGGGCCGGGTGCCGGTCGCACCCGTGCACGATATCGCCAGCGCCATGGACGCGCCCTTCCCCACCGAAACCGCGCGCCATCTCTGGGTGGACCACCCCTCCGGCCGCCGCGTCGGCTCCGTCGGCCCGGCGATCCGCACGGAAGACGCTGCGCCCGCCCGGCCCGCGCCGGCGATGGGCGCGGACACGGACGATGTGCTGGCGGGCCTCGGTTACAGCGCAGAGAAGGTCGCCGCGCTCAGGGCCGCGAAGGTCGTCTGACGCTTTCGCCGCCCTCTCCCAACTCGGCCTCCGCCAGCAGCACCGCCCATTGCGCGCCGTGCATGTCGCGGTCGCCGCGGCTTCCCTGCGGCGCCGGCCGGGGGAAGCTGAATTTCACGACCCGGATATCGGGAAGCTCGTAGCGCTCGACCCGGTCCGGGTCCGCGCCGCAGAGCCGCCCGACCGCCGCCGCCGGGAGCGCCGCATTGACCCGCTGGAAGGCGGCGTCCGTGCCGCAGAAGATATCGACGGTGACCATGAACGGCCCGGCATTCTTGGACCGGACGGCCTGCACCGCCTCACCGAGACGGGCCACGGCCGACCTCCGTCACCTCGAGCCGGAAGGCTGCCATCGGGTCGTCGAGCCGCATCGTGTGGTTGAGGGCGAACTCGTAGAGCGGGCCGCGCTCGGTCTCCGCCGGCGAGTAGGGGAAGGCGAAGGTGGGCAGGTCTTCCTCGTCCGTCAGCGGGAAGTGCAGCAGGAAGGGGTTGGCGAGGCGCGCGATTTCGGTTGCCGTCTCCTGCGAGGCCGCCGTCACGATGGCCAGCACGCCCACCTCCGCCGGGTCCGACGCCCTTGTTTCCAACCGGCCAAGCGCCGCATCCACGCCGATCAGCCGGAACTCGATGGCGTAGTCGGATGCCGCCAGGCCGGTGCGGACCGGGATTTCACGGGCGAGGAACGCCTCCAGCCGGTCGAGCCAGCGCCGCGCGTTGGCCACATAGCGCGCGTCGCGCAGGATCACGAGCGCGGTCGTCTGGAAACCGGCGAGCCGGGCGCCCTCCAGCTTCACCGTGTAGGCGTCCGAGGCGACCCAGCGGGAGCCGGAGATGCGCACCCGCCGCTCGTCCAGCGCATCGTATGCCGCGCCGCGCGCGTCCAGGTGCCCGCCGGGCTCGTGCAGGATGAACGGGTCGGCGTTCTCGTAGAGCATGTGCGCCGCAACGGATTCGGGCGTGCAGCGCGCGCCCTCGGCACGGGGCTCCACGGTGCAGCCCGCCCGATCGAACTCGAGGCCGATCACGCCGCTCATCGGCCGCGTCGAGCAGAGCGCGCCGCATTCGCCGATCTTGGCGCCGTGCCAGGCCGCGCCCGCATGTTCGCCCCTCATCAGCGGCAGCGCGGCGATCGCCGCCGTATCGGTCGCGCGCCCGGCGATCACCACATCCGCGCCCGTCTGGAGCGCCGCCGCGATCTGCTCCGCGCCGGCCAGCGCCACGATATGCGAGCAGCGCTCGACATCTTCGGCCTCGATGCCGGTCTCCGGCGCACCGGCGAGCGGCGCCAGCCTGCCGGCCTGCAGAGCCTCGCTGACGGATGCGGCCGGCTGCTCCGATTTCAGCACCGCGACCCTGAGCCTCCGGCCGGCCGCCTCCGCGAGGCCCCGGGTCGTCTCCAGCATGCCCTCGACCATCCCGTCCGTGCCGCAGGTTCCGGCGGACCCCAGCACGAGCGGGCAGCCGGCGACCTCGCGCGCATCGAGCAGCTCCTTCCATTCGGAGCGCACGGAGGCATCGGAATATTTCGAAACCCCGGCGCCCAGATAGAAGGGGCCGCTGTCGGTCGAGCCTCCGTCTATGCAGATGATGTCCGGCTTGTCCGACGCGGCGCGCCTCAGCGCCTCCCGGTCGAAGCCCAGGCCCAGCACGCCCGAGGGAACGAGCACCCGCGTCGCCATGTCATGCGGACGGGTTGTCCGCCGGGCCGCGAAGGTGGTCCAGCGCCCGGTCGAACAGCTCGGGCGCGCCGACGGCCAGCACGGTGCCGTCGGAGTCGAGGCCGAGCGGGCGGCCCCGCCAGTCGCCGATCCGCCCGCCGGCGCCTTCCACGATGGCGACATGGGCCAGATAGTCGTAGGGCGCGAGGCCGGCCTCCGCCACGAGGTCGATCCAGCCGCAGGCAAGCAGGCCGTAAAGTTCGCAGTCGCCGCCGAAATGGCGCTGGCCACAGGCGGCCGACAGCCGGTCGAACGCCGCCCGCGAAGCGCTGTCGGGAAAGATGTCGGGCGAGGTGGCGTTGAGCGACGCGGCGGAGAGGTCTGCGCAATCGCGCACACGAGCCGGCGCGCCGTTGAATGTCGTCGGTTCGCCGGCAATGCCGATCCAGCGCTCGGCGAGGATCGGCATGTCGATCAGGCCCGCGACCGGCCTGCCCTCCTCCAGCAGCGCCGCCATCACGCCGAACGCCGGCTTGCCGTTGACGAAAGAGCGGGTGCCGTCGAGCGGATCGAGCACCCAGACACGCCGCGCATCGAGGCGTTCGGAGCCGAATTCCTCGCCGAGAATGCCGTCTTCCGGAAAGGTGTCGGCAATCTCCCGGCGCAGCGCCAGTTCGGCCTCCCGGTCGGAGCGGGTGACGGGCGATTCGTCTTCCTTGCGCTCGACCGCCACGCCGGAGCGGAAATAGCGCCGGTGGATGGGGCGGACAGTATCGCCCAGATGGTCGAGAAAGGCGCGGATCATCTGCGCGGCGCGCCCGAAGGCGGCTCAGGGGAGCGGCAGCGGGTCGTCCGCCATGGTGCGCATGAAGGCGATGACATCAGCGCGGTCCTTCGGCTTCTTCAGGCCGACAAAGGCCATCTTGCCGCCCTTCACCACCTTTCGCGGCTTGGTGAGATAGGCGTCGAGCCGCTCATAGGTCCACTGGCCGCCGAACGCCAGCATCCCCTTGGAATATTTGAAGCCCTCTCGCGCTCCCACGTCCGCGCCGACGATATTCCAGAGATTGGGTCCGATGCGCTTCTTCCCGCCCTTGTCGATGGTGTGGCAGGCCTTGCACTTGTTCCAGACCTTCTTGCCTTTCTTGAGGTCGGCAGCCGCCAGACGGTCCGCAAGGTCCTTGTCAGGCTCCGCAGCATTGGCCGTCCCGATCAGCGAGAAGCTCCAGCCAAGGCGCTCTTCCGTTTCCGGCGCAGGAGCCGGTTCGCTGACTGCCTGCCTGCGGTCCGGTTCCGCCGGCAGGGCGGCCTTCGGCTCGGCTTCACCCTCCTTTTCCGGCTCCGGGGCGTCGCCTTCCGGCAGCGGCTGCGGCGAGGCGGAGAGCGTGCGCAGATAGGCGATGAGATCGGCCCGGTCGCGGGCTTTCTTCAGCCCGACGAAGGTCATCTTGGTGCCCTTGAGGAACCTCTTCGGCTTGAAGAGGAAGGCGTTGAGACTGGCGTAGTCCCACTCGCCCGGATGCTCGGCCATCGCGTCCGAATATCCGAAGCCTTCACGGGCCGCGATATCCGCGCCGACGATGTTGTAGAGGTTCGGCCCCTGCTTCGCCGCCCCGCCTTCGTCGAAGGTATGGCAGGCGGTGCATTTCTTGGTGATCGACTCGCCGCGCGCGATATCAGCCTCGGCCAGCATGGCTGCGATGGGCTCGGGGCCCGCCGGTTCGGTCCGCTCTGCGGGAACGGCGGCGGCGACGTCCGCCCCATGCGGCGCGGCGCCGTGCCCGCCGTCATGTTTCGGGACCAGAGTATTGCCGAACATCCCGATAAAGATGGTCACAACCCCGGCGAGCAGGAGCCCGCCTGCAATTTTGTTGACCTCGAAAAAATCCATGCCTCGTCGTCCAGTTGACGGCCGCGCGCGCCAGGGCATTCTTGCACGGCGGCATGGCGTGTGCCGGGAAGTCCTCTGTCTGAATCCGAGTGTAAGGACGGCTGAAATGAGCGGATATGCGGCGTTGCGTCGCGTAAATCCCCTTCCATGAGCGGATCGGCGCTGGTCGCGATCCCTGCCCGGATGGCCTCGATGCGGCTGCCGGGCAAGCCGCTCGCCGACATTGCCGGGCGGCCGCTGATCGTCCATGTGCTGGAGCGCGCGGTCGAAGCGGGCGTCGGGCCGGTGCTGGTCGCCTGCTGCGAGGAGGAGGTGGCCTCAGCGGTGCGCGCGGCGGGCGGCGAGGCGGCGATGACCGACCCGGACCTGCCTTCGGGTTCGGACCGCATCCGCGCCGCGCTGGACGCTTTCGACCCCGGCCGGCGGTTCGACCGGGTGGTCAACCTCCAAGGCGACCTGCCGACCGTGCCGCCGGGAGATATCCGCGCCGCGCTCGCCCTGCTCGACGACCCGGAAGTGGATATCGGCACGGTCGCCGCCCGCATCGTGCGGGAGGAGGAACGCGCGAATTCCAATGTGGTGAAGGCGGTGTTCGGGGCGGACGGGCGCGCGCTCTATTTCACGCGCGCAACGGCCCCGGCGGGTCCCGGCCCGCTGTTCCACCATATCGGCCTCTACTCCTGGCGCCGGGCGGCGCTGGAACGCTTCACGGAGCTTCCCCCGAGCCCGCTGGAACAGCGCGAGAAACTGGAGCAATTGCGGGCGCTTGAGGCCGGAATGCGGATCGCCGTGGCCGTCGTTGACAGCGTTCCGCTCGGCGTCGATACTCCCGCCGACCTCGCCCGGGCGCGGGAAATCCTTGCCGCAAAACCATAATTCGAAGCATCCGATGGCCGCCAACGCCGACGACCGCCGGATCGCCTTTCAGGGCGAACCGGGAGCCTATTCAGACCTCGCCTGCCGACAGGCTTACCCGGACCTGGAGCCGCTTCCCTGCCGGGCCTTCGAGGACGCCTTCGCAGCGGTCGAAAGCGGCGAGGCGGCGCTCGCCATGATCCCGATCGAGAACTCCATCGCCGGGCGCGTCGCCGACATCCACCGGCTGCTGCCGGAAACCGGGCTGCATATCGTCGCCGAGCATTTCGAGATGGTGCGCCACCAGCTCCTCGCCGCGCCGGGCGCCAGCCTGGACACGATCCGGCGGGTGCGCAGCCACGTCCATGCGCTCGGCCAGTGCGGCAGGCTGATCCGCGAACTCGGCCTTACCGCGCTGGTCCACGCCGACACTGCCGGCGCGGCCGCCGAGGTGGCCGAGCGGGCCGACCCGGAGGAGGCCGCGATCGCCTCTACCCTCGCCGCCGAGCATTACGGCCTCGAAATCCTGCGCGCCGATGTCGAGGACGCGGCGCACAACACGACCCGCTTCATCGTGCTCGCCCGGGAACCTGCCGAACCGCCGCCGGACACGCCGGTGACGACGACGCTGCTGTTCAAGGTCCGCAACGTGCCGGCGGCGCTCTACAAGGCGCTCGGCGGCTTCGCCACCAACGGCGTCAACATGACCAAGCTCGAAAGCTACATGACCGACGGAAGTTTCACGGCAACCCAATTCTACGCCGATATCGAGGGCCACCCGGAGGACCATTCCGTCCGGCTGGCGCTGGAGGAGCTCGACTTCTTCTCCCGCGAGACCCGCATTCTCGGCGTCTATCCGGTGTCGCCCGCGCGGGGCCGCCTGAACGGCGACGGGTGCTGAGGACCCGGCTCAGGGAAAGCGAGACGAGCATGGACTTCGGATATTCGGACAAGGTCCGCCAGCTTCAGGAACAGCTCACCCGTTTCATGGCCCGGGAGATCGTGCCGCGCGACAAGGAATGGCACGAACTGACGGAGCAAGGCGTCTTCCCGCCGCCCTTCTGCGCCGGCATCAAGGACCGCGCCAGAGAAGAGGGGCTCTGGAACATGTTCCTGCCCTCGCTGCCCGAGGACGCGCCCGGCACCCGCTGCACCAATCTCGAATATGCGCCGCTCGCCGAAATCATGGGCCGCATCTACTGGGCGCCCGAAATGTTCAACTGCAACGCGCCGGACACGGGCAATATGGAAGTGTTCCATATGTTCGGCACCCCGGAGCAGAAGCGCCGCTATCTGGACCCGCTGCTCGACGGGAAGATCCGCTCCGCCTTCTGCATGACGGAGCCGGAAGTCGCCTCTTCGGACGCGACCAACGTGCAGACCCGCATCCGGCGCGAGGGCGATGAGTGGGTCATCGACGGGCGCAAATGGTTCATCACCAACGCCGCCCATCCCGAACTCGGGGTGATGATCGTCATGGGCGTAACCGACCCCGACGCCGCGGTCCACCGCCGCCAGAGCCAGGTGCTCGTCGATCCCGACACGCCGGGCGTGCGCATCGCGCGCAACATCCCGGTCATGCACCACATCGCGCCGGAGGGGCATTGCGAGGTCGTGTTCGAGAACGTCCGCGTGCCCTATGACAATCTGGTCGGCGAGGAAGGCGGCGGCTTCGCCATCGCGCAGGCGCGGCTCGGGCCCGGTCGTATCCACCATTGCATGCGCACCATCGGGCAATGCGAGGTGGCGCTGCAACTGATGATCGAGCGCGGGCTCAACCGCACGACCTTCGGCAAGCGCACCATCGACCACGACACGGTGCGCGAGACCGTGGCGCTTTCGCGGACCGAAATCGACATGGCGCGCCTGCTCTGCCTGCGCACCGCCTGGCTGATCGACCATCACGGCAACAAGGCGGCCCGCAACGAGGTCTCTCAGATCAAGGTGGTGGCCGCCCGCCTCCAGACCGAAGTCTCGAACCGCGCGATGCAGGTGTTCGGCTCCATGGGCCTCACGCCCGACACGCCGCTCTCCTGGCTATGGACCTGGGGCCGCGCGCTCCAGTTCATCGACGGGCCGGACGAGGTGCATCTGCGCGGCATCGCGCGCAACGTCGTCCGCGAGCACGAACGCTCCGGCCTCGACCCGGTGACGCCGCACTTCTACCGCATCAGCAAGGACTACGACGAAACCCGCCTGTCGAACGCCTGATGCCGGCAACCGCCGACCGGAACCCGGGCCGGCGGTCGCCGCCGCGGCAGGGTTGACCGGGGCGGCCATCCGAAACAGGATCGACGGCATGGAAACGATCTCGCCCTGGATCACGCCGGCGATCACCCTTGCCCTGTTCGGCTGGCTCATCGTCGCCATCCGCAGCCTGCGGCGCGAGCAGCGCGAGGATATGCGCGAAGTCCGGAAAGACTTCGGAGAGGTCCGGGACAGGCTCTCGAGGCTGGAGGGCTACATTGCCGGCCGCGATGCCCGCGCCGACGATCCCCCGCCCGCCGCGGCCGAGTAGCGCCGTCCCCCACGGCAATCCGCCGCAGATGTGCGAATCCGGCAGCGCCGCGCGCCGGAAGGAAGCATAGCCGAAAGCCCCCGAATAAGGGTCCTGAATCGCGCTCTTCGGTATGAGGAGCGGGTTCCGTCATACCAACGGCATTGACTTCGGACTCATGGGAAGACTACGGCCTATTTCGTCGCCCCGGCCCCCGAGCCGGGGCCCATCTCCGGCTCCCGATGCCACCGCAGCCGGTGGAGAACAGGCTCAGTTGCTGAAGCTGCCGCGAGGACCGAAGCTGGGCCCCGGCTCGGGGGCCGGGGCGACGGTGGAGGTGGCTCCGCCATCGGTTCCGGTCAACGACCGCTGGTATCAGTCGGCTGCGGCGAGGCTCTTCGTCAGCGTAACGAAATTGCGGCCGTCGGCCCGGCGGTAGTCCACGCTGTCCATCAATTCGTGCACGAGGAAGAGGCCGAGGCCGCCGACGGTGCGTTCTTCGAGCGAGGCGTCGAAATCGACCTCCGGCGGCGGCCCCGAAGGATCGAATTCGCGGCTGTCGTCCTCGATCTCGACGACCAGCGCGTCCGCTTGCCTTCTGAGCGCAATCCCGATCCGGTGCGGCCCGTCGTCGTCATATCCGTAGTCGATCGTGTTCGTGAGAACCTCGTCGATCGACACATTGACCGCATTGGAAATCTGCGGACCGATCCCCCGGGCCTCACAGAACTCGTCGATCCGGGCCGCAACGCCGGCGATCTCATGCACATCGTTGCCGATCGAGATTTCAACGCTGTCTTCGTCCACGGCCCCCGGCCCCCTTGTCCTTTCGGGAAAGGCTCGCGCGCGCCTTCCTCTTGAAGCGGCGGGCCGAAACGGTTCGTCTGCGGTCGGTCGGACAGCCTGTCCGCAATTACTTTCCGGTGCGGTCGAGCCATTCCGCCTGCACAGCGCCTCAGCCGCATTATCCGCGTCGAATGGCATGATCTCCAAGACCGTTTTCTCATACGATGAATAAGTTAATCTTATTCACTCGGCCTTGCAGGGATATGGCATCCGGAACGGCCCATCGCACGGCTGGCCGGCATAAGCTGCCGGTCAGCCCGTCTTCTCCATCGCCGCGCGGACATCCTCGGTGCGGTCGCGGGGCTCGGTCGCGACGATGGCGATCTCGGAGACCGTGGCCCGGCGCGGCAGGGCGAGCGCCATCACGATCGCCGTCGAGATGTCCTCCGGCATCATCATGGTGGCGCGGGCGGCGGCGTCCGGCGGCAGCGCGCGCCTGTCGAGGATCGGCGTATCGACCTCTCCCGGAAACACCGTGATGCAACGGATGCCGTAGCGATGCACCTCCGTCGCCAGCACGTCCATCCAGGCGCGGACCGCCGCCTTGGCGGCGCTGTAAGGCGCGCCGGCCATGATGCTCGGGGAGATCGCGGCCATGGAGGAGACGGTCACCACATCACCCGCCTCCTTCTCGATCATGGGCGGCAGCAGCGCGCGGGTCAGCATGGCGGGCCCGAGCGTGTTCACATCCATGACCGCGCGCCATTCCTCCGCGCCGACATAGCGCGTGCTGCGCACGATGGAGGAGAACCCGGCATTGTTGACCAGGATATCCACCGGGCCGACGGCCTCGGCGAGGCGGAAGGCTTCGTCCGGGTCCGCGAGGTCGGCCGTGTGCACCTCGATGCCGCCTCCGGCGCGCCGCGCGGTCTCCTCCAGCGGCTCGCGGCGGCGGCCGCAGATGACCACCTCCGCGCCGGCCTCCGCGAGATCGAGAGCGAGGCAGCTGCCGATGCCGCTGCCTCCGCCGGTAATCAGCGCGCGTTTTCCCTGAAAGTTTCCCATGGGGTTCAATAGCCTCGATTGCGGTCGACAGGATGGGTGAGAGGTTCGCCGGCCCGCGCCCTGCGGATGTTCTCCGCGACCAGCGCGGCGCCGGTAACCGGGTTGGTGACGCCCGCGACATGGGGCGTGATCCATACATCAGGGCGGCGCCAGAGCGGGTCGCCCGGCGGCAGCGGCTCGGGGTCGGTGACATCCAGCCAGGCCCCGCCGAGCCGGCCCGAATCGAGCGCCGCAACCAGGTCCTGCTGCACGACGATCCTGCCGCGCGACGCATTGATGAAGAAAGCGCCCTCCGGCAGCCGGGCGAGCCGGCCGGCATCGAGCAGGCCCTCCGTTTCCGGCGTCAGCGGCAGCAGGCAGACGAGGAACTCGCTCTCGCCAAGCAGCTCGTCCAGTCCCGCCGCGCCGTGCAGGTTTTCCAGCGGAGCCAGGTCCCGGGCCGTGCGTGTCCAGCCCGTGACGCGGAAACCGAGATCCGCGAGCAGGCTCCCCGTGCGCCGGCCGATCTCGCCGCAGCCCAGAATGCCGACGCGGCGCGGCTCGAAATGCGCTTCGAACTGCTCCCGCCAGACGCCCCTTGCCTGCTGGTCGGCATAGGCCGGCATGTTGCGCGAGAAATGCAGCACGGCATGGACGATCCAGGCGGCCATCGCGGTCTGCATCCACGGATCGACCAGCCGCGCGGCCGGAACGCCCTGCGGCAGGTCGCCGACAAAGCCGTCCACGCCGGCGCCGGCGGAGAGCACCGCGCGCAGCCCCGTCATGCCGTCGAACAGGCCGGGCGCGCTCGCGAACAGCAGCACGAACTCGACGTCCGCCGGGTCGCCGATGTCGGGCCAGTCCCGGATTTCGAGCTCGGGCATGAGCCGGCGCAGCTCCGCCTTCCACTGCTCGTCATCGCCGGCGCCGCCGGTTTTGCAGACCAACACCATGCGCTGAGGCGCCCCCCATGCCATTCTGCGGCCATAATGGCCCCTGAAGACCGCGAGACCAAGGCCGCGGAAGCGGTGGTCGAGAATGCCGCCTCGCTGGCGGCCGTGACGGCCGCGCTGGCGGCGTGCCCGGCGGAGCGCGTGGTGCTGGAGAGCCCCTCGGGCGGCGCGCTTACGCTCGGCCCGCTCTTTTTCCGCAAGCTCGTCGATCTGGCGGCCGCCCGGTTTCCGGAAAAGGAGGTGCGCGGCCGGCTCGACTGCGCCGACAAGCCGGGGCTCGCGCTCGCCGCTTTCCGCCACGGGCTCGATGCGGCTGTCCAGACCGATGACGAGCGCTTCCGGCGCCTGCAGGAGATCGCGCGGGCATCCGGGCAACGGGTCGTCCGAAAGCACAAGCCCTAAAGCGGACAAGGGTATATGCTGGACGGACGGCTTCTCGGCTACGCAACGGGGAGACTGTCATGGACCTGGCGCCCACGCTCAATGACCGCCCCGACTGGCGCTACCTTCTCAATGAAATCTACTGGGTCTATCGCCACAGTTCGTCGGGGGGCAGCCGGCCGATCCGCTCCCATCACCGGCTGGTGCGCCAGCGGCTCAACCGGGCCATCGCGCAGAACCCGTTCGTGCTCGAGCGGCGGCCCCGGACGAAGCCCGTCTGCGCCCATCTCGGACGCGCGATCGACAACGGCAAGCGCTTCGGGCCGCCGGCGCTCGTGCGCAGCGTGGAGACGGTCGCGCCCGACCTCGTCTGGCGCTACGGCTACCGCGTCATGCCGGGCAAGCTCGGCGAAAAATACGCCTATGCGGAGTTCATGGGCCCGATGGGGCCGGTGATGGCCGACGACCTTGTGCTCGGATGCGTGCTGTTCGCGCCGCGCACGATATATCCCAGCCACGCGCACCGGGGCGTGACGGAAAGCTATATCTGCATTTCCGGGGCCATGTCGCAGAACGATGTGGCGGTCTATACGCCCGGATCGATGATCGTGAACACGCCGGAGTTCGATCACAAGATCACCACCTGCGCGCTGGAGCCGACGCTTCTGGTCTATGCCTGGACCGGCAGCACGACCGATCTCGCCGAGCAGGAAATGGCGTTCAGGCGCCCGGGCGGGAGGTCTTGAATTCGCCTTCGGGGCGGCGTAATCGAGCCCGTGCCAGCCAGCGAACCGGGAGCCGATTTCATGCGCGTCACAGATACGGTCAGGACCATCCTCTCCGGCTATGAGAGCGAGAATCCCGGCGTCAAGGCGAACCTGGCGCGCATCCTGATGCAGGGCCGGCTCGGAGGCACCGGCAAGCTGGTGATCCTGCCGGTCGACCAGGGCTTCGAGCACGGGCCTGCGCGCAGCTTCGCGCCCAACCCGCCCGCCTACGACCCGCATTACCATTTCGATCTCGCGCTGGAGGCCGGACTCTCCGCCTATGCCGCGCCGCTCGGCATGATCGAGGCGGGCGCCGGAAGTTTCGCCGGCCAGATCCCGACCATCCTGAAGATGAACAGCGCCAACAGCCTGTCGCGCCTCAAGGACCAGGCGGTCACGGCGTCTGTCGCCGACGCGCTCCGGCTCGGCTGCTCGGCCATCGGCTTCACGATCTATCCGGCCTCCGACGACCAGTTCGAGATGATGGAGGAAATCCGCGATCTGGCGAAGGAAGCCAAGGCGTCAGGGCTTGCGGTGGTCGTGTGGAGCTATCCGCGCGGCGGCGACCTCTCCAAGGTCGGCGAGACGGCGGTCGATATCTGCGCCTATGCCGCGCACATGGCCTGCCTGCTCGGCGCCCACATCATCAAGGTGAAGCCGCCGACGGAGGCGCTGGAGCTGGATGCTGCCGCGAAGGTTTATCGCGACAGGGAAATCCCGGTGGATACGCTGGCCGCACGCACGGCGCATGTCGTGCAGTCCTGCTTCAACGGGCGGCGCATGGTGGTCTTCTCCGGCGGCGAGGCCCGCGACACGGAAGGCCTGCTGAACGAGATACGCCAGTTGCGGGACGGCGGCGCCACCGGCTCCATCGTCGGGCGCAATGCCTTCCAGCGCCCGCGCGAAGAGGCGCTGGGGCTGCTCGGGCAAATCGTCGACATCTATCTGGGCAAGGCATGAGCGAAGCCGCACCAGATACCGCCGCCGTCATAGAGAGCTGGCACGCGCATGTCTATTTCGACCAGGCGACCAAGACGCGCGCCTGGAACTTGAAACAGCGCATCGGCGAAACATTCGGCGAGAGGGTGGCGGTCGGGCGTTTCCACGAACGGCCGGTCGGACCCCATCCGATGTGGAGTTTCCAGGTCGCCTTCGAGCCGGACGTGTTCGCAGACCTCGTGCCCTGGCTTGCGCTGGAGCGGGACGGGCTCATCGTGCTCGTCCATCCCAATGCCGGCGACGACCTGCTGGACCACCGCGACCGCGCCCTCTGGCTCGGCACAGGCCTCGACCTCAAGCTCACCATGTTCGAGCGGGGCGGCTAGTACCCGCGGTCGTTGACCGGAACCGATGACGGAGCCACCTCCACCGTCGCCCCGGCCCCCGAGCCGGGGCGACGATATGGGCCGCAGTCTTCACATGAGTCCGAAGTCGATGCCGTTGGTATAACCTGCAACCGTTTCGCCGGGCAAGGGTCGTGGGACCTTGCGCCAGACGGTCGCAAGCCACGGCTGCTGCGCGCGCGGACGGCCCGGCGGACGGTAATAGTGGCGCAGTTCCCGGAAGCCGGCAGCTTCGACATAGGCCCGCCACGTCTCGAGATCGTGGAAGCAGCCGTAGCGCCCGCCCGCCCAGCCTTCCTCGTTGCGGCCCCGCGGGTTCGAGCAGAACAGGACGCCGCCGGGCTTGAGAGTGGCGGCGAGCTTCCGGAGTACGCCCGGGAGTTCGCTGCCCGGCACATGGAACAGCGAGGCGTTCGCGAAGATGCCGTCGAAGCGCGCGGGCGGCAGGTCGAGCGTCAGGAAATCCTGGTGCAGCACCTCGCAGCCCGTCGCAGCGCGCGCCATGGCGACAAAGGCGGCGACGCCGTCCAGGCCGACGGCCTCGTGGCCGAGTTCGGCGAACCGGCGCAGGTCCCGCCCGGGCCCGCAGCCCAGATCGAGAATGACGTGAGGGGCCTCGCCCTCTATCTCGTCGAGCAGGGCCGCGATGTTCTGGCTGACATCGTGGTCGGCTGTGCCGCGGCGGTAGGCCGCCGCGATGCGGTCATATTCCGCAAGCGTGACGGCGGCGGCCTCGCGGGCGTCCACCGCAGGCTATCCGCTTTCGGGCCCGGTCGCCGTCCGGGCGCGCCAGCGGGCGTCCGCGAGCACCACGGAGGTTTCGATCTGGCGCTCGGGAACGGTCCAGTAGCGCCGCAGGAGCCTCGTTTTCTCCGGGTCCGGAACCGTCTGGAAGCCGTGCCGGCGATAGAACGCAACCGCCCATTCCGCGGCGGCCCAGGTGCCGATCAGGACCGGGCGGTCCTGGCGGGCGAGCAATCCTTCGAGCAGTGCCGACCCGACCCCAGACCGCCTGTGCGCCGTCGCCACATAGGCGTGGCGGATGAGCGTCACATCCTCGACAGGCTGGACGCCCATCACCCCGACAAGCCCGGTCCCGTCGATCTCGTATCCGTCGAAACCGATGCCGGCCGCGATCTCGTCCGCCAGTTCCTCGGCGGGCATGTACGGATCCTTCCAGCGATCGTCCGGAATAATGCCGCGATAGGCTTGTGCGGCGTCGTTGATAATCGCAAGGATGCGGTCGAAATCCGCCGCTGCGCACCGCCTTATCATGTTCGACCGGAGCCGGGTTTCAGCCGCGGCCGATAAAGGGCATGCCGTTCGCCATCACGGTCAGGAAAGGCACATTGGCGTCCGGCGAGAGGCCCGCCATATAGAGCACAGCGTCCGCGACATGGCGCACATCCATCACCGGCTCGATCCTGGTGGAGCCGTCCGGCTGCAACACGCCCTTCTTCATGCGCTGCGTCATCGGCGTCTCGGCATTGCCGATGTCGATCTGGCCGCATGTGATCCCGAACGCGCGCCCGTCGAGGATGGTCGAGCGAGTCAACCCGGTCACGCCATGCTTGGTCGAGGTGTAGGGCGCCGAGTTGGGGCGCGGCACATGGGCGGAGATCGAGCCGTTATTGATGATCCGCCCGCCCGGCGGGTCCTGCGACTTCATCGCCCGGAAGGCTTCCCGGGTGCAGAGGAAGCTGCCGGTGAGATTCGCATCCACCACCGCCTGCCACTGTGCGAGCGTCAGCTCTTCCAGCGGCACCGGAGGCGCGCCGGAACCGGCATTGTTGAACAGCAGGTCCACCCGCCCGAAGCGGGCGATCGTCGCATCGAACAGCGCCTTCACCTGCGCCTCGTCGCCGACATCGGTCGATTGCACCAGCGTGCTCTCCGGCCAGCGCGCCGCGACTTCCTCCAGCGGCTCCGTGCGCCGCCCGGCGAGCGCCACCTGGTAGCCCGCGCCCAGCAGGGCTTCCGACGCGGCCTGCCCGACGCCGGTCCCCGCGCCCGTTACGATGGCAACCGGCATGGCAGCCTGTCCCCCTCTCATATTCGAACGGCGCACTCTAGAACCTTTCTGCGCCGCGCGGAAACGGTCTAGGTTACGCGCCTGCACAGCACGATGGAGGCGGCGCCCAGATGAGTTCCGAGCAATTGGCGGTCCTGAAAACCCTGCTCCGGGAACGCGGCAAGCCGGAGAACCCGACCGTGCCCGAAATGCGCGAGCGTATCGCGGAAGTGGGCGAGCGGTTCCCCGCTCCGGCGGAGGCGGAAGTGAGTCCGGTCACCGTTGCCGGCCGCTACGCCGAATGGGTCGCCGCGCCGGGCTGCCTGCCGGACCGGGCCGTGCTCTACCTGCATGGCGGCGGCTATGTCATCGGCTCCTGCGATTCGCACCGCAACCTGGCCTACAACCTTGCGGCTGCGTCGAAAGCGAAGGTGCTGCTGCTCGACTACCGCCTGGCGCCCGAACATCCCTTCCCGGCGGCGGTGCATGATGCGGTCGCCGCCTATTGCTGGCTGCTCGACGAGGGCTTTGCGCCGGGACGGCTCTCGATTGCGGGCGACTCGGCGGGCGGCGGGCTCACTGTCGCCGCGCTTGTCGCGCTCCGCTATCGCGGCCAGCCGATGCCGGCGGCCGGGCTCTGCCTGTCGCCCTGGGTGGACATGGAGGGCGTGGGCGCTTCGATGGCGGCCAAGGAGGCCGAGGATCCGACCCTGAACCACGACATGCTGCTCTGGTTCTCGGAGCGCTATCTGGCGGGAGCCGATGCGCGCGCGCCGCTCGCCGCGCCCATCTATGCCGACCTCGCGGGCCTGCCGCCGCTGCTGGTGCAGGTCGGCACCGCCGAGGTGCTGCTGGACGACTCGCTCCGGCTCGCCGAGCGCGCCCGCGCCGCAGGCGTCGATGTCAGCCTCGACGTCGCCCATGACATGATGCATGTCTGGCAGCTGTTCGCGCCGGTGCTGGACGAGGCCGGGGAGGCCATCGCACGGGCCGGATCCTTCCTTCGCGGGCGCATGCGGTGATCGGGGAGAGTCTTCCGCGCCTCGAGGACGCGGCGCTGCTCACCGGGCGCGGCCGCTTCATCGACGATCTCGACCTTGCCGGCCAGGCATGGGCGTGTTTCGTGCGCTCGCCCTATCCCCATGCCGATATCCGGGGCGTGGACGGCAGCGCGGCCCTGCAGCTGCCGGGCGCGGTTGCCCTGCTGCGCGACAGCCTCGAAACGGGGCCGCTCGACAACCGCTCGCCGGTTCGGCGCCGGGACGGGACGCCGCTGGCGCCGCCGCCCTTCCCTGCGATGGCGCGCGAAAGGGCGCGCTATGCCGGCGAGATCGTCGCCATGGCGGTGGCGGAGACGGCTGCCGCGGCGCGCGCCATGGCGGAGGCCGTCATCGTCGATTACCGGCCCCTTCCGGCCAACGGGACCGAAACGCTGTTCGAATGGGTGAGGGGCGACGCCGCCGAGGTCGAGGCGCTGTTCGCGGGAGCCGCGCACCGGGTCAGCATGAGCCTCGCGAACAACCGGATCAGCGCCGCGCCGCTGGAAACGCGGGGCGCGCTCGCCGAGTGGGACGCGCGCGACGGGCGCTACACCGTGATCGCGCCGACCCAGGGACCGGGGCAGGTGCAGGAAGGGCTGGCCCGCGCGCTCGGCGCGGCGCGCGCCGATGTGCGCGTCATCACCCCCGATGTAGGCGGCGGTTTCGGCATGAAGAACGGCATCTTCGCCGAACAGATCCTGCTCGCCGCGGCGGCCCGGCAACTCGGGCGGCCGTTGAAATGGATCGACGAGCGCAGCGAGTCGTTCCTCTCGGACTATCACGCCCGCGACCATGACACGATGGCCGAACTTGCCCTGGACGCCGACGGCCGGTTCCTGGCGATCCGGACCTCGACCCGCTCCGACCTCGGCGCCTACGCCACGGGTGCGGGCCCCGTCATCCCGACGGACGGCGGCTCCCGGATGCTGGCCAATGTGTACCGTATCCCGGCAGTCCATGCCGAAACGGTCTGCCGCCTGAGCCACACGACGCCGATTACCGCTTACCGGGGCGCGGGCAAGCCGGAATATGGCTATGTCGTCGAGCGGCTGGTGGACGAGGCCGCGCGCCGGCTGGGCCTCGACCCGGCCGAACTGCGCCGGCGCAACATGATCCGTCCGGACGAGATGCCGTGGCGCACGCCGACCGGACTCGTCTATGACAGCGGGGATTTCGCCGGCAATCTCGACGCCGCGCTCGAACTCGCCGACCGCGCAGGCTTCGCGGCAAGGCGGCAGGCCAGTAAAGCCGCCGGCCGGCTGCGCGGCTTCGGCTTCGCCTCCTACACCGAGCCCGACGGCTACAAGGACGGGCGGGTGACGATGCGTTTCGACGAGGAGGGGCTGCTGACCGTCACGCTCACCGCCTCCAGCAACGGCCAGGGCTTCGCGACCACCTTCTCGCAAATCGCCTCCGACCGGCTGGGGCTGCCGGTGGACGCCATCCGCGTGCTGACCGGCGACAGCGACATCGTTGGCCGCGGCAGCGGGGCGGGCGGCTCGCGCGTCACCACCGTGGCCGGCGCGGCGATGGTCCGCGCGAGCGAGCGCATCGTCGAGAAGGGCCGGCTCGTCGCCGCCGCGATGCTGGAAGCGAGCGAGGACGACATCGCTTTCGAACGGGGCGCGTTCGAGGTCGTCGGCACGGACCGGCGGGTCGGACTGCGGGAGGTGGCGGCAGCCAGCTTCAATCCGGGGTTTCTCGGCGAGGACATGGACATGGGGCTGGGCGCCGCCGGCCATTTCAACGCGCGCACCTACAGCTTTCCGAACGGCACCCATGTGGCGGAAGTGGAGATCGACCCGGAGACCGGCCAGGTCTTCCTGGAGCGGTACAGCCTGGTCAACGATGCCGGCGTCGTGGTGAACCCGATGCTGCTGGAAGGCCAGCTGCACGGCGGCATCGTGCAGGGCATCGGCCAGGCGCTGATGGAGCATATGGTGTACGACCCGGATTCGGGCCAGCTCCTCTCCGGCTCCTTCATGGACTATGCCCTGCCCCGCGCGGCCGACATTCCGTCCTTCGCGCTGGAGCGGCGCCCGACGCCCTGCCTCACCAATCCGCTGGGCGTCAAGGGTGTGGGCGAAAGCGGCACAACGGCCGCCCTGCCCGCGACGATGAACGCGGTGGCCGACGCGCTAGCGTCGGCCGGCGCTCCCGACGTGCAGATGCCGGCGACCCCGGAGCGAGTCTGGCGCGCCCTCAGGGACCGGAAACGGGAAGCGGAATAGCGGCGGCGCTACGGTCCGTCGGTCCGGTGAGGAATCAGCTCCTCGCCGGCGCGGGACTGGCGGATGATGCGGGTCAGCAGCACCACCGGCAAAACACCGGCCAACACGATGGCGAGCGCCGAGAGCGAACATTCCTCCAGAAACTCGTCGGAGGCGAATTGATAGACGTTGGTCGCCAGGGTCTCGTAGTTGAACGGCCTGAGGATCAGCGTCATCGGCAGTTCCTTCATCGTGTCGACGAACACCAGCAGCGCCCCCGTCAGCACGCTTCCCCGCACGATCGGCAGGTGCACCCGCCGGAGCCGCGAGAAGGGGCCGTGGCCGAGCGTGCGCGCCGCGCTGTCGATGTTCGGCGTCACCTTGGAGAGACCTGCATCGCTCGTGCCGTAGGCGAGCGCCAGGAACCGCACCGTGAGCGCCGCCGACACCGCAAACAGCGTCCCGCTGAACACAAGTCCGGTCGAGACGCCGAACTCCGCCCGCGCGACAGCGTCGATGGCATGGTCGAGCCCGGCCAGCGGAATCATCACGCCAAGCGCCAGCACGGCGCCCGGAACGGCATAACCGAGCGACACGAAGCGCGCGGCTCCCTGCGCGAGCGGCGGCGCACCGGCCCTCGAACCGTAGGCGAGCACAATCCCGAAGACCGAAGCCGCAAACGCCGCTATGCCCGCAAGCGTAAGGCTGTGCTCCGCGAAGACCAGGAATTCCGGCAACTGGCCCGGCTCCCAGGCCGTCACCGCGTACCAGGCCAACAAGGCCGACGGCAGCAGGAAGCCGAGCAGCACCGGAAACCCGCAGGCCAGGAAGGCGCCCGCAGCCGCCCAGCCGGACAGGCGCGGCGGGTTGAGGCGCCGGTAACGCCCGCTCGTATGGTGGAATCGCCGGCGCCGCCGGGCGGCGCGCTCGGCCCATATCAGTCCGGCTATGACGATCAGCAGCACGAGGGCGAGTTGGGAAGCGCCGGCCGCATTGCCCATATTCATCCAGACATCGAAGATGCCGACGGTAAAGGTACGCAACGCAAAGAACTCGACGGCGCCGAGATCGTTCAGGGTCTCCATCAGGGCCAGGATGACGCCGATGACCACCGCCGGCCGCGCCAGCGGTAGCGCGATGCGCCGGAACGCCTGCCAGGGCGTGCAGCCGAGCAGACGGCTCACTTCCAGCACGCAGATATTCTGCTCGATAAAGGCGGCCCTGGAGACCAGATACACATAGGGGTAGAGCACGAGCGAGAACAGCACGACGGCGCCGCCGAGCGAACGAATTTCCGGGAACCAGTAGTCCCGCACACTGGTCCAGCCGAACATCTCGCGCAGGAAGCCCTGCACCGGGCCCGCATATTCCAGCAGGTCGGTATAGACATAGGCGACGAGGTAAGCCGGCATGGCCAGCGGCAGCAGCAACAGCCACTCGAAAGCCCGGCTTCCCGGAAACCGGCACATTGTGACCAGCCAGGCGGTCGCGACGCCGATGGCCGCAGTGCCGAGCGCAACGCCGACGGCAAGCAGGAAGGAGGTCCAGACATAGTCCGGCAGGACTGTCGAGGCGAGATGGCGCCAGATGTCGAGGGTCGGCGTGAACGCCGTCCAGATGACCGAGAGGATCGGCGCGGCAGCCAGCACGGCAACCGCCAGGGTCACCCAGGCCCAGCCGTCCGGCGTCGAGGCGGGCCTTGCCCGGTAGCGCGCGCTACCCGCGGCGGCGACGGCCATAGAGCTCCAGGCGATGGTCGACCAGGTCGAAACCGAGCCGTTCGGCTATCCGGCTCTTCATCTCCTCGAGCTCTGCGTCGTAAAACTCCTTCACAGCGCCCGTCTCGACATCGATCAGGTGGTCGTGATGGTCGCCTGCCTCCTCGTAACGCGCCCGGCCGCCGCCGAAATCGTGGCGGGTCAGTACATTGGCGTCCTCGAAGAGCTTGAGCGTGCGATAGACGGTGGCGATGGAGATATTCGGGTCGAGCCGGCTCGCACGGCGATAGACGGTGTCGACATCGGGATGGTCGGGGCTGTCCGACAGGACGCGGGCCACCACCCTGCGCTGGCCGGTCAGCCGCAGGTGCTTTTCGCGGCACAGCTTCTCGATGGTGGTTTCCTCGGCCATTCCCTGCCGTCCGCTAACCGCCTCGGGAGGTTGAATACAGGGCGCAAGCTGTCGGGTCAAACGAAGCCGGCCACGCGGAAAGGCGCTCTTTCGTTGACAATGCGGGCTTCCCGCACGCTTGATCGGCGAAACCGCCGGGCCGGGGGAGAGCATGTTCGAAGGGTTCGAGAGGTCGAGGATCGAGACCGGGGAATGCGGGATCAACGTCGTGCACGGCGGCGAGGGGCCGCCCGTCCTGATGCTGCACGGCTACCCGCAGAACCATGTGGAATGGCACAAGGTCGCCCCGCGCCTGGCGGAGCGTTACACCGTGGTCTGTCCGGACCTGCGCGGCTACGGCGACAGCGACAAGCCGCCCGCCGACCCCGGCGACCACACGGTCTATTGCAAGCGCGCCACCGCCGGCGACCAGGCGGCCGTGATGCGCGCGCTGGGATTCGAAGCCTTCCACCTCGTCGGGCACGACCGGGGCGTGCGCGTCGGCCTGCGTCTGGCGCTGGACCATCCCGACCGCGTCCTGAGCTTCACCAACCTCGATGTCGTGCCGTCCCTGGAGGCCTTCGAGAACATGGACGCCTCCCTCGCCTTCTCCTGGTTCCACTGGAACCTGATGCGCCAGCCCTCGCCCCTGCCCGAAACCGTGTTTTCCGCCAACCCGGAACTGTTCCTGGACTTCTTCCTGGACCAGTGGACGGCGGTTCCGGGCGCATTCGACGACGGTGCCTATGCCGAATATCTGCGCTGTTTCTCCAACCCGGAAACGGTGCGCGCCATGTGCGCCGACTACCGCGCCGTCGCGCTCGACATGGAGCATGACGCCGCCGACCGGGGCCGGAAGCTCGCCTGCCCCGTGCTGGTGCTCTGGGCCGGGAACATGCCGAAGCGGCCCGGCTGGCAGACCGGGGCGAAGCTGAACATGCTGGATGTCTGGCGGACCCGCGCCGACGATGTGCGGGGCCGCGCGCTCGATTGCGGACACTTCATCCCCGAAGAAGCGCCCGAAGAGCTGCTCGCCGAACTCCTCGCCTTCCTGCCGGAAGATTAGCGCCACGGAGGCCACGCTGCTGGTCCCTCCCCCATAAACAGAATTCATTTTGGTCCGCATCCGGCGGCCGGGCAATGTGAGTGCCGGCACCTGCGCTGGACGCCCTAGACGTTCACAGGGCACGCCGGAGTTGCGATGCGATGGAGCTCTAGCCGCGCAAGGCCCAGCAATGAGCTTGGTCTGAATTTTATCGGGACAATTTGGTGAAAAGCGCCTAACTGGTGTCGAGGTCGCCATGGTCGACAGGAGCGGGGGCCATCCATGATCGAAAGACGCCTCAGGGAACTATGGGAGCAGTTACAGGGAAAAAAACCCCATCTTCCGCATTTTCTCGCTGAAGTCCATTTGAACGGGATACGGGGCATCGACAACCTGAGGACTGTGTTCGACTATCCGGTCAGCGTTATCGCCGGCGGCAACGCCAGCGGAAAATCGACTGTGCTATTCGCAGCGGCCTGCGCCTATCGGGTACCCGGTGCCGGCGTAAAGGACTTTGTGCCATCCACACTGTTTCCCGACTACCGGCCCAAGGTCGGGGCGCGAGAGGACCACAAAGGCGAAGTTGTCATTGACTTCGACTATGCAACCCCGGAGGGGCGGCGTTCAATGCGCTGGCGACGCTCCAAGGGCTGGAATCGGAGCTTCCTCGGCAGAAAGAACGCTAGCCAGCCGGAGCGCCCCGTCTATCTCAGGACTCTAAGTAATCTCAGCAATCCATCGGAAGTGCGCGGTGTTCTGAGCATGTCGCGCTCAGCTCTAGCGCCGCAGGAGACGGTTCTGCCCGCGTCTCAGGTAGAGTTCGCGCACCTTATGCTCCCGTTTCGGTATTCGGAAGTTGTGGATCTATCTAGCGGGAGCAAGACGTTGTTGTTCGCTGCCCAAGAAGGCGGTGCCGCCTATTCCGAACTGCACATGTCTGCCGGGGAGCGGGCCATTCTCCGCCTTTCCCAGGAAATCGCCCAACTAAAGGGAGCAATGGTCCTAATTGACGAGGTGGAAGCGGGTCTGCATCCATGGGTGCAACAACTTCTAATGTTGCAGTTGCAACAACTTGCGCTGCGCAACGACCTTCAAGTGATCGTCACTTCACATAGCCCGGTTGTGCTCGACGCGGTGCCGGCGAACGGGCGTATCTTTCTTGAACGCGACGATGCCGGTCTGGTTACAGTTCGTCCTCCCTATCGCGACATCATTCAGAATGCGCTTTACGGGCGGTCGGGAGATGCCCTCCACCTACTCTGCGAAGACGAGGCGGCAGAGGGCATTCTCCAAGGCGTGTTCGATGTTCTTCTTCCCCGGCAGAGGATAAGGGTGGAATCGATTCGCATCGGCCGCGACACAGGAGCCGAGGAATTTGCGTCTCATGCAGCTGCATTCCGGAAATTTGGACAAATCGACAGTTTTGTTTTCGTGCTGGACGGCGATAAACGTGGAAGCGCTGCCGAAGCAAAGTTACGCAATCAAGCCGGAGCCAATTCCATATTTTTTCTCCCCGGTAATGCACCAGAATCGTGGATATGGTTTACATTGAGAAACTTTTCCTCTGAAGAAGCTGCCGAACTGGGGCTCGAAGCAGTCGATCTCGCCACGCGAATGAATCAATTGGATTCGATTTACGATTCCGCGTCCGATTCACCCGCGCGGATCGCCAAGACCAAGCTACGCAGCCTCGCCGAGGCTTTGGGTCGGCGTGCATCGGATATCGCCCGCGTGGTCGGGCGGCTGAAGACCAGGCAAATAGAGAGCGATATTCAGCCTTTGGCGGAGGGGTTAGAAGACACGTTGCTTAAGTGGCGTGCCGGAGATCTATTGTCGCATTGACGAGGCGGCTATGGCCTTGGTCATAGAACAAAGGCCGACCGTTCACTCCAGGCCGATGGCGCCGCAGACGAGGGGGAAGTGCTCCATCTGCCCGGTGCTCATCATGTGGTAGAGATACCAGAGCCCGCCGACGGCGCCGGCCGTTGCCAGCCCCAGCAATGCGGCGCCGCGCAGGAACGACCGCAGAAGGTCGCCCCAGACCTCCGCTTCCTCCGCCTCGGGGGGCGAGAATTCGCGGTCCCGGCTAATCGCCGCCTCCCTCCTCCTGCGCGGGCTGCCCGCCCGCCTCCTGCCGGCGTTCGTCCGTCTGCGCGGCCGCGGCGCGCTCGAACAGCGCATCGAAGTCGATGGGGTCGATCAGGAAGGGCGGGAAGCCCCCGTCCCGCACTGCATTGGCGATGATGCCGCGGGCGAAGGGGAACAACAGCTTCGGCACCTCGGACCCGACCACCCTGGTCCTCACTTCATCCGGCAGGGGCGGCACGGAAGCAACCGCTCCATAGGAGAGCTCCACCAGGAAGAGGACCATTTCGCCGCGCTTCGCCCGCGCGGTGACATGCAGCACCACCTCGAAATGGCCGTCCTGCAAGGGGCGCGCCTCGACATTGAGGTCGATGCCGATCTCGGGCCGCGTTTCCAGCTCGTTGAAGCTCATCGGCGCGCTCGGACTCTCGAAGGAGAGGTCCTTCAGATATTGCGCGCCGATGGTCACTCGCGGCTTCGTATCGGCCGCTCCGTTCGCGCCGTTCCCGTTCATGGCCGCCGCCTTCCTGTCAGCGTGCTCCGTCTAGCACGCGGCAGCCGCGGCAGGAAGCGGACCGGAGGGTTCGTGCTCCCGGATCGCGCCGTTCTCCACCGTCTCGCCGGTCAGCGCGCGGACGACGCCCCAATGGGTCACGGCGCAGATGCTGTCGCGGTCCGGGCGCCCGGCCACGGCGGTGCGGAAGGCGCGGGCGCGGGCCAGCACCCGGTCGTCCGTCTCCCCGAGGTCGCACCACCAGCGCTCGTCGAGCGCGGAGAAATCGAGGTGCGGCCACGCTTCGGCCAACATGCCGGCGCGGGTCCCGATGTCGCAGGAAAAACCGGCCCGCTCGCGGATCAGCGGTTCCACCAGAATTGGAATGTCCAGGCGCTCCGCGACAATCGCCGCGGTTTCCAGCGTGCGCCGATACGGGCTCGCGAAAAGCAGCGAGACATTGCGGTCGGCCAGCGCGGCGCCGGCCGCCTCGGCCTGGCGCCGGCCTTCCTGCGTCAATCCCGGATCGGGGAGCCCCGGATCGATACGGGTCTGGCCGAAATGCAGGTTCCACAGGGTCTGGCCGTGGCGCAGCAGGATCATCCGGGCCCTCCCGGCGTGTCGTCGCGATACTCGCCTTCGATGACGCCCGGCCCTCCTTGCTGCACGCGAACCTTGCGGCCCCACCGCTGCCACGCCCAGATCCCTGCCAAACTGCGGAACGGCGGCACAAGCAGGAGGAAACCGGCGGCGTCGGTGACGAAGCCGGGCGTCAGCAATAGCGCGCCCGCAACAACGAGGCACACGCCGTCGAACAGCTCGCGGAGCGGCGCGCCGCCTTCCGCAATGGTCCGCCGGGCGCGCATCACCACGCCGATCCCCTGAGCCCGTATGAGCCAGGTCCCGACGACGGCCGTCAGCACGATGACGGCGAGCGTCGGCCACAACCCGATCCAGCCGCCGACCTCGATGAAGACGGCGATCTCGACCAGGGGAACCCCGATCAGCGCCAAAAGGATTGCGAAGGCCATACTTGCCCTTTCCTAGACTTGGGCTTATCTCTGGTCAATCGAGTGAAGGGATCGGCCGCAAAGGCCGGTAGTGAGCGCCATGGACGGCGGAATTCCGTTCTTCGACCTGTTGTTCTTCGCCATGGTGGCGGCGTTCCTCGTCTTCCGGCTGCGCAGCGTTCTGGGCCGCCGCCAGGGGCATCACCAGGCGCCCCCGCAGGCGGAGCCCAATGCCGCCGGCGATGCGAACTCCAACGACAATGTGATAGCGCTGCCCGACCGCAACAAGGACGAAGACGAAGAGAGCGACGGCACGCCGCTCGGAGACGGCATACGGCAGATCCGGGGTGTGGACGCGAGCTTCGACCCGGAGCTGTTCGCTTCGGGCGCGCGCGCGGCGTTCGAGATGATCGTCAACGCCTTTGCCGGCGGCGACCGGGACACGCTCCGGCCGCTGACCAGCGCCGAGGTGTTCGGCAATTTCGAGCGCACCATCGCCGACCGGGAGGAGAAGGGCCATATCCTCGAAGCGACGCTGATCGGCATCAAGGAAGCCGAGCTCACCGATGCCGGGCTCGACAGCCACGAAGCCTGGGCGACGGTCCGTTTCGTCTCCGAGCAGGTCGGCGTGCTGCGCGATTCCGAGGGGCAGACGCTCTCCGGGGCGACCAACGCCATCGAGGAGATCACCGACGTCTGGACCTTCGCCCGCGACACGCGGTCGCCCGACCCCAACTGGCGGCTGGTCGCAACCGGGGGCGAAAGCTGAGCCGATCCGGGCGTCGGAGAACGACATGAGCGCAATTTCGGCCGCCATGACCGGCAAGCGCGGGCTCATCATGGGCATGGCCAACGACCGCTCCATCGCCTGGGGCATCGCGCAGGCCCTGGCGGGTAGCGGCGCCGAACTCGCCGTCACCTACCAGACGGAACAGCTTGCCAAGCGCGTCCGCCCGCTCGCGGAATCGCTGGGCGCTGCGCTGGTTCTGCAAGCCGACGTCGCCGACGACGCCAGCATGGACACCCTGTTCGAGACGCTGGCGGCCGAATGGGGCCGGCTCGATTTCGTCGTCCACGCCATCGCCTTTTCCGACAAGGACCAGCTCAAGGGCCGCTATGTCGATACGACGCGCGAGAACTTCCGCATGTCGCTCGACATCTCCTGCTTCTCCTTC
>JAJDVH010000053.1 GCA_022826185.1 Alphaproteobacteria bacterium
GAAGAGGACGCTATGACAGGCATACGAAACGAGCCCAGCCGAAAAAGGACATCTGGCTGCGACCGCTCCGCAAGGACTGGAAGCGGACGCTCAATCGCTGAATCCATCACCCTCATCACCGCGTGACCGAACGCTTTCCGGTCCGGTGCGGACGAGCCAATAATCCAATGGTTATCCACGACCAGAGACCGGACGGCGCCACGGCCGCCCTGGTTCTAGCCGATGGCGCTGTGTTCTGGGGCCGGGGCTTCGGCGCGGAGGGCGCAGCGGTGGGGGAAGTCTGCTTCAACACCTCCCCGACGGGCTACCAGGAGATCCTGACCGACCCGTCCTATGCCGGGCAGATCGTGACCTTCACCTTCCCGCATATCGGCAATGTGGGCGCCAATGGCGAGGACGTGGAGTCGAATGTGCCGGCCGCGCGCGGCCTCGTGCTGCGCATGGATCCGACCGAACCTTCGAATTTCCGCGCGACGCGGCGGCTTGAAGACTGGCTGCGGGGCCACGGCCTCGTCGGGGTGGCCGGTATCGACACGCGTGCGCTGACCCGGCGCATCCGCGAGGCCGGCGCACCCAATGGCACGGTCGCCCATGCCGCGGACGGCCAAATCGACATCGCCGCCGCAACCGCCTGCGCCGCCGCCTGGCCGGGCCTGGAAGGCATGGACCTTGCACGAGAAGTCACCTGCCGGCAGACCTACCGCTGGGATCGGACGCGCTGGGTGCTCGGCAACGGTTACGGCCGGCTGGAGCGTCCGTCGCGCCATGTCGTCGCCGTCGATTATGGCGTCAAGCACAACATCCTGCGCTGCCTTGCGGACCTCGGCTCGGCGGTGACGGTCGTGCCCGCCGAAACGGAGGCGGACGCCATCCTCGCGCTCGAGCCGGACGGCATCTTCCTCGCCAACGGCCCCGGGGACCCGGCGGCGACCGGGGCCTATGCGACAGGGACCGTCCGCGCGCTCGTCGAGAGCGGCAAGCCGATCTTCGGCATCTGCCTCGGCCACCAAATACTGGCGCTGGCTCTCGGCGCGACCACGGCGAAGATGGCCATCGGCCATCGCGGCGCCAACCATCCTGTCAAGGACCTCGAGACGGGCAGGGTCGAAATCACCAGCCAGAATCACGGCTTCGCCGTATTGAGGGAAAGCCTGCCGCCGGGCGTGATGGAGACGCACCGCTCCCTGTTCGATGGATCGGTAGAGGGGCTGCGCGCCGTTGGCCGGCCGATCTTTTCGGTGCAATACCACCCGGAGGCCTCCCCCGGCCCGAGAGACGCCCATTATCTCTTCCGGCGCTTCACCGACATGATGGACGCCCATGCCTAAGCGCACCGATATCGGCTCCATCCTCATCGTCGGGGCCGGTCCCATCGTCATCGGCCAGGCCTGCGAGTTCGACTATTCCGGCACCCAGGCCTGCAAGGCGTTGAGGGAGGAGGGATACCGGATCGTCCTGGTCAACTCCAACCCGGCCACGATCATGACCGACCCGGACCTGGCCGACGCAACCTATGTCGAACCGATCACGCCGGAGCTCGTAGAGCGGGTCATCGAGCGCGAGCGGCCGGATGCGCTGCTTGCGACCATGGGCGGGCAGACGGCGCTCAACACGGCGATGGCGCTTGACGAAAACGGCGTCCTCGAACGCTACGGGGTCGAACTCATCGGCGCCGACGGGACGGTGATCGCCAGGGCCGAGGACCGGGAGCTGTTTCGCGAGGCGATGCACGAAATCGGCCTCGACACGCCGCGTGGCGCGCTGGTGGGAGACATGGACGCCGCGCGCCTGGCGATGCGAGAGATCGGCCTGCCGCTCATCATCCGCCCGTCCTTCACGCTCGGCGGCACCGGCGGCGGCGTCGCCTACAATCCCGAAGAGTTTGAGCGCATCGTCCAGGGCGGCCTCGACGCCTCGCCGGTCGGCGAGGTGCTGGTCGAGGAATCGGTTCTCGGCTGGAAGGAATACGAGATGGAGGTGGTCCGCGACCGGGCGGACAACTGCATCATCGTGTGCTCCATCGAGAATGTCGATCCGATGGGCATCCATACCGGCGATTCGGTGACGGTGGCGCCGGCGCTCACGCTCACCGACAAGGAATACCAGTTGCTGCGCGACGCCTCGATTGCATGCCTGCGCAAGATCGGCGTCGATACCGGCGGCTCGAATGTCCAGTTCGCTGTCAATCCCGAGGATGGCCGGCTGGTCGTGATCGAGATGAACCCGCGCGTCTCGCGATCCTCGGCGCTGGCATCAAAGGCGACGGGATTCCCCATCGCCAAGGTCGCGGCCAAGCTCGCCGTCGGATACACGCTCGACGAGCTGCAGAACGACATCACGCAGACGACGCCGGCCTCCTTCGAGCCTGTCATCGACTATGTCGTCACCAAAGTCCCGCGGTTCACCTTCGAGAAGTTTCCTGGCGCCGAGCCTCTTCTCACCACCTCCATGAAGTCGGTCGGCGAGGCCATGGCCATCGGGCGCTGCTTTGCCGAATCGCTGCAAAAGGCGCTGCGCTCCATGGAAACGGGCCTGACCGGCCTCAACGAGATCGAAATTCCGGGCGCGCCGTCGGTGGACGACATCGTGCAGGTGCTGTCCGAGCCCCGGCCCGACCGCCTGCTGGTGATCGCCCAGGCCTTCCGCCACGGCCTCGACCGGGATCGAATCCGCCGGGCCTGCCAGTTCGACCCCTGGTTCCTGGAGCAGATCGAGGCGCTGGTCCGGGTCGAGGAGGAGTTGCGTGCAACGGGCCTGCCGGACACTGCGCAGGGCCTGCAGGGGGTCAAGCGGCTGGGATTTTCGGATGCCCGGCTCGGAGAATTGACGGGTCTTGCGGAGGCCGATGTCGCCGCCCGCCGCCGGGCGCTCGGCCTCGCCCCTGTCTACAAGCGCATCGACACCTGCGCCGCCGAGTTCTCTTCCGCGACGCCCTACATGTATTCGACCTGGGAAGGCACGGGCCTCGCGCCCGCCGAGTGCGAGGCCGACCCGTCCGAACGCCGCAAGATCATGATTCTAGGCGGCGGCCCCAATCGCATCGGGCAGGGCATCGAGTTCGACTATTGCTGCGTTCACGCCGTCTTCGCTCTGCGCGAGGCGGGCTACGAGACCATCATGGTCAACTGCAATCCGGAAACCGTCTCGACTGATTACGACACGGCGGACCGGCTGTATTTCGAGCCGTTGACGGCCGAGGACGTCATCGAGGTCGCTCGGGTTGAAGGCGCGCGCGGAGAGCTGGTCGGCGCCGTGGTGCAGTTCGGCGGCCAGACGCCGCTCAAGCTCGCCGCGGCGCTGGCGGATGCAGGCATCCCGATACTCGGCACGTCGCCGGACGCCATCGACCTCGCCGAGGATCGCGAGCGCTTCCAGGGCCTGCTTTCGGACCTCGGTCTCACACAGCCCGAAAACGGCGTTGCCGCCTCGGCCGGGGAAGCCGCCGCCATCGCCGGGCGGATCGGCTATCCGGTATTGCTGCGGCCTTCCTATGTGCTGGGCGGGCGGGCGATGGAGATCATCCACGACCGAAGCGCGCTCGACCGGTATATCCGGGTGGCGGTGGAGGTTTCGGGCACGAGCCCCGTGCTGGTGGACCGCTATCTGCGCGACGCGACCGAGGTCGATGTCGATGCGCTTTGCGACGGCCGGAAGGTCGTCGTCGCCGGCGTGATGCAGCATATCGAGGAAGCGGGCGTGCATTCCGGCGACTCGGCCTGCTCGCTCCCGCCGCACTCGCTCGTTCCCGAAACCGTGGCCGAGATCGAGCGCCAGACGGAGGCGTTGGCGCTGGCGCTCGGCGTTGTCGGCCTGATGAACGTGCAGTTCGCCGTGACGCACGGGCCGGAGGGCGACCGGATCTACATCCTGGAGGTGAACCCGCGCGCGAGCCGCACCGTTCCGTTCGTCGCCAAGGCCACGGGCGTGCCGGTCGCCAAGATCGCCGCGCGGCTGATGGCCGGCGAGCCGCTTGCCGCGTTCCCGCGGCCGCATGCGCGCGGGCACATCGCGGTCAAGGAAGCGGTCTTCCCCTTCGCGCGGTTCCCGGGCGTGGATACGGTGCTTGGCCCGGAGATGAAATCGACCGGCGAGGTCATGGGCATCGACACGGACTTCGCCCGCGCCTTCGCCAAGGCCCAGCTCGGCGCCGGGGTGACGCTGCCCGACGGCGGCACAGCCTTCGTGTCCGTGCGCGACAGCGACAAGGCGGGCGCGGTCGAGGTGGCCCGGATGTTGGCCGCCCGCGGCTTCCGGCTGATCGCGACGGGCGGCACGGCCCGGGTTCTGGAAGCCGAAGGCCTTGAGGTTCATGTGGTCAAGAAGGTGCTGGAGGGCCGGCCGCATATCGTGGACGCGATCAAGAGCGGCGAGGTACAGCTGGTCATCAACACGACCGAAGGCGTGGCCGCGCACAGGGACAGCTACAGCCTGCGCCGCGAGACGTTGAACCGCCGCGTGCCCTACTTCACGACCCTTGCCGGAGCCCATGCGGCCGCCCGGGCCATCGCCGCGGTCGAGGCCGCCCGCCTTGAAGTAGCCCCCTTGCAATCTTATTTTGAAGGGTCGTTCCGGCTCTGATTTGATGGTTTGCGCAAGGGAAGACGGGTGAGATGGACAAGGTGCCGATGACGCCTGAAGGCTACCGCCGGCTGGAGGAGGAATTGCGCCGCCTCCGAACCGTCGAGCGGCCGGCCGTCGTGCGCGCGATCGCCCAGGCGCGCGAGCACGGAGACCTGTCCGAGAATGCCGAATACCACGCCGCCCGCGACCGGCAGTCCTTCATCGAGGGGCGTATGGCCGAGCTCGAGGACAAGGTTTCGCGGGCGGAAGTGATCGACCCATCGCAGATTTCCGGCGACAAGGTCATGTTCAGCGCTCAGGTGACGGTCGTCGACGAGGAGAACGACGAGGAAGCCTGCTACCGCATCGTCGGACAGGACGAGAGCGACATTGCCGAAGGCCGGCTGTCCGTCGCCTCGCCGCTCGCGCGCGCCATGATCGGCAAGTCCGTCGGCGACCAGATCGAGGTCGATGCGCCCGGCGGGGCGCGCTACTACGAGATCGTGAAGATCGACTACGCCTGAGCGGGCGGCGCGGGCCGCAGCCGATGTTCTCCGATAGCACTGCCATTATGTTATCCCGGATGTTCCCGCGAAAGGCTGCGGTGTTCGATCATGGAAGATGACCGGGTTCTGAGTATCCTGACCTCGTTGGCTCAAGGCAGCGATCCGGAAACCGGAGAGGTGTTGCCTCGCGAATCTGTCATCCAGAAACCCGATGTCATACGAGCATTGTGGCATGCGGTGACGATATTCCGCCATCGTGTCGCAGAAAATGACCATAAGAACCGCAAACGGTCCCGAGGCAGACAAAGGTGGACGGTTGAAGAGGGCAGACGGTTGGCGCAAGCCTTCGATTCGGGCGTCACGATCGAGGAACTTGCCGCCACTCACAGGCGAACGTCCAACGACATACAACGGCGTCTCGTAAAGCTGGGGCGAATAGAAAAAGGGGGGCCGAATCGAGGCGGAGAAACGTGGACGACCGAAGAGGACAATCGGCTGACGCAAGCCTTCGACTCAGGCGCTACGATCAAGGAACTTGCCGTCGGCCACGAGCGAACCAGTGGCGCCATACAAAGCCGTCTCGTCAGACTGGGTCGAATAGAACGTCCGGGATATTGGAACCAAGACCGGGACTTGTAAGGGGCTTCCCAAGCTGCAGGCAATGTCGTCCGGGGGTCAGCGCCTTCGGCCGCTTGGGTGCCCGGAACTCCGCCGGAAAACTTCCATGAGCGCTGAAAAGCCAGCAGCGTCAATGAGGCAGCAGGTGACGCGCACGACATCTGCGAAGCCAGGCGCTCCTGTCTTCCCGTGCCGCGGCCCTCACCAGGGGATCGTGCGCCCCCGCCAGTCCAGGAAAGCGCCGGACTGCCGGTCGGTGAGGCGCTCGGCAACGCGGCGCATGCCGCGCGCGCTTTCCTCCGGCGTCACGGGGGCGTGCCGGCCGCCCATGTCCGTGGCGACGTGGCCCGGATGCAGGATGGCGACCCTGACGCGGCCTGCCAGCTCCAGCGCGAGGGTGCGGGCCGCCATGTTGAGCGCCGCCTTCGAGCTGCTGTAGGCGTAGCGGCGCACGCCGGCGGCCTGCGAGATCGAGCCCAGCTGGCTCGTCACGAACACCATGGTGCGCCGCTCGCTTGCGGCGACATGGCCGGCGAACGCAGCCGCCAGCGCCACAGGCGCGATCGTGTTGATGCGCAGGCACCGCGCCCACTCCTCCGTGTCGAGCCGGGTGAGCGAGCGGGTATTGGGCGAGTCCACGCCGGCATTGTTCCAGAGCAGGTCGATGCGCTCGTCCCGCCAACGTTCGGCGAGCGCGGCAATGCCCTGGTCATCCGTCACATCGAGGCGCGCCGCATCGGCGATTCCGTCGAGGCCGGCCAGCGCCGCCGGGTTTCGGCACACGGCCAGCACCCGCCAGCCGTCGGCGAGATAGTCGCCGGCAAGGGCGCGGCCGATGCCGCGCGCCGCTCCGGTAATCAGGGCAGTGGGCACTGGGCAGTGACTTCGATCTCGATCTTCATCGCCGGATCGACCAGCCCGGCCACGACCACCGCCGTGGCGGCCGGGCGGATATCGCCGAACACCTCGCCGAACACCGGCATGAGCGCCGGGAAATCCCCGGCATCGGTCAGGAAATAGGTGACGCGCACGACATCCTCGAAACCGGCCCCGGCCTCCGCCAGCGCTGCTCCGATAATGCCGAAGGCAAGGCGCGCCTGCTCGACGACGTCCTCGGGGATCGCCCCTGTCTTGGGGTCCGCCCCTGTCGTGCCGGCGACATGCACCCATCCGTCCTGCACCACGGCGCGGGAATAGCCGGCGGCCGCCTCGAAGCGGCCGCCGGAGGAGATCAGCCGGCGTGTCACGCGGCGCGCTCGATGGCCATGGCGGTCGCCTCGCCGCCGCCGATGCAGATCGCCGCGACGCCCTTCTTTGCGCCGTTCTTCCGCATGGCGTTGATGAGCGTCGCCACGATCCGCGCGCCCGACGCGCCGACCGGGTGGCCGAGGGCGCAGGCGCCGCCATGGACATTGACCTTCTCGGCCGGCAGGGCGAACTCGCGCATCGCCGCCATCGGCACCACCGCAAAGGCCTCGTTGATCTCGTAGAACTCGACCTCATCCTTGTCCCAGCCGGTCTTCTCGAACAGCTTCTTCATCGCCCCGACGGGAGCCGTGGTGAACCAGCGCGGCTCCTGGCTGTGCGAGGTATGGGCGACGATTGTGGCGAGCGGGGTGAGCCCCCGGCGCTCGGCCTCGGACCGGCGCATCAGCACCAGCGCGGCGGCGCCGTCCGAAATCGAGCTGGAATTGGCCGGCGTCACCGACCCGTCCTTGGCGAAGGCCGGCCGCAGGCTCGGGATCTTCTCGATATTGGCGGTAAAGGGCTGTTCGTCCTGCTCGACGACCGACTCGCCGCGCCGCGTCTTCACCGTCATCGGCACCATTTCGCCCGCGAAGGTGCCGTCCTCATTGGCGGTGCGGGCGCGGTTCAGCGACCGGATCGCGAATTCGTCCTGCTCCTCGCGGGTGAACTGGAAATGCCGCGCTGTCTCCTCGGCGAAATGCCCCATGAGCGCGCCCGGCTCGTAGGCGTCCTCCAGCCCGTCCAGGAACATCGCGTCCTCGAACCGGCCGTGGCCCATGCGCATGCCGGCGCGCGCCTTCTCCACCATATAGGGCACGTTGGTCATGCTCTCGAAGCCGCCGGAAACCATGACGTCGTTGCTGCCGGCGAGCAGCAGGTCATGGCTCAGCATGGTGGCCTTCATGCCGGAACCGCAGAGCTTGTTGATCGTGGTGGCGCCGGCCGACTTCGGGATGCCGGCATGGATAGCGGCCTGGCGGGCCGGCCCCTGCCGCTGGCCGTGCGGCAACACGCAGCCGAGGATCACCTCGTCCACATCGTCCGCCGCAACGCCCGCGCTCTCAAGAGCGCCGGTGATCGCGCGGGTGCCGAGCTCCGGCCCCGTCGCGTCCTTCAGCACGCCCTGGAAGCTCCCCATCGGCGTACGCGCCATGCCCACAATGACGACCGGATCCGCGTTCATGACTCACTCCCTTGTTGCACTGCAACATAAATCATAGAGCGCCCGGCGCGCTTGTCCACTCCCCGGGCGCAATCGGTCGCAGCTTGCAGGCCTGTCTAGTTCCTCCGGGCCCGCCGACTCCATTCTATCCAGGAACCATCGTAAAGGCGCAACCGTTCCACCGGATAGCCCATCAGGTAGAGTGCGAGCATCGGCGTGGCGGCGCGCACGCCGGAATGGCAGTAGAAGATATGGTCGTCCTCCGGCTCGAAGCCCGCCGTTCGGAGGACGGCGTCGATTTCGGCGGCGGTCCGGAATTCCGAGGGCCGGCCCTCATCCGCCCTGCGAAACGCCCGCCAGCCGATGAAGCGGGCTTCGCCGATGGGGCCGGTCCCCTTCCACTCCGGTATGTCGCGCGCATCCCAGAGGCGTGCGCCCGCGTCCGGGCGAGCCTGCGCCACCTCATCGAAGCCGGCCGTCCAGCCGGCGAGCGCGGGCGCGGCCGTGAAGTTGCCGGCCTCCGGCGCCGCCCGGCCCGGACCGCGCTCGACGGCGTAGCCCGCCTCGTCCCAGGCCCGCCAGCCGCCGTCCAGAACCCTCACATCGGTCTTCCCGTAGAGGCGGAACAGCCACCAGAGGCGCGCGGCGTCATAGGCGTTGTCATAGACGACCACAGGGGTCCCGTCGTCTATGCCGAGGCCGCGTGCGAACGCCTGGAAACGCGCCCGGTCCACCGCCATGCCGTTGCGGTCGGTATAGGCGCCGCGCGGAGTGTGGCGTGCGCCCGGAATGTGCCCGAGCAGCCAGGGCCTTTTCCCGACCGCCGCCAGCACGACGGGTTTCGGGCCGGGGCCGTCGAGCGCGGATTTCAGTTCGGCGGGCGCAATCAGGGCGTGGCCGCGCGGGAAGCCCTTGTAGGGCTCCGCCTCCAGCGGCCCGGCTGCAAGCAGGAGGGCAAGCGGCAGGAGGACGGTGCGGACCATCGCGGCTCCTCTTGCCCGCGCCTGCATAAGGCCCCTACAGGCCGCTGCCGAAAATGTCGTAGAGCATGGCGGCCACTTCGCCTTCGAGCGGGAAGGAGAGCATGCCGAGCACGGAATAGCCGAGCAGCCAGGGCATGGCGTAGAAGCGGAACAGGAAGAAGAACCAGGCGACGTAAAGCGGCACGACGGGATCGATCAGGAACCCCGGCGTGACCGGCTTGAAGACGCGCAGGATCGGGTCCGTCATCTTCACGAAGGCCTTCATGAAGAAGAAGTCGGACGTGACCGGCAGGAAGATGTTCATGGCGGAGCGGCCGACCAGCGTCCACATCGCCACGCCCAGAATGTAGTCCAGAAGCACCACCCAGCCGGGCAGCGCATGCGCGAGGCTATCCATGCCGCCTCGCCGGAAGGATTGCGGGCGCGGCTGGAGGCGGGGCCGAGGCCCCGCCTCCTTTAGCGCCTGTAGGCCGGTCTGCGGTCAATGCGTCTCGGCCAGGATCGAGTCGCCCGTCGGGATACGGGTTTCGTCCACCATGGCCTGCGTCTCCGCATCCGGCTCCGGCGTCATCAGCGACACCACCACCATGGCCACCAGCGAGACCGGCATGCCGATTATGCTGAACCGCAGATGGTCGAGGCTGAACCAGGTTTCGCCGCTGGTATAGGTCCACCAGAGATAGATGGAGCCTGCCGCGAAGCCGGCGATCATGCCGGCGATGGCGCCCTCCCGGTTGGCCCTCTTCCACCAGATGCCGAGCACCAGCGGGAAGAACAGCCCCGAGCCGGCGAAGCAGAACGCCCATGCCACCGCGCCGAGGATGCCGGTGAGCTTCAGCGAAGCCACCGCGGCAGCCAGCGCGCCGATGCCGACCAGCAGCACGCGGGCCACCACGAGGCGGCGGCGCGTATCGGCCTGCGGGTCGATGATCTTGTAGTAGAGATCGTGGCTGAGCGCGTTGGCGATCGCCAGCAGCAGTCCGTCGGCGGTGGACATGGCAGCCGCCATGCCGCCTGCCGCGACCAGCCCGGAGATCACATAGGGCAGGCCGGCGATCTCGGGCGTGGCCAGCACGACGATGTCGGGCCGCATGAAGAACTCGTTGAGCTGCACGATGCCGTCGCCGCTCTGGTCCACGACCGACAGCATGCCGACCGCCGACCAGTTCTTCACCCACTCCAGCGCCATCACGTCTTCCACCGCCTTGCCGACCACCGCGGTTGCGAGGGTCGGATCCAGCAGCTGCAGCTTCGTCAGCGTGGCGAGCGCCGGCGCCGAGAAATACAGCAGGAAGATGAAGAACAGCGACCAGCCGACCGACTTGCGCGCCTGGCGCACCGACGGCGTCGTGAAATACCGCATCAGGATATGCGGCAGCGACGCCGTGCCGGCCATCATGGCGAGGGCGAGGGTGACGAACTTCCAGCTGTCGAGCGAGGTCTGCGGGTCGAAATGCGCCGTCGTCAGCACTTTCAGCCCCGCCACGGCCTCGGCCGCCGGCTGCAATCCGTATTCCGCCTCCAATTGCTGGATGCGTTGCGCCGCTTCGCCGTAGCCGAAGTGCGGGATGATGCCGAAGCCCTGTTCGTTCGACATCCAGATCAACGGCACCAGGTACGCGATGATGAGCACGATGTACTGCGCCACCTGCGTCCAGGTCACGCCGCGCATGCCGCCCAGCATGGAGCAGAGCAGGATGCCCAGCAGGCCGAACCACACGCCGACCTCGAACGGGATGGAGAGCGCCCGGGCGGCGATCGTGCCGGTGGCGTTGATCTGCGCCGTCACATAGGTGAAGGACGCAACCACCAGGACGAAGACCGCGCAGAACCGCGCAAGGTTGCCGCCGTAACGGGTGCCGATGAAGTCGGGCACCGTGTAGCAGCCGAACTTGCGCAGGTAGGGCGCCATCAGCGCGTTGACCAGCACGTAGCCACCGGTCCAGCCGATGACGAAGCCCAGATAGGGATAGCCGCCGAAATAAATGCCGCCGGCAAGTGCCACGAACGAAGCGCCGGACATCCAGTCCGCAGCCGTCGCCATGCCGTTGTAGAGCGACGGGACCTCCCGGCCCGCAACGTAGTAGGCGTCAACCTGCATGGTGCGCGACAGCCAACCGATGGTGGCGTAGATCGCTAGGGTGAAGAGCAGGAAGAGGATGCCGATCACTTTGGCGTCGGCGCCCAACTGCTCGAGAATCGCCATGAGGGCGAAGAAGGCGAGGAAGCCAAGCGTGTACAGGCCGTACACCCTGCCCAGCCTGTCAACGAACCTCGTGCCTTGCGCTTGTGTGTTCATGAGCCGCTCCCCTTATTCCTCGGCCACCCCGTGCTCTTCGTCGATGTTGTCCTGGAAGATGTTCTGGACAACGATCAGCAG
>JAJDVH010000001.1 GCA_022826185.1 Alphaproteobacteria bacterium
GGTCCTTCCACTTGCGGGTGCGCAGCTTGCCGGTGACGTGCGCCTGGCGGCCCTTGGCGGCGTGCTTGCGCAGCATGGCCACCAGGCCGTCCTGGAAGACGGTGACCCGGTGCCACTCGGTCTGCTGCCTGTATTCGCCGGACTGCCGGTCGCGGTAGCCTTCGTTGGTGGCGATGCTGAAATTGGCGACGGTGCCGCCGCCGGGGAGGCTGCGGAACTCGGGGTCCGCGCCCAGATTGCCGATCAGGTCGACGCGATTGAGGCCGATCATTGTGTCTGCTCCTTGCAGGTGTTCGATTGCGAGTCGTTACAACTCACCCCGAAAAGCCCTTTCCCGAACTTCGCGGCGTCGACGCCAACGCAGGCCGGGAAGGGGGAACGACGATGAGGATGCCGGACGAAAGGCGCTCCGGCGGATCGCGGGCGGGGCGAACGGGAGCGCGGACGGAGCGATGCCGCCCGCGCCCGGTTCCCCGCCCTTGCCGTCAGCGGGGGAACCGGCTCCGCTCCAGCATATGGCCCCAGATCGCATAAGCACCCCAGTACTGGATGCCGGAGTCTTCGGACTTCTCGCCCTTGCAGATGAGGATCTCGTTGCGCGCGGGGCGGAGCTCGCGGACCGTCTCCAGCGACAGGGTGAGCGGATGGCCCTTGCCGCCCGGCAGCCGGCGGATACCGTCTATCGTGCTGCGGTAGCGCTCGACGACATAGTGCTCGTCCTGCAGGCCGCGCCCGAAGACGTGGACCAGAAAGCTGTTCGCACCGGGGCGGAAGGCGGACGCATTGGTGGCGGGCATGTCGATAGTCTCCTGTTGGAGGAAGGGAAGCGGGAGCCGGCCGCCCGGCCACCCGCAGGGATCGCACCGAAAACCCTTTCCCCGCCTTGACGGCGTCGATACCGCCAGGGTGGGGAAAGGGGAAACGGGAACGTCAGCGGCCGGCAAAGACGGCCGGGCCGGCGTCGGTCAGGATCTCGACGTCGTCGAGCGAGAGCTTCGCGAAGGCCAGCGCGGCGGCTACCTCCATTGGCGTCTCCCAGGTGCCGTGGTCGACATTGTCTGCAATCCCGATCACGGTGTATTGCGTCGGCAGGTCGGGCATGCCGCGATATGCGTAGCCGCGCTGCCGGTCGCGGCAGGGGCCGCATTCCCGCATGAGGGGCTCGGGCTCGCGGACGCCGCAGCGGGGACAGAGCCCGGCAGATATTCGCTCCCGGGTCACGGTATGGTAGCGGCGGCGGTGAGTGGCGAGGCGCGCCTCGCGGCATGCCGGACAGGAATGGGACCCGGGGTCGGGAGGCCGGTTCGTGCAGTGGACGCAAACGCCGCGGGCGCGGGCCTCGGCGATTCTGCGATGCCATCTCGCGCGCTCGGCGGCGCGGCGCTCTTCCCTGCAAGGCGCACATACGGTCGACCCCTCGGCGGGGGAAGCTTCGCCGCAGCGGATGCAGAGGCTTCGGGAGACCCGGGCGAGGGTCCTCCGATTGTACCGGTCCAGCGAGACGGCAAGACAGGCGTCGCAGGCCATGCGCCCGGGCGCGGCGGGATGGCGGCCGCAATCCACACACAATCCGACGGCGCGGCGGGCATCCCGGCGGCGTCCGGCGGCCTCCCTGTCGCGTTTGGCGGGAAGCGGCTCGCAGTCCGGGCAGCGGCGGCTGCCTGGAACCGGCGGGGTCTTGCCGCACTCGATACAGAGCGAGCGGTCGGCCTGCCGGCGGCGGCGCTCGATCCGGGCGCGGTAGGTCCGCCGGCGCGCGGCGAGGCAGTCGTCGCAGCACGCATTGCCTTCGGCGGGCGCCCTGTTCCCGCACTGCACGCAGAGGCCGGCCTGTTTCCGTTCCTCCTTGCGCTCCTGCAGGCGCCGGCGGCTGAGCGCGAGATGTTTCTGGTTGCAGGCCTCGCAGAGCCGCCGGCGGGGCTTTTCGGGCGTGGCGCCGCATTCCTGGCAGAGGCCCCGGTTGCGCCGAAGCAGCCGGCGTTTGCGGGCCGCCTTCCGATCGCTGGCGCGGCGGCGCTCTTTGCATTCCGGACAGTATTTCGCCCCGTCGGGCGGTTGAACGCGGCCGCAGTTCAGACAGAGCCCGAGCGCGGCAAGCCGGTCCCGGGCACGGGAGGCGTTGGACCGTCGGGCGGGCGCGGCCGCCGTGGAAGCGCCGGCGCTGCAGCAACGGCAGCCCGCCGCTTCGGCAGGCGGGTGGATTTGAGCGGGGGCGGAAGCCGGCATCGGCGGCATCTCCTGCTGGCGGAACGGGCGCGGGAGCCGGTCGCACGGCCGCCCCCCGCGGAAATCACCCCGATCAACCCTTTCCCGACCTTCCGGCCGGACAGGCAGGCTCCGCCGTTCGCCGGGAACGGCCGGCGGCGGCGCCGAGCCGGCCGGCCGCGCGGGAGAGGACCGCTACGGTCCGGATGGGACGGGGATAGGGACGCCGGAAACCGGTCCGCCGATGTTTCGGCTGCCCCGGCGGAGAATCACCGGTTGCGCCGGGGGCGTCTCCGGCATTGCCGGTTGGGGCGCCCGTGGACGATGGGCGCGGACGAAGCCGGCCGGCCCGCGCGGTGCGGTTTTCGGCGATGCCCGCTGCCGGATCCGCCTCCGCTTCGTCGATCCGGTTACCGGGTTACCGTTCGACCTGCCCTGTCCGGTCGCCCGGGCGGCGAAGCGGGGCCGGGGGCGGCGGGGGCGGGCATGAACGCCTCGCCCTTCGTCATCGGATGCGGGCTGACGGTCCGCCCCGACCGGCCGGGAAGAGCCCATGCGCCGCCTGCTGCGGGACGCCTTCGGCGAGGCCCGCCGCGGGGCCTCACATTGAGATGCCGCCGCCCGGGCCGATATCGTGGTAGAGGCCGTGCTGCCGGGCCGGGTCGCGGACGCGGATATGGATCTCGAGCTTCCGGCGGGCGCCGGGGTCGAGTTCGGGCCGGTCGAGCATCCGCTTTGCCTCCTCGACCACCTGCCTCAGCTCCGGGGACCTCAGGCCGGAGCTCTCGAGCCGGGGCGCGAACGCGGTCCAGGCCGCGTCGGTCTCCAGCGCCCGGGCGAGCCTTCCGCTGTCCCGCCCGATGTCCTCCCGCGCGCCTTCGATACGGTCCAGGTGGGGCGCGTAGCGCCTCTCCGCTAGGACCCGCTCCGCCCTCCCGCAGAGCCGCGCGGCTTCGTCCGCCCAGACCCTGTAGCCCGTGCCCTCTTCCGTCACGCTCCGGCGCCGCTCTGCGGCGAGGTCCGACAGCTGCCGGCGCAGGTCCAGCGAGAAGCGGAGTTCCACGACGAGATTTTCCACCTCCGCCTTCGCCGCCGCCGCCGCGTCATGCTGTGCGACCAGCCGCTCCAGCAGGGCGCGCGCCTCGGCGTCCAGCTCCGGCTTGGCCGCGAGCAGCCGCATGTCCAGGACGACCGCGTCATTGCCCTCGCGGTAGAAGAGGGGCGTGCCGGTCTCGCGCTCCATGACCTCCAGCCTCTCCAGCAGGCAGGCGGCATGGCGCCGGTCGAGCGCGACCGCGCCTTCCAGCGACTTGAGGTCCCGGGCAATGCCG
>JAJDVH010000138.1 GCA_022826185.1 Alphaproteobacteria bacterium
AAGAGGACGCTATGACAGGCATACGAAACGAGCCCAGCCGAAAAAGGACATCTGGCTGCGACCGCTCCGCAAGGACTGGAAGCGGACGCTCAATCGCTGAATCCATCACCCTCATCACCGCGTGACCGAACGCTTTCTTGCGGGGATCGCCATGCCGACGCAGATCAAGATCACCAAGCGGGTCATCGACAGCATCGAGTGCGACGGAACCGACCGCTTCTACTGGGACCGGGAGCTGCCGGGCTTCGGGATGCGGGTTCGGGCGTCCGGCCGCAAGTATTTCGTTACCCAGTTCCGGGCCAGCGGTCGGCTTCGCCGCATGACCCTGGGCCCGGTCACGGCCATGACCCCGGAGATTGCGCGCAAGCGCGCCATGGCCCTGCTCTCCGAAGCGAAGGCGGGAGGCGATCCTGCCATGCAGCGGGACACGGACCGCAAGGCGGCAACGGTCAAGCTGCTCGGACAGCGGTTTCTCAACGAGTACGTCCCCGACCACTGCAAGGAGAGCACCGCCTACGAATATCGGCGTTCGGTCGAGCTGTTCATCGACCCCAGGATCGGCAGCCGCAAGGTGACCGAGGTCCAGAGAAAGGATATCGCCGAACTGCATCATGCGATGCGCAAGACGCCATATCAGGCCAACCGCACCCTCGGTGTGCTCTCGAAGATGTTCAACATGGCCGAAGTCTGGGGCCTCCGCCCCGACGGGTCGAACCCCTGTCTGCACGTCAAGCGCTTCAAGGAAGAGAAGCGCGAGCGCTTCCTGAGCGCCGAGGAGTTCCAGCGCCTTGGTGCGGTTCTCGACGAAATCCTCAAGGACGGCTCCGAGACCCGTTCGGCCGTCGTGGCCATCCGCCTGCTGATGCTGACCGGCTGCCGGCTTTCGGAGATCCAGAAATTGCGCTGGGAGCATGTCGACCTGGATGCCGGCGAGCTGAACCTGCCGGACACGAAAACGGGCGGCCGGGCGGTGCCGTTGGCGCCTTCGGCGGTGCGGCTGCTGGAGTCCCTCCCCCGCGACGACGACAGCCCGTGGGTGATCGTCGGCCGGAAGGCGGGCAGCCATCTCACCGATCTTCAGCATCCCTGGCGACGCATCCGGGACCGCGCCGACCTGCCCAACGTGCGAATTCATGACCTCAGACACTCGTTTGCCAGTAGGGCACTGGCGCTGGGCGAAGGGCTGCCGATGATCGGAAAGCTGCTCGGTCACACGCAGGTGCAGACAACCGCCAGATACGCTCACTTGGCCCGGGATACTGTGAAGGCATCAGCCGCGCGCATCGGCGACAGCATCGACAACGATCTCGAAGCCATGCCATAAGGTGCTTGTTGGATTTCACCGACGATCTCACAGACCGTTCCCAATCACTGCACCCTATTCATGAATTCGTCGAAGAGCGGAACGGTGAAGGCGGCATAACCATATCTCGGGCTGAAGATCATGCCGTTGTGGATCAGCGCTTCGCGGGTGGGGCCGAGCTGCTGGGATGACTTGCCGAGCTCCTTGGCGATCTGCCCAGTTCGGTGAGGACCGGGCCCGCATCTCGCCATGGCGTGCAGATAAGCCTTCTGTGGATCCGACAGCCGTTCGTACCGCGATCTGAAGAAGTTGCGGTCCAGTCGCTCGATCACGGCGGCGCTGGCTTTCTCCAAGTCCTTCACGGTAATGGGGGTGACTTGTGCGGTATTCCATGCCTGATATCCCCATTCCTGAAGGAAGTAGGGATATCCCTGCGTTGCGGCTATGACCGCGGTAATCGCCTCTTCCTCGAATTCGACATCTGCCCGCGCCGCCGGCCTGACCAGCGCACGTCTCGCCTCGACCGGTTCGAGGGGGCCTATATCCGGATACTCGAAGAGGCGCTCCGCATAGGTTTTCGCTTCGCCCGTGAGTCTGACCACGAGCGGCAGCCCTGCGCCAACGACGAGCAAGGGGAGCCGCTTCTGGTCTACCCGATGCACCGCCATAATCAGCGCCTCGAACTCCTCTCGCGACAGGTTCTGGATTTCGTCAATGAGGATCACGATGGAAGTGTCGCGGGCCCTGGCCGCCTCACCGGCGGCAATGAAAACTTCCCCGAGATCACGGCTCAGTGTGCCGCTGTCCGCGATACCTGGTTCGCTATCGATGTCCACGGCGAACTCGATACCCTCCACCTTGATCCTTATCGCCCCGACGAAGCTCTTCAACACGCGCAACCCGGTCTTTACATGTTCGTTCACGCCCTTGGCCCGGTCGAGCTTCAGCAGAAGCGAGCGCAGGGTTGCGACGATTGTCTTCGACAGGGGTTCGTGATTGCCGATCTCGATGAAGTCCGACAGCGCACCCTCCTCGTCCGCTATCGCCTGGGCCTCATTCAGCAAAACCGTCTTGCCGACCCCGCGCAGCCCCACGAACATGAGGCTACGAGCCGATTGCCCGGATCTGTTGCGCTGTATGGCGAGACGGGCATCGGCAAGAACGCCGTCGCGACCTGCGAGTTCCGGCGGCGGCGTGCCCGCTCCCGGGGCATACGGGTTCACACGAGGGTCCATTCAGTCACCTCTAGGATGTTTAGCTATCACTAGCATAAACATTGTCGACGCACACCAGTTTATAGGGCATTCCTATAAACTTCCTACAACCTGAGCCCTGTTCGCCCCGGTCACACGCTTTCCCCTGTCCGCCATTCCTCGACTGTCGGTCCGCCCTCATCAATCCTCCAGCCACCACGATGCCGCCTCGCCGATCCCCGTCCTGTCGGACCTGACGCAGATCCCCACCGTAAGTTCCCGCCACCCTCAACGATAGCCGCAACCCTGTCGGGATGGCGTCCAGAACGGCCGGCTTCGGCCGCTGTCTTCATTCCAGGTCCGGGCGTTACCTGCCCCCGACAGCCGCTACGTCCGCCACATGAACGGTCATCGCCACCGCAGTCGTTGCCGGGACGTCATGACTGTCTTCCCGCTCACCGGTGTGAACGGCGCCGGCCCTGGCGCCAATGGACGGCACCAACTGCCGTCAGGAGGCGGAGGCCGGCGTCTCCCGGGCGAAGCGGGGGATCCGGGAGCGGTCTCCCGCGCCGCCAGCCGGGAGACCGCTCCATGTCCGTCAAACTCACCGATCTGCGCCGGGCGGCCGAGCTCCGCCCGGACCTCTACCGCACCTATGCCGAGCTTGAGCGGCGCATCGGCCACACGCTGTCGCCGACGCGCCGGCCGCTTCCGGAAGTGATGGGCATTCCGCCGGTCGCCGGCAGCGATTCCGAAAACCTGACCGGCCCGGTCGGCGCCTGACCGCACACGCCGGCCTTGCGCCGGCTCCCCGCATGGCGCGACGGCCACAAACCCCGCAGCAGGGCGAGGGGAGGGCCGCGGAGTTTCCGGTGAACGGCGGGGTGCCCGGTGGGAGTGCCCGCGCCGCATTTCCGCCAATCCGGAGGCCGCCCATGACCTTGCCCGACAACATCTCCGCCGACTACACACTGCGCCCGAGCGAACTCGCCGAAGTCCTCGCCGTCCTCGTCGAGGCCCGCCAGCCCTGCATGGTCTGTAATGGTGACGGCTAGATAATGGAGAGTAGGTGCGCCGCGACCCTGTAAGACCGGGCTTCAGGGCCGGAGCCGCTCACCATTTCTATACGGTGCTCCTCCGCTGTTTCAGGCAAGAGGAGCGAGGCGATGCCATCGTGCAAATCTGGACCGAAGCCCGGCTATCTTCTGGGTCCATTCGGACCGTTCATTCAGGAGTTCGCGACCTACCTCGGCGACGCGGGGGTTGGCCCGAGTCAACGCGGCAAGCTTTGGCGTGTCGCCGAGGATGTCCTGACCTGGCTGCAGCGCGACGGTACGGCGATCGACGCAGTCGATGACGCCGTGTTGCGGCGATTCAGGGATGAGTACTGCGAGGAGTTTCTAAAGGGTCGCGAACACCACAGACCTTCTCAGATTCGTGCGACGCTGTACATGAATTGCGCGCGCTGGCTCGTTCGATTCGCCGAGCACAGGGGTGACGCCCGACGTCCTGGAGATCTCGCCGACGGCTTGCGCCACCTCGATGAGTACCTCGCCCAGTTGGGTGCCGAAGGTTATACGGTCCGGACCCTGACGGGCCGCCGCTACACTTGCCACCACTTCCTGACCTGGCTCCACCAGTGCCGCATCCCGCTGGCGGAGGTGAATGCCGAGACCCTTGAGCGGTTCATCGACCATGACTGTGTATGCCCGTGGAGGATGCGCAAGATAGAGAAGCTGAAGTCCCGGCATAGCGGTTCAATCAAGTCGTTTCTGCGGTTCCTCTCCACTCGCGGGGTGATGCCGGACGCTTTCCCGGTCGAAGATTCCGGCGCCGAGATGCCGCTGTTCCGTTCGTGGCTCCGGCGCCATCGCGGAATCGGCGATGTCACCATTGGCAAGTATGTGAGAACCCTCTCCTTTGTCTTGCCCGACCTGGGCAGCGACCCTCAGCTCTACGACGCGGCTCTCATCAGGGGTGTCATGCTGAGCCGCTTCGCCAAGGTCGCCCCGGAATACGCCCGGGAAATGACCAAAGCCCTACGCATGTATCTACGCTTCCTGGCCTCGAATGGCGCGTGTCGAGCGGAACTCGTCAACGCGGTGCCGTCAGTGCCGCAGGCGCGCCTCGCGACCCTGCCACGTTACATCCCAACCGATGATATCGAACGGCTGATCGCGTCGTGCGACCTGACGAGAGCGGTGGGAGTGCGCGACCGGGCAGTCCTGCTGTTGCTGGCCAGGCTGGGGCTCCGTGGAGGCGACATCTGCGCGCTTCGGCTGGACGACATCGATTGGGCGAAGGCTCTCGTCAAGGTCGGCGGGAAGTCGAAAAGAACCGTTCAGTTGCCGCTTCCCCAGGACGCTGGAGACGCGATCCTGGCCTATATCGAGAAGGCGCGTCCGCGAGTCGATGAAGACAAGGTGTTCCTGCGCGTGCCGGCCCCGCATGTGCCATTCCCCTCTTCGAACGCCGTCACCCACATCGTGTGTCGCGCTCTGAACCGAACTGGCATGCACGACGCCCACCCCCGGGGAGCCCAGCTCTTCCGGCACTCCACGGCGACCGGCCTGCTGCGGTCCGGGGCCTCGCTGGAAACCGTCGGCACCCTGCTGAGGCATCGGCTGCCGAGTACCACCGCGATCTACGCCAAGGTCAATGTCCCCATGCTCCAGGAAGTGGCGCAGCCCTGGGTGGGAGACGCCCGATGACCATGATCGACAACGTGGAACGTTACCTCACCTTCAAGCGCCATCTGGGATACAAGTTCGACCAGGCCGCCCGCATCCTGCGAGCCTTCGCCGACGAGACCGACGCCGGTTGCGATGAGTTGATCCGCGCCATCGCCGTTATCGACTGGTCCCGGAAGGCAGGCACGGCCGGGCAGGCGCAGATCCGGCTCCGGGTAGTTGCTGACTTCGCCGCTTGGCTGCACGCCGAAGACCAACGCCACGAAGTTCCATCGCGAGATGCCCTCGGCCGAGTGCCGGTGCGAAGATCCTCCCCTCATCTCCTGAGCCTGGGCCAAGTCAAGGAGATCATGGACGCAGCGCTGTTGATGAAGAGCACGGGCCCACTCAACCGGTACACCTACCACTACATGATCGGATTGCTCGCCACCACCGGGCTGCGGCTGTCGGAGGCGCTCGCTCTGAAGCTGAACGACATTACTGCCGACGGGCTGGTGGTCCGGGCTTCGAAGCTCGGAAAATCGAGACTGGTTCCGCTTCATGACAGCACCAGCAAGGCGCTGGACCGTTATCTCGAAATCAGGATGCGCATGGGCGGCTCCGACGAGCACCTGTTCGTTCTCTCGAGCGGCAAACCCCCGCATCACTCCACTCTATCGAAGATCTTCCTCAGGCTCGCCAGGCAAATCGGCCACCGTGGCGGTCCCGGGGAGCCCGGCTCTCGATTGCACGACTTGCGGCACGGATTCGCCACGCGTTCGCTTGAGAACGCGGTCGTAGCCGATCGCGACAGCGTCAGCCGACACGTTCTGGCGCTGTCCACTTATCTGGGGCACGTCAACATGGCCTCCACCTACTGGTATCTGGAGGCCACGCCGGTCCTGCTCCGCGGGATCGCCCGAGCTGCGGAAGCCACACATGCAGGGAGGGCGACCCGATGACCGAGCTCGCGCCCTATATCAGCGCGTTCCTTGGGGAGCATCTACCCCGCGATCGCGGTGCCAGCCGCCACACGATCGAGAGTTACGCCGTGAGCTTCACTCAGCTCGTCTGTTTTGCGGAAGCCAGATACGGCGTTCGTCCCTGCAAGATCATGATCGAACAGTTGACGGCCGATCTGATCCTCGACTTCCTGGAATATCTGGAGCGTGATCGGGGAGCCACAATCGGGACACGCAACGTACGGTTGGCTGCGTTCAAATCCTTCTTCCGATACCTCGAGTACAGGGTTCCATCCTGTCTCGCCCTGGCCGGTCAGGTCCACGCGATCCCACTCAAGCGGCGAAACGAGCCAGTGGTCGATTATCTCGATCATGACGAGGTACAGGCCCTGCTGGACGCGCCCGATCCGGGGACGCGTTCCGGGATACGCGATCGCGCAATGCTGCACCTTGCGTACGCCGCCGGGCTGCGCGTGTCGGAGTTGGTTGGAATCGCATGCAACGATGTCGAACAACCCGGCCTCGACGCCGTCCGCATCCATGGAAAGGGGCGTCGAGAACGCTCGTTGCCGCTGTGGACGCAAACGCGATCCGTCATCCGGGACTGGCTGGCAATCCGTCCCGACGGATCAAGCGACCATCTGTTCCTCAACGCCCGCGGCGTCGGCATGACGCGACACGGCTTCGCTCACCGTCTGAAGCTACATGCTGCGACGGCGCGGCGAGCCGTACCATCCATCGCCACCAAGCGAATTAGCCCGCATGTGCTTCGACACGCCTGCGCGATCCACACCCTGGAGGCCACGCGCGACATCCGCAAAGTGTCTCTCTGGCTGGGTCATGCAAGCGTTCAGAGCACGGAGATCTACCTCCGGGCCGATCCCGTGGACAAGCTGGACGTCCTTGCTGCGCGGCAACCACCGTCGGTGCGGAAGGGAGTCTTCATGGGTGCGACCGACCGTCTGATGGCGATATTGCACGACGCGAAGCGCCAATAGAAATGGTGAGCGGCTCCGGCCCTGAAGCCCGGTCTTACAGGGTCGCGGCGCACCTACTCTCCATTATCTAGCCATCACCATTACACAAAAAATGGTGAGCTCACCATTTGGTCTGGGGGGCGCCGGGCTGCGCCAAGAGCGCGCTCGCGCAGCAGACCGCCGCCGGGGCCGCGCGCCGCTATGTCGATGTGCGCGCGCTGCTGCTCGATCCCGTCGATCTGCGCGGCATCCCCTGGCGCGACGAAGACGGCCGCACCCGCTGGGCGCCGCCGGCCTTCCTGCCGCCCGCCGGCGATCCCGGGCGCTGGCTCATCAACCTGGAGGAGCTGCCCTCGGCCGTGCCGATGGTGCAGGCCGCGCTCTACCAGCTGGTGCTCGACCGCAAGGTCGGCGAATACGAGCTGCCGGAAGGCGCCTCTCTGATCGCCTGCGGCAACCGCGAGAGCGACCGGGGCGTGGTGCACCGGATGCCGACCCCGCTGGCGTCGCGTTTCGTCCACCTGGAGATCCGGGTGGACGCGGAGGACTGGCTCGCCTGGGGGGCGGCCCACGGCATCGCGCCCGAGGTGCTGTTCTACATCCAGATGCGCCCGGACCTGCTGCATGTTTTCGATCCCCAGTCGAAGGAGAAGGCGTTCTGCTGTCCCAGGACCTGGGAGATCGTCTCCAATGTCGTGAACGAGCGCGGCAATCTCGATCCGGCGGTGGAGCGGGCGCTGTTCCGGGGCACGGTGGGCGAGGCGGCGGCGGTCGAGTTCTCGGCCTTCCTCAAGGTCTGGCGCGAGCTGCCCCATCCGAGGGCCGTCATCGACGATCCCGAGAACGCGATCGTGCCGGACAATGCCAGCGCGCTGATCGCGGTCTGCGGCGCGCTCTACCGCATGGCCGACGACATCACGCTCGGCTCCATCGTCACCTACGCCCAGCGCCTGCGCCGCGAGGTCGGCGAGTTCCTGGTCGGCTCCTGCATCCGCCGCGATCCCGACCTCCAGCGCTCGCCCGCCTTCATCCGCTGGGCCGCCGCGCGGACGCAGTGACGGACGCGTCATGCCGCGCTTCCATACCCACAGCGCCATCCTCGGAGACGTGCCTCTGAAGGCGCGCACGCCCGACGAGGCCATACGCGAAGTCCGCACGGGCGACTGGCCGGACCGGACGATGGACGTCTTCGACGCGGCCACCCACGAGGAGCTCGCCGTCCCGATCGACGTCGAGCCCTGACTCCGGGCGGCTCCGCTCTCAATCACACCCTCCGGGCGCCGCAAGGCGTTCGCAACCGGGAGTACCCCCACCCATGAATCTCAGCCATGACGCCATGCTGGTCAGCCTGCGCATCACCGCCTGGTCGGGCCGGCTCTACGACCGCCAGGCCAGCACCCATGTCGCCGTCCACCACGAGGCGAGCGTCACCGCCGGGCGCTACAACAAGTGCCTGCTGCCCAAAGCCGCCTTCGCTACGCTCACCGCCACCATGAGCGCGGCGCGCAGCACCCACTACGCCCAGACACTGCCCTGGGACGACCAGGGGAGCCGCCTGCTCACCGTCGCCAACTACGAGGACTACACCAAGCTGATTGACGGCCTGCGCGAACGCATGGTGCGCGAGCGCGCCCGCTTCATCGAGGACTATGACGACAATATCGAAAAGGCCCGGCTCGACCTCGGCAAGCTGTTCCGCATCGAGGACTACCCCTCGAAGGAAGCGCTGCAGGGCAAGTTCGGCCTGCGCTACCGGATCGTCCCGGTCCCGGACGCCGACCACTTCATGGCGAAGCTGGCCTCTGACGACACCGAGCGGGTGAAGCGCGACATCGAGAGCCAGATCGAGGAGCGCCTCCACGACGCGGTGGGCGACCTCTACCGGCGCCTGGGCGAGGCCGTGGAGCGGGTCTCCGAACGCCTGCGGGAGGACGATGAAGGCAAGCCGCTGGTGTTCCGGGACTCGATGATCGGCAACATCCGCGACCTGGTCGACATCGTGCCGCGTCTCAACATCTTCGGCGACGACGCGCTCGCGCAGCTCTGCCAGCAGGTGAAGGACAGGATCGCCGGCGTTGAGCCGGACGCGCTCAGGCCGTCCCGCGACTTCGATCCGGTCGCCCGCGCGCGAGTGAAGCGCGATGCCGACGCGCTGGCGGAGAAGTTCGCAGGCTACTTCGCGCCGGCGGCGGAGGCCGCCCCGGAGCCCGTGCGGGAGGCCGCGTAATGGCAGCGCGGGTACGCTCGGAGTCGGCGCAGCGGGTCAGTGGCTGCGTCACCGCGCTGCTGAGGGAGCAGCCCTTCTTCGGCAGCCTGGCGCTCCGCCTGCCGATCCGCCCCGACGCGGGCCGCGAGACGCTGGCGAGCGACGGGCGGGAGATCCGCTATTCGCCGCAATGGATCGCCGAGACCGACGCCCACCTCATCGAGACCGCCATCGCCCGGGTGGTGCTGGCCTGCGCGCTCAAACACCACACCCGGCGGCAGAACCGCGACCCGGAACGCTGGCAGCGCGCCTCGCAGCTGGTCACCCACGGGCTGCTGAGGGACGCCGGTTTCACCCTGCCGCCCGACGCCGAGGCCTGGGACGGGATCAGCGTCGAGGAAGCCTATGACCGCCTTCCGGAGCCGGACGAAGGTGAATCCGGCGACAGCGGTCCGCCGGACGCTGGGGCAGGTTCCGGCGCCGATGCGGCCGGCGCTCCGATGCCCGACGGAAGCGACCCGTCCGAACAGGGCGATGACGGCGATGGCGGGGATACCGGCGATGCGCTGGATCCTCCAGGCGGCGATGACGGGGACGGCGACGGTTCGCCGGAAACGTCGAACGGTGACGGCGGCGCCGACAACAACAACGACGGCAGCGGCGCCCCCGCAAGCTGCGATCCGTCGGGCACCGGCGAGGTCATGGACGCGCCGGCCGGCGGCGGCAGCGCCGCTTCCCCGCCTTCGCCGGGCGACGTGACGCTGGAGGAGCAGGCCTGGGACGAAGCCATGCACCAGGCGCTCAGTCTCGCGAAGGCCGAGGGCAAGGCGCCGGGCGGCATCGAGGAGACCGTGCGCGGCGCGCATGCGAGCACGCTCGACTGGCGCTCGCTGCTCCGGCGCTACATGACTGACGCCGTGAAGAGCGACTACAGCTGGAGCGTCCCCAACCGGCGCTTCATCGACTCCGGCCTCTATCTCCCCTCGATCCATTCGGAGGGCATGGACGCCATCGCCGTCATTATCGACACCTCGGGCTCGCTGCCGGCGGCCACCCTGGCGGAGTTCTGGGCGGAGCTGCGCGAGGTGGCCAGCGAGATCAGGCCCGGGCGCGTCGTCGTGCTCCAGGTCGACGCCGCCGTGCAGGACGCCGAGGAATACGCGCCCGACGAGCTTCCCGACGAGATCGCGATCAAGGGGCGGGGCGGCACCGACTTCCGCCCAGGCTTCGAATGGCTGGACGAACAGGGGATACAGCCGGGCGTGTGCCTCTACTTCACCGACATGGAGTGCTCCAACTACCCCGAGATCGAGCCCTCATTTCCCACGATATGGGTGAACTATTCGAGCCCGCCGCCGGACTGGAACCGAGAGCCCTGGGGCGAGCGCATCGACATCGGCCCCGCCGGGAGCGCCGCGCCGTGACCCGCGGCGTCCACGGCGCCCCGGCCGAGGCGCTCAGGCAGGCGCTCGAAACCCTGGCGAAACTCGCCTTCTGGATCGCGTGGACCGCCGACCCCGATTGTACCCCGAGTCCCCGGTCAGCGCCCGCTGTCTGCGCGATGCCGCAGGCGGTCTCCGCAAGGCCGCCGACCATCTCGACGCCGCAGCCGAAAGGATCGACAAAATTGACTGCAATGCAGGCAATACTTAACTTTGCGGCAATAGCGCGAACGGAGGATGCCCATGGCCAGCATCACCATCAGGAACCTCGACGAGGGGGTAAAGCGCCGCCTGCGGGTGCGCGCCGCCGAGAACGGCCGCTCGATGGAGGAGGAGGCCCGCGACATACTGGGCCGCTCGGTCGGCGAGGCGCCGCCGCCGAAGGACCTGGGCCGGGCCATCCATGCCCGTTTCGCCGCGCTGGGCGGCGTCGAGCTCGAGCTGCCCGAGCGCGGCCCGATGCGCCCCCCGCCCGAGTTCGGATGAGCGGGCGGCGATGATCGTCCTCGATACCAACGTGGTGTCCGAGCTGATGCGCCTCACGCCCGATCCTGCGGTCATGGCGTGGTTTTCCGGGCAGGACTCGGCCGGGCTCCACCTCACCGCGGTGAGCGAGGCGGAGCTGCGCGCGGGCGCGGCCATCCTGCCCCCGGGCCGGCGCCGCGACCGCCTCGCGGCCGAGATCGACGCGGCGATCGGCGAGGACTTCGCCGGACGGGTGCTGCCCTTCGACAGCGCCGCGGCCCGGGCCTATGCCGCGATTGCCGCGTCCCGCCGGTCCCTGGGCCGCCCGATCCTGGAGGCCGACTGCCAGATCGCCGCCATTGCCCGCGCGAGGGATGCGGCGGTAGCGACCCGGAACGCCCGGGACTTCGCGCATTGCGGCATCGCCGTGATCGATCCCTGGACCGCAGGCCCGGCCGCACCCTGAGCATCGACGCGGCCCTCCGCTTCCGGGACCGCCGCGCGCCCTTCGACAGCCCTTTGCAACGTCCGACGCCGTGCCGGCCATCGCGCCGTTTCCCGATCCTGACATGAGCTTCGACAAGCGGCCGCCATCCCGGCGCTGCCGGTAGCGCCCCCGGCCGGCGCGCTTCCGCCCGCACGCGTTGTTCCGCCGTTTCCGATACCGCCGCCCCGCGCCGTCCGCCCGTTATCGGCGCCGGCGACCGCCGGGCTGCGCCGTCCGGAGGGGAGCATGGCGGCGGTTTCGGGCGGCGCGGACGCGGGCCGGCGGGAGTCGCTCGCCGAACCCCGCTTCCGTGCATTTCCACACACCATTGACGGAGGTTCGCATGAACTTCATCGCCCCCGGGGCCGGGCCGCTCATCCGGGAGATCCCGCTCTCCCGGCTCGCGCTCGCGCCCGAGAACGTCCGCAGGACCCCGCCCGATCCCCGGGCCGACGTCGAGCTCAAGGCCTCCATCGCCGCTCTCGGCCTGTTGGAGAACCTCGTCGTCCGCGCCGATGACAACGATGCCGAGCGCTACGTCGTGGTCGCCGGCGGGCGCCGCTACAAGGCCATGCAGGCGCTGGTCGAGGACAAGGTGTTCGACGCCGACCACCCGGTGCCCTGCCTGGTCAAGAGCGAGGTCGAACCCGCCGAACTCTCGCTCGCCGAGAACGTCATCCGCGTGCCGATGCACCCCGCCGACCAGGTGGTCGCCTTCTCCGAGCTCGCCCGGGCCGGCCAGTCGGTCTCCGCCATCGCGGCGCGGTTCGGCGCCTCCGAGCGCATCGTCGAGCAGCGCCTCCGCCTCGGCAACGCCGCGCCGGAACTGCTGGACGCCTACCGGGCCGACGAGATCGACCTGGAGGTGCTGAAGGCCTTCGCCGTCACCGCCGACCGCGAGCGCCAGATGGCGGTCTGGGAGCAGGTCGTGGGCCAGGGCTACCGCCCGTCGGCCTGGCAGGTGAAGCGCCTGCTGACCGAGGAGCGGGTGCCCGGCGCCACCGCAATCGCCCGCTTCGTCGGGGTCGAGGCCTATGAGGCCGCCGGCGGCCTGGTCATGCGCGACCTGTTCGCCCGGGACGATGAGAGCGGCGTCTGGTTCGAGGACCCCGTTCTGCTGGCGAAACTGGCCACGGACAAACTCCGGGCGGCCGCCGACGAGCTCGCGACCCGCTGGAAGTGGGCCAGGGCCATGGTCGAGGTCTCGTGGGACGACGCCGCCCGCTACGGGCGCATCGAGCCCCAGCCGGCGGACCCCACCCCGGAGGAGCAGGCCGAGACCGCGAAGCTGGAGGCCCGGCAGGCCGAACTCAGCGAGATCGACGACGAGCAGTGGACCGCGGAGTTGGTCTCGGAAGCCGAAGCCATCGATACCCGCCTCGACGAGATCGCGGGCGCCGTCGATGCCCGCGCGGTGTTCCGCCGCGAAGACCTCGCCATGGCGGGCTGCATCGTCACCGTCGGCCATGACGGCGCGATGCAGGTCATCCAGGGGCTGGTGAAGCCCGAGGACATGCCGAAGCCGGAAGAGACCGGCGGCGCCTCCCCGGCCGCCAACGGTCACGACGCGCATGCCGCCACCCATGGCGTCCACACCGGCGGTCCTGGCGTTCACACCGCCGGTTCGTCCGTCTCGACGCCGATGGCGCCGCCGCGCGACCGCGAGTCCGAGGCGCGCAAGGAGGCGGGCGTCGGCATCGGCCTGGCCGACGACCTGCGCCATATCCGGACGGCGCTGGTCAAGGCGCATCTCGCCGGGGACTTCGAGGCCGCCTTCGACCTCGCGGTGTTCCAGTTGGGGCGCTCCGTCTTCAGCACGGGCTACACGCCGCACGCGCTCGACATCGCCATCCGCGAGACCTCCGACCGGCCGAACATCCGGATGAACGACGCCGGTTTCGCCGGCTGGTCGCCGGGCGAGGCGATGCTGGAAGACCGCTCGGGCCTCTCCATGGACTGGCTGGAGATCGAGGACGACGGCCAATCCTTCGCGGCGCTGCGGGCGCTGTCCGAGGCGGAGAAGCAGGCGCTGTTCGCCGCCTGCGTCGCGCGCACGGTGAAGCCCCAGCTCGCCTTCGAGCCCGAGGCGCGTCCCGAGCTCGAAGCCACCGTCGCCCGGCTCGACATCGAGTTCGCGAAGCACGTCCGGCCCACGGCGGACATGCTGTGGTCGCGGATCAACAAGAGCCGCATCCTGAAGATCGCCCGCGCGGTGCTGAGCCCGTCCTGGGCCACGGCGCGGTCGAAGAACAGGAAGCCGGTGCTGGCCGAGGCGATGGAGGCCGCGTTCGCGGCGGGCGACCCGCCGGTCGGGGTCAGCCCGGCCATGCACGCCGCCGCGCTCGCCTGGGTCCCGCCGGGGTTCGCGGCGTTCGACACGGGCGGCGCCGGCGACGAGGCGGACAGTGCGAAAACCGCGCAGTCCGCCGCGGCCCCGGAACCCGCCGGGCCGGCCGCCAATATCGGGGCCGGACAGCAAGACGCGCTGCCCGCCGCCAACGGCCATGCGATCGAGGCCGCGCCGGAACCGGAACCCGCCGATCCGGCCGCCGATACCGCGGCCGGGCAGCAAGACGCGCCACCCGCCGGCAACGACCATGCGCCCGAAGCCGTGCCGGAACCGGAACCGGCGAATGGCGCGGTGGCCCATGCCGGCAACGGCGCCGCCGAGCCGGTCGACCCCGGTCCGGACGCCGGTCGCGGCGATAGCGGGGAGGCCGATCCCGACCCCGCCATTGCGGGGGGACCGGACGGCATCGCGGCGAGCGGTCCGGTCAACGGCCATGCCGCCCACCCGGACCCGATGGAGATCCCCGAGTTCCTCCGCCGCGTCCACTAGGCGCCGTCGCACCAGCGCCCCGTCGGCGCATTGCCCTGGGTTCCACGCCCCAGGTGACGCCGGCGGGGCGTTTCCGTTTCCGCAATTGCATGGAGGTCCGTCCATGAACCGGACGATCCGCGCCCGCATTCACGAAACCGCCGTGAAGCGGGTCACCCGCATCTATGCCGCCACCCCGGCCGACATCTTCGCCGAGACCCTGCAGAACAGCCGCCGCGCCGGCGCCACGCGGGTGCGTATTTCCGTTTCCGCCCCCACCGTCCGGCCGGACGAAGTCGCCGCCATGACGGGCGAGACGCTGCTCACCGTCACCGTTTCCGACGACGGCGCCGGCATCGCCGATCCCGCCGTGCTGCTCAGCTTCGGCGAGAACGGCTGGGACGAGGCGCTGGTGCGGCGCGAGGATGCCGCCGGCTTCGGCTTTGCCAGCCTCGCGCGCAGAAACTGCACGGTGTCATCCAGGCCGCGTTCATCCGACGGGGAGATACTGGCCGGCTGGCGGGTCCAACTGGCGCCCGAGCATTTCCTCGGGGACGCCGACGCCGAAGTCCACGCCGACGATGAGGCCTCCTATCCCTGGGGCACGTCGATTTCGTTCGAGGCCACAGAAGACATCGCGGCCATTCGCAACGCGGCCGAGACCGCCGCCTGCCATTATCCGCTGCCGGTCGTGTTCGAGGACCGCACGGAAGACGGTGCCGCCGGCCCGGAAGAACTACTGCGCCAGGCCTTCCTCGACGGCGCGGTCCATGCCGAGCCCTGGCGCGGCCTGGTCTTCGGGGTCTTCAAGAGCCGCCATGACGGTTACAGGGACCCCGACCTCAATTTCTTCGGCCTCACCCTGACGGTCGGCCTGCCCACGGTCGAGACCGTCCACGGCGCGACCTGGTCCGTGTTGGCGGACGTCGACGACTGCCCCGAACTCGAACTGGTCCTGCCGGCGCGCAAGGAAGCCGTCGAGAACGCCTTCCTGACGGAGATGCGCGAGGCCGCGCGGCTCGCGGTCTACCGCGCCATGGCGGCCGTTCCCGACCCGCGCCCGGTCTTTGAGGACTGGAGCCGGGCGCGCGAGGCCGGCATCGATATCGCGCCGCCGCCGGCCGTGCTGCGGCCCTGGCGGCCCTCCATGGCCGAGGCCGACTACTGGCGCGACTCGGCCAGGCCGACGGAGGCCGGCCACGGCGCCCTGGTCATGGACTGCGACCCCGAGCCCCCGGAAGCCCAGGCGCTCTGGCGCGCCGCCGAACGCGACGGCATCGCACCGCGCCTGTTCGAGGCCGACCGCCGGCTCGAAGGCTATGGCTGGTATGACGGGCTCGACCGCGCGGCGGCCGTCTCCATCCTGGCCTCGGGGGGCGGCGAATGGCTCTGGATCGAAGACTGGCCCCTGCCCGAGCGGGCAAGGTCGAGAGCAGCCCGGCTGCCGCCCCGGCCCGCAGCGATCCGCATCGAACTCACCGTCCGCCCCGCAGCGGGGGGCTGCCGCACGATCGGCATTCCGGCCGACATGGCGTTCGCCGGCGAAGCCTGGAGCCACATCGACGACACGCTGCCGTTGGTGACCCGGGACAGCGCCCTCCAGCCGCATGAGCTGGCAGCCCTGCTCCGGGCCGGGTTCTTCTCGCCGTCGGACGATGTCGAGGCGGACAGCTGGGAGACCCAGAGGGACCGCTTCGACGAGGAGGCGCTTCACCTGGCGACGCGGCTGCTGCTCAGCGACGACGAGGCCTGCCGGCAGTCCATCGCCGAGGCGGTCCGGCGCGAACTCATGTGGTTCGTGCCCGGCGACCGCGCCGTCGACATCCGCATCCGCCGGCCCGACGTGACCGTGACCCTCGGCGCCGCCCCGGAGCCCGCGCCGTGAGCCGGCCTTGGACCGTGCAGGTCGGCTACATGGTCCATTACGCCAACACCGTCACGGTCGAGGCGGACACGCTCGATGAAGCCCTTGAGAAGGCCATCGGGACCGCCAACGAAGACCCTGCCGGCTGGCGCAGCACCGATCATGTCACCGACACACATGTCGATGCGGTCAGCGAAGGCGCCGGCGCCGATCCGTGGGGCGGCGGCGCGCTGCCCGTCCCGGACCGCTTCGCCGAAGGCGGCGAACCCCCGCTGGTGACCGTGCGGATCGGTCCCGACGGCACGCCCGACGCCCGCGTCGAAGGCGGTAGGGCCAGGGTCCGCATCCTCGACGCCTGACCGCCCGCCGGCCCGCCGCCATCCCATCCACCCCGAAGCCGTCCCGGCGCCGCCGCGCGCCGGGACCGCCCGCAATCGAGGAAGACCGCAGCCATGAAGCTCGCCACCTTGCCTGCTACCGACGCCATGCCCGCCGCCCTTCCCCCCGTATCGGTCTCCGGGGCAGGCTCACCGCAATCCGGGGTTCCCGTTCCGGACGGCCCCGGCGACGAAACGCAGAAGCGCGCCATCGCCAATGCCGTCTGGACCGACCTGCTCTGGCTGATGCCGACCGGCCGCACCGTCACGGTCACTGTCCGCGACGGCAGGGTTGCGGTCGAGCTCGGCCCGCCCGGCCCGATGCCGGAGGCGCCGGCATGAGCCCGCTCGACACGCCCGATGCCGGCCTCCGCGAGATGCCGCTGTTCGACGTGCCGGCGGGCCCGGCCTCCGTCCGGGAGGCCGCCAGCCGCCGCCGGCTCCGGGCCCGGTTCCTGCGCGCCGGGCGCCACGCGGTCGACGACCGCGAGCTGCTGGAGCTGCTGCTCTCCGGCTGCCGTCCGGCAGACGATGCCGGAGCGCTCGCCGGCGCCCTGCTGGACATGTTCGGCACGGCGCCGCGTGCGCTCGCCGCCCGCCCGGACCGGCTGCGCGCCGTGCCCGGCCTGTCAGAGGACGCCATCGCCGCCCTCAAGACCGCCGAGGCGCTCGGCATCCGCATGGCGCGCGAGCATGTGCCGCAAACCGTGCGCCCGTCCCTCGGCGGGTATAACAAGGTGATCGACTACTGCCGCACGCTGGCCGGGCACCGCGAGGTCGAGGAGTTCCATGCCTTGTACCTCGATCGCAAGAACCGGCTTCTGGCCGACGAGTGCCTCCATAAAGGCTCCGTCTGCCACACGCCGGCCTATCCCCGGGAGATCTGCATCCGCTGCCTGGAACTACAGGCCAGCGCGGTCGTTGCGGTTCACAATCATCCGAGCGGTTCGACCGATGCGTCGCGCGCCGACATCGCCATGACGAACCGCATCCGGGACGCGCTGAAGACCATCGAGGTCACGCTGCTCGACCACGTCATCGTAACCCCGAGCGGTTCGTTCAGCTTCCAGACCAGCGGTCTGCTCTGACAGGCCCGCAGCCGCCGCTTCCCTCTCTCCCCCGCAAGGAACCCGACCATGCCCGAACCCGGCAAAGACACCGCATTCGGTCCCGTCATCTTCGTCTACACCCGCGCCCAGGCGATCGAGGACGGCATCCTCGTCGACGTCTCCGACACCGCGCGGGAGGCGGGGTTCAGGATTCCCGTCGCGGTTACGCGCGCAGTCTGGGACCGCCTGGTGGCCTTGCCCGAAGGCTACCAGGGCTTCCAGGACGAGCGCGGGCGCCTCTGGGACGTCGTCTGGATGGCGCATTACTACGCGCGCCGCGCCTCGGACCGCGACCGCGTGACCATGAGCGTGCTGGTGCGCGACATCCGCAAGGACCTCCGCGACAGCAACCGGCCGCCTCGCAGGCACTGCCCTATCGTGGCGATCGGCGCCGGGGAACAGGATGAGCCGGTCGTGACCATAATGTTCCCCGAAGACGACTGAGCCCCGCGACCGGCGTCAGCCGTCCGCGCCGTCCGGCTTCCCGTCCTGCCGCGGCATGCCGTAGGCCGGTGGCGCGCTGTGACCGGGCCCGCACGGCCTCCTGAAACATTTCATGCCGGACAATTCGAGTTGGTCCACGATCAATTCCGCAAAGGGTCGGAACCGGTCGTGGTCGCCGGGGCCCCGCTTCTTCGGCCAGAAGCGCTCCGCCTTGCGCAGCGCCATGTCGACCGAGAACACCAGGTCGTCCCGCGACACCGGGATGGTGTGCTTTCTCTCCATGGCTTGCAAAATATCACAGGAACAATAGAAGAACAATAGTGACAAGCCATCGCCGGTGCGGATAATCGGGCCTGAATGTGCGGTCGATTCACCCAGCGTCTGTCATGGGCGGAGTTGCACGAGCTGATGGACCTCATCGGCGCGCCGCTCAACCTGCGGCCCCGCTACAATGTCGCGCCGAGCCAGGACGTCGCGGTCGTGCGCGCCGCGCCCGACGGCCGCTCGCTGGCCATGCTCCGGTGGGGGTTGATTCCCGCCTGGGCCAGGGACGCGGCGATCGGCCACAAGCTCATCAATGCGCGGTCCGAGACGGCGGCGCAGAAGCCGTCCTTCCGCTCGGCCTTCCGCCATCGGCGCTGCCTGGTCCCGGCCGACGGCTTCTATGAGTGGCGGCGCAGCGGCGGAACCCGCCAGCCCTGGCTGTTCGGCCTCCGGGACGACGCACCCATGGTCTTCGCGGGCCTGTGGGAGCGCTGGACGGTCCCGGAAGGCGCCGCGCTCACCGGATCGCTCGCCGAGCGCAGCCCCGGCGATGCGGTCGAGACCTGCACGATCCTCACCACCGCCGCCAACGGGACGGTCGCGCCGGTGCATGGCCGCATGCCGGTCATCCTGCCGCCCGACGCCTGGGACGCCTGGCTGACGGGCGGGGAGGTTCCGCTCGATCCGTGTCCGGCGGACGCCATGACGGCCTGGCCGGTGAGCACGCATGTCAACCGGCCCGCCAACGACGACCCGCGCTGCATCGAGCCGGTCTCGCTGCTCTGAGTTTGGGCCGCCGGGCGGCCTGACCCTCTCCCTCCCGTCAACCCCGTTCCGGAGCGGCCCCGCCGTTCCGTCCCGCTCCGCCGCGCCTCCCGCCGCCCGGAGTCCGGCCAGCCGGCGCCGGGCAGGCCGGCAGGGCGGCGCGGGAGGCCCTGCGCCGCGCCGCATCGCCGCCAAGACCGCTCCCCGTCACACATCACCATGGACACCCTGTCATGACACCGTTTCCCGACCCCTCCCGCCAGGGCGCCGATCGCCGGACGGCCCCGGCGGCGCCCCTGGGCGAACGGCCGCCGATCGTGACGCCGGCGGACATCTGCGACGATGCGATCGCGCTGCTGGAAGCCGGCTGGACCCGGGAGGGCGCACTCGACGCCGAAGGCCGGTCCTGCAACGCGCTCTCGCCGCAGGCCCGGCGCTTCTCCCTCGACGCCGCCATGCGCAGGGCGGCCTACGACCTGGGCGGCCGGCATTGCCGCGACCGGCTCGACCCCGGCGATACCGCGGGCGACGCGCTGCGCGCCCTGGCCGGCCATCTCCACGCCATGCTGCGCAAGGCGCTGCCGGCCGGTTCGACGGAACTCCTTGTCTTCGACAAGGTCTGCGACAGCCGGGAGATCGCGGTGGCGGTTCTTCACTCCGCCCGCGCCTTCCTCCCGGAATATCCCGGCCTCCGGCCCCGGACCGCAACGAAGCGCAGGCGCCCGGGCGTCCATGCCTTCCTGGTCGAGGGCGAGGAGGCGGCCATCCTGCAGCGCGACGGGCAGTATTGGCGCATCCGCGGCTTCGGCGAGGCCGGGCGCTGCCATGCCGCCCAAACCCTTTCGGGGGTCCGGCGCTATTGCGAGATGTTCGCCTTCGCCGAGGCCGAGAGGACCCGGAAATACCGGATCGAAAAGCGCCGGCGCATCGCCCGGCTGCTCGCCGCCGACCGTTCCCCCGGCGTCTGGCGCGAGGTCCGCCGCATCCTCGAAAACCCGCTCGATACCGCCCCGCCGGCCGCTGCCCCTCCGCGCGAATGAAACACGGCGGCGACGCCCCGCGCCGGGCTTCCACCCCGATCAACCCGACACCTGAAGGAGCCGCCATGCTTCACAGGATCACCGGCCGCGCCACGAAGTGCGGCCCCTCCGCGATTTCCGCGATCGCCGGCGTGCCGACGCACGAGGCCGCCGCCGCCATCCGCCGCCTGTTCGACCGCCGCTCGGTCAACGGCGTCTTCATGGACGAGCTCGCCGCCGCGCTCGCCGAGTTCGGCTGGACGCCCGATTACGCCATCCACCATCCGAAGCTCCGCGAGCGCCGTTTCGCGCGCCGCGAGGATGCCTGGGAGCGGATTTTCGCCGGCCTCCCCTTCGACGAGCGCGCCATGACGCTCGGCACGTTCCTCGACCCCGCGCCGGCCGGAACCTGGGCGATCTCCGCCAGCAACCATTTTATCGCCTATGCCGACGGCTTCGTCGCGGACTCGGGTGCCTGGGTTGAGCGCAAACCCCGCCCGTGGTTCCGCGCCGACCCCGACTGCGACCGCGTCGCGCGGCGGCGCATCCGCGAGGCCGTCCGGTTCGTACGCGCCGCCCCCGGCGACGCCCGCCGCGTCCCGGCGCCGGAAAGCGGGCAAGCCACGGATGGGCCGGCTCCGGCCGGCGCCGGACCGTCCCGCCCGGCTTCGCCCCGGCCCGTCCCCGACGGCAAGGAAGCCCCGCTGACAGGCAGGTTTCTGGTCAGGTCCCGGATGTTCACGCTCGGCATCGGCGCCGCCATGGACAGCCGTTTCGACAGCCGCGAGGAGGCGGAAGCCTATGTCGACCGGGCGATGAAGCACTTCCCGGGCAGCCGCTACGACATCCGCGAAGACGCTGGCGATCCCGGCGCGCAGGAGTGCTGACCATGCCCCGGGTCATCGAGATCACGGTCTACACGATCGACGAGCTTTCGGACGCGGCGAAGGAGGCGGCCCGCGCCTGGTATCGCCAGTCCTGCCTCGACTACGAGTGGTACGACTTCGTCTACGAGGATTTCCAGACCATCTGCGGGATCCTCGGCGTGACGCTCCGCACCAGCCCCGTGCGCCTCCATGGCGGCGGAACCCGCGACAAGCCCCGGATTTTCTGGAGCGGTTTCGCAAGTCAGGGCGACGACGCGAGCTTCGAGGGCTCGTACAGCCATGCCAGGGGCGCCGTCAATGCGATCCGCGCCCATGCGCCCAGGGATGACGAGCTGCACCGCATCGCCGACGCCCTGCAGGCCGTCCAAAGGCGCAATTTCCACCAACTGCATGCCACGATCAGGCAGCGCGGGCGCTACTGCCACGAATACACGATGACCATTGACGTCGAGCGCGACAGCCCGACCTGGCAGCCGCCGACGGACGGTGCCGAGGACGCGGTGACCGAGGCCATGCGCGGCCTCGCGCTCTGGCTCTACCGCCAGCTCCGGGACGCCTACGAGGCCGAAACCTCCGACTGCGCCGTCGACGAGGCCCTCTCCGATCATGAGTGGACCTTCAAGGCGAACGGCGAACGCTTCGGCTGACCCGCTCCGCCTGAGCCGGCCCTGAACGACTCCGGCTCCGCAGGCGCTCCCGCGCCTCCCCGAACGGCATTTCCCGCCCGCGCCCGCGCAGGGTTTCCCCGGCGCGCCCTGCGCCGGCAGGAGGCAGTCGGGCCCGTCGGGGGCGGGCCGGCGGGGCCGGGCGGGAGGAATTCCGTCCCTCAGCTCAGCATCCCGCCGGTCTCCCGTCCCTTCCCGCACGGAGACCGCCCCATGCTCGACGCCCCGCAGGCGCCGGACGCCCTCGCGCGTCCGCTTCCTCCCGCCGCCATCGACCCGCCCGCAGCGCCGGCCCGGCCGGTGGCGGGCGACGCCCTCTTTGCCGCGGCCCGGACCCTGCTGCCGGTGCTGGAGGCGGGCCGGCCCCTCGACGCCGCGACCCTGCGGGCCGCCATGACCGACGCATTCGGCGGCTCGGACGCCGCCGGCGCCTGGGTCTGGAAGGACGCCTACGAAGCCGCCGAAGCGGCCGTCGCGATCTTCATGCAGCGCTACGGCCTGGGCATGCGCCGGACCGCCGGCGGGCCGCGCCGCATGCTGGCGATGCTGGAGGCCCTCGCCGCGCTGGAGCCCTCGCATACAAGGCGCTCCGAGGAGCAGGTCCGGCTCCAGCAGTTCTCGACCCCGCTGCCGCTCGCCTATGCCGCCCTCCAGGCCGCCGCGGTCCGACCGGGCGACACCGTGCTGGAGCCCTCCGCCGGCACCGGCATGCTGGCGGTCATGGCGCAATGCGCGCTGGGCGACCGGGTGGCGGGCGCGCTCCATCTCAATGAATACGCCCACACGCGGGCGCGGCTGCTGACGCAGCTGTTTCCCGAGGCCGTCGTCACCGCGTTCAACGCGGAGGCCATTGCCGACCGGCTGCGCGACGTCCGGCCGACCGTGGTGCTGATGAACCCGCCCTTCTCGGCCACGCCCGGCGTGGACCGCATCACCCGCGACGCCGACCTCCGCCATGTCCGCTCCGCCGCCTCGATGCTGCCGCCGGGCGGCCGGCTGGTGACGATCACGTCCGCCCATTGCGCGCCGGGCGACACCGTCGGCCGTCTCGATCCCCCGGCCCGCTGCATCTTCACCATGGCGATCGACGGGCGCGCTTATGCAAGGCGGGGCACCGGCTTCGACACCCGCCTCACCGTGCTGGAGCGCGGCGCCGGGCCCGCCGTGGGGCTGGACGGAACGGCACGCGCCGCCAACGCCGCCGAGCTGCTCGATGCCGTCATCGCCCGGGTGCCGCCGCGCCGGCCGATCGGGCCCATTCCGGTCCCGTCCGGCCCCGCCCGAGACCTGTTCGGCAAGCCGGTCGCGCCCAAGTCTGCGCCGCGGCGAGGTCCGAAGCCCGCATCCACCGCCGAGACCCGGCAGGCCCATGACTGGGGGACGGTCTCCGAACTGATCCTCGAGACCGGGCCGGCGGAGCCGGTTGCCGCCGACGGCGCCGCCGCCGACACCGGCCCCTATGCGCCCTGGCGGCCGGGCGCGGTGCGGGTGCCGGGGGCGGTCGAGCATCCGACGCCGCTGGTGCAGTCCGCCGCCATGGCCGCCGTGCCCCATCCGGCGACGGCCTGGCGACCCATTCTGCCGGAACGCGTCGTGACAAACGGCCTGCTGTCGGACGCCCAGCTGGAAAGCGTCGTGCTGGCGGGCGAGGCCCATAACCGCCATCTCGCCGCGCAGTACCGCATTGGCTCCCAGTGGGAGACCGTCCACCGCTGCCCGGAAGACGGGGAGGAAATCGACACCTCCTTCGTCACCCAGGACGGGGAGACGCTGTCGGAGCCGGTGAGGTTCCGCCGGGGATGGATGCTGGGCGACGGCACCGGCTGCGGCAAGGGCCGGCAGGTCGCCGCCATCATCCTCGACAACCGGCTGAGGGGCCGCAAACGCGCCCTCTGGCTCTCGCAGTCCGACAAGCTGCTGGAGGACGCGCGCCGCGACTGGACCGCTTTGGGCGGGCTTGAGAGCGACGTCATCCCGCTCGGCAATTTCCGGCCGGGCATGGAGATACCGCTCGACGAGGGCATCCTGTTCGCGACCTACGCCACGCTGCGCTCGCCCTCCCGCCAGGGCAAGCCCTCGCGGCTGGAACAGATCGTCGAATGGCTCGCCGGCTCGCTCGAAGAGGAGGACCGCCACGCCTTCGACGGCGTGATCGTGTTCGACGAGGCGCATGCGATGGCCAACGCGGCGGGCTCCAAGTCCGAACGCGGCGACACGAAGCCGTCGCAGCAGGGAAGGGCCGGATTGCGGTTGCAGAACGCACTGCCGGACGCCCGCATCGCCTATGTGTCCGCCACCGGCGCCACCACGCTGCCGGGCCTGGCCTATGCCGGACGGCTCGGCCTCTGGGGCGCCGGCGAGACGCCGTTCGAGACCCGCGTCGAGTTCATCTCCGCCATGGAAGCCGGCGGCGTCGCCGCGATGGAGGTCGTCGCCAGGGACCTGAAGGCGCTCGGCCTCTACCAGGCGCGCGCGCTCGCCTATGACGGTGTCGAGGTCGACATTCTCGAACACCCGCTGACGCCGGAGCAGCGCCGCATCTACGACGCCTATGCCGGCGCCTTCAAGGTGATCCACCACAATATCGAGGAGGCGCTGAAGGCGACCGGCATCGTCCAGGGCGAGGACACCCTCAACAAGAGGGCGAAATCCGCCGCGCTGTCGGCGTTCGAGGGCACCAAGCAGCGCTTCTTCGGCCATCTGCTGACCGGCATGAAGTGCCCGAGCCTGATCCGCGCCATCGAGGCCGACCTCGACGCCGGCCGCTCGGCTGTGGTCCAGCTCGTCTCGACCGGCGAGGCATTGATGGAACGGAGGATCGCCGAGGTTCCGGCCTCGGAGTGGGACGACCTCAATATCGACCTCACGCCCCGCGACGCCATCCTCTCCTATCTGATGCACGCCTTCCCGGTGCAGCTCCAGCAGCCCTTCACCGACGACGCCGGCAATCTCCTCAGCCGGCCGGCCCGGGATGAAGACGGCCACCCGGTGATCAGCAAGGAGGCCGAGGACCGGCGCGACGCGCTGATCGAGAAGCTCGCCGCGCTCCCGCCGGTGCCGACGGCGCTCGACCAGATCGTGCAGAAGTTCGGGCATGAGGCCGTCGCCGAGGTCACGGGACGGTCGCGGCGCGTGCTCAGGATCGTGGAGGCGAAGGGCGAGCGCCTCTCGCTCCGCAGCCGGCCCGCGTCTGCCAACCTCGCCGAGACCGCCGCGTTCATGGACGGCGAGAAGCGCATCCTGGTGTTCTCGATGGCCGGCGGCACCGGGCGCAGCTACCACGCGGACCTTTCCTGCGAGAACACCGAGCGGCGCATCCACTATCTGCTGGAGCCCGGCTGGCGGGCCGACCAGGCGATCCAGGGGCTGGGCCGCACCCACCGCACGCACCAGGCCTCGGCGCCGCTGTTCCGGCCCGTCACCACCGACGTGAAGGGCGAGCGCCGGTTCATCGCCACCATTGCCCGGCGCCTCGACAGCCTGGGCGCCATCACGCGCGGCCAACGGGATTCGCAGACCGCCATGGGCGGCAGCGACGCCGCGCTGTTCCGCGAGAGCGACAACCTCGAATCCGACTATGCGAAGGCCGCGCTCAGGCAGTTCTACAGCGCCCTCTGGCGGGGCCGCATCGAGGGCTGGAACGCGGAACGCTTCCAGGAGTCGACCGGCCTCAAGATCGCCCATGAGGGCGGGCTCAAGGACGACCTGCCGCCCATGCCGCAGTTCCTCAACCGGCTGCTGGCGCTCCCCATCGCCGAGCAGAACCAGCTCTTCGCCGAGCTGGAGTCGCGCATCGCCAGCAATATCGAGCAGGCGATGGAGGCCGGCAGCTACGAGGTCGGCGTCGAGACGGTCCTCGCCGACTCGCTCACCGTCGCCGGACGGGAGACGCTCTACGAGCATCCGGGCACCGGCGCGGCCACCGAGCTGGTCGAGATCGTCCGCCGCGACAGGCTGGTTCCGCTCACCGCCGATGCGGCATTGGACATCGGCATGCGCGATCCGGCGCCGGACAGCCTGCCCCGGACTGGATCCGGGGGCAAGCCGCGGCTGGTTGTCAACACCCGCTCGAAGCGCGCCGCCGTCCTGCTGCCCGCGCCGTCGCGCATGCTGGACAATGGCGGGGTGCAGGAGCGGGTGCAGCTGATCCGGCCCGTCACACGGGACCGCATGGCGCAGGCCGAGTTCACCGCCTCCAACTGGGGGCGCGCCGACGAAGCCCGCTGGCGCATGCTTTGGAACCACGAGATCGGCGAACTGCCGAGCCATCGCGAGTCCCGCTTCTGGCTCGCCTCCGGCCTGCTGCTGCCGGTCTGGGACCGCCTGCCGGCCGAGAACATGCGGGTCAGGCGGCTCACCAGCGATGACGGCATATCCCTCATCGGGCGCGTGCTCGACGCCGAGCAGGTGCGCTCCGTGCGCGCCGGATTCGGCCTCGACGGCGGACCTGCCATGACCGGCGCGGAAGCCTTCGCGGCGGTGATGGAGCGCGGCAACGCGCTCGGGCTTGCCAACGGCTGGCGGCTCGCGCGCCGGCGCCTGATGGGTCGCGACCGGGTCGAGATCGAGGGACCGGCCGACACCGACCTGCCCGCGCTGCGGCGCATGGGCTGCACCGTCGAGATCGTTTCGTTCCGCGCCCGGATATTCGCGCCCAAAGCGGACGCGGTGGAGCGCATCCTCGACCGCTGGCCGCTCGCCGCGTGACTCCCGGAGAATTCGCCCGTTCAATGCCCGGCCGGGATACGTATCGCCGGCCGGGCGGCGGCCGCTGCCGCCGCAACCGAAGGAGAGCCCCCATGACCGCGCAGACCCTGCCGGACGAACCCAATTTCTGTTTCGCACCGGCTTATGACGTCGAGACCGAGGTGCAGCAGATCCGCATCGTCATCGAAGGACTCGCCGGCCATATCCCGACCGCGCTGGTCACGCTCGATCTCGAGCAGGCGCTCGACATCTGCGACAAGCTCAACCGCCGCCTCGGGCTGGACCGGGAGGCCTGGACCGTCATGGTGGCCGCCTCCATGCAGGCCGAGGACGATCCCGACAGCCCGCTCTTGCATTGATTGCGCCGCGGCAGGAGCCCCGCTCCGGTCGCCGCCGGCCCTGGAGCGCCGGGAGGCTGCGCGCGACCGACTGCGAAACCGTCCGCGCCTTCCCCTCGTAGCGGAGCGGACCGGCCGGCCTCTCGCCGGCGCCCGTCCCGTTTCTGCTGCCGCCAACGGCGCCGCCGGCCGCGCGCATCCCGACCTTGCTCCGCAGCCGGCCCGCCGCCCTCCGCGGTAATCGCCGGCGCGCGAGCCACCAACCGCCGATCCGGACAGCGCGGCTGCGCAGCGGGGGCCCGGACGGCAATCGCCGCATCCACAGACCGCAAGGGAGACGGACATGCCGGAACTCATCGCCACCCGGACCTGCGGGGCGGGCAGTGACCGGGCCTGCAAGGAGACGACCCGATGACGATTTACAAGGTATTGGCCGAGGGCATGGAATGGCACTCATTGCGGACGCTGGACGCGGCGGTCGCATGCTGGTGCGTGCTGCGGCTGGAAGCGCCGGAGCTGCGGGCGAAGGTGGTGCGCCACGGCGAGTGGCCGCCGCTGACCGTGCTGGCGCATTCCAATGGCGTGTGCGCCGGTGTCCCGACCGCTCTTCGCCTCAGAAACGAGGCGATGAGGCGCGCCACTTACGGCGCGCAGACGCGGGCGGAGATACTCGAGCAGGCGCGGTTCTGGGCCATCGACCGGATCGGGCGGCAGCCGAAGGCGGGCTACAAACCGTCCCCGGCCATTATGCCTGCCATCGCCTACAGCCCGGCCGTCCTTGCCGCCGGGCTCGACGACAGGCCGGTCGAGTGGATCAACCGGTATGGCAAGGGCCGCAAGATGGACCGGACCCAACTGCGGCGCGCCGGGAACCTGACCCAGGCGAGCGCGCAAGCCTTCAACGCATGGCAGGAGAGCGGGCTGCTCGGGCCGCTGGACGGGCTCTATTGCCGCTTCGCCGGCGAAAGCATCGGCGAAGCGCGCGTGCTGCTGTTCGAGCGTCTCGACGCCCGGCAGGAACAAGACGCATGAGCGCGATCGCCTGCCGGACCTGCCGGGAGTGCGGCCGGCGCACCGGCTGCGGCGCATAGGAGTGCGCATGGATGCAGGGCGCGGGATCGAGCATTCCGCAGCCTGCAACACCGATCGAAGGGAGACGACACGATGACAATGAGCACAGCGGACAAGGAATATATCGCCGGCCTGTTCCGGCGTTACGGCTTCCACCTGACCTTCGCAAAGCGCTTCGTCGACCGGGGTTTCGTCGCCCATACCAGCAAGGGCGGTGAGCTGCGCCGGCGGTTCCGCAGCTGGGCGGAGGTCGATGCGTATTTCAAGGGCATCGACGATGCGTTCGACCGCCGCGAGGACATCCCGCGCTTCTGATCCGTCCGCAGGTCCGCGCCTCCGCCTCGCAGTTCGACTGCGCGGGAGGTTTCCTTACAGGACCGCCACATTCGCCAGGGAGGTATCCATGAGCATCGCCGAACAGGCCGTCGCCATGATTGCGCAGGCGGCCGACGACGAGATCGAGTTTGCGCGCGGCGCAGACGCCGAGGACCTTGAAGGACACGACCCGGAGGCCGTGGCCGAAGAAATCGAGCGGCTCGTGTCCGCCCTTCGCGGCATGGAGCGGACAAGGAAGATGGTCCGCGGCCTCGTTGCGGCGTTCAAGAACGTCGACCGCCGCGCGGCCGAAGACGAGCTGGTCGCCGAAGCGGAGGCCTGGGCCGGCGAGGCCGCGCCGGAAGAATGCATGCCGAAGGAACCGGAGCCGGAGGCCGGGCCGCGCGACTGGCTGGTTCCCGTGTTCGTCCACGATAGGGCCTGCTATCGCGGCACGGCGCGTGTTGCTGCGCCGACGGCGGCCCAGGCGCGCGAGCGCTTCGACGATGACCCATGGGCCTACGAGATCGACGGCCTGAAGTTGGTCGAGAACGACGACACGGCCCGCGAGGCCGACGAAGACCGCCCGGTCGAACCGGTGGAGGGCTGACCCATGGCGATGAGACCGGCACAACTGCGCGGCGCGGGCGGCTGGATCGAGGGCAGCCGGCAGGCCATCGCCCGTCCGGGGGACGAGGCATGAGGGGGCGCGTTTCGAGACTGCCGGACATGTCGTTCCGCGCGTGCGGAGGCGAGTATTTCGCCGGGGAGGCCGGCCTTGTCTGGCGCGTCTTCAGACATGCCCGCGGGCACTGGCTCGGCGAGGCGCTCGACCCGGAGACGGGCATGATCGGCAATGTGGGCGCCATGTATGGCGGCCGCGGCTGCCGGACCCCCGAAGCCGCCATGCAGGCTTGCGCCGCGAGCGCAGGGCGGCCGGGCTGCAGGACAACCGAATGCGCGGCCTGACGCGGCAGTGGACGGCCGCTCTCGACACCCGGCGCCCGAGCGAGCGCAGCCGGCCCGGCGCCGTCTTGCCCGGTTCGCGGTTGCCCCGTTCGCTCGCCACTGTACTGCGTAGCCGGCCCGGCAACGTCCGGCCACCATCGGGGCTCGCACATGGCGACCTTGCTCCGCTGCCGTCCGGCTGTCCATCGAGGCTTCCATGCGCCAGCCGTGCTTCGCCGCCGTCCGGGATCATCGGCGCCGCGCGAGCCACCACCGGACGATCCAGGCCGGCAGGCTGAGCAGCACGGCCCAGACGACGATCGCCGCGGGGCCGAGCAGGCCGGCGACCACCGTCCCGGCGACGGTCGGGACGCCCAGCCCGATGCCGACCGCCCAGGCCGCGCGCCGATATCCGAGCCGCCGGAGGCTGCGGCAGCCCAGCGCGAGCGGCAGCCCGCAGAGTGCGACCGGGGCGAGCGAGCCCAGCGCCGCGAGCAACGCCCCGGGCTCCGCGAACGAGGCGTCCCCGAACCGCATCGCCGCCTGCGCGACGACCCCGGCCGGCAGCCAGAGCAGCGCCAGCGGCCAGAACCCGTGACGCCCGATCCATCCGCGCCCTTCCATGCCGTATCCCTGCACCGGACGGGGGTAGCCTTCAAGCAGGCACGGACCGCATATCGCCGTGGAGGTGGAGAGGAGCGCGCGGGGAGCGAAGCCGCTGACGGAGAGGGAGCGGCGGCCAACGCAACCGGGGAGATCGGACATGGCGACATTGCGATATGCGGGGATCGGGGCGCGGGCGACGCCGGCCGGTGTGCTGTCCGACATGGGCGTCATGGCGGGATGGCTGGCGCGGACCGGCTGGCATCTGTCTTCCGGCGGCGCGGACGGGGCCGATGCTGCGTTTGCGGCGGGAGCCCCGGCGGAGCAGCGGACGGTATGGCTGCCGTGGCGGGGCTATAACGGGCATCGGGGTCCGGACTGCCGGGTGCTGTCGGCGGCGGCGATGGCGGCATGCATGGAGATCGCGCAGCCCCTGCATCCGGCGTGGGAGCGGTGTTCGCCGGCCGTCCGCAAGCTGCATGCCCGGAACGCGGCGGTGCTGTTGGGCGAGGCGCTGGACCGGCCGGTGGATGCGGTCGTGTGCTGGAGCGAACGCGGCGCGGTAACCGGCGGCACGGGGATGGCCATCCGCATCGCCCAGGCCCGCGGCGTCCCGGTGCTGAACCTGGGGTCGATGACGCCGCGTGCGGTCTGCGAGCGCCTGGCCGCGATCCGCCGCGCCGTCCATCCGTCGTAGAGGAGGAGGCGAGCGCCTGTCGGGCGAGTGTCCGGCAGGGCGGAGGGAGTGGGTCCCCCGCGCCGATGCCGGATCGGTGTCCGGCACAGGTTGCCGGACCGGGCAACGGCAGAGGAGGTCCCGCCCCATGTTCCATCCCGATACATCCCTCGACCGGCTGGCCGAGCTCGGCATCGACCCGGCGGCGGTCCGCGAGGTCGTCGAGGACGAACGCGCGATCCGCTGTCCCGACCGCGGCGCCGTCTATCCCGCATACGGCTTCGCGAGCCTCACCCCGGAACCGGGCCTGGCGGAGCCGCCGGAGCCCTGGGACCCGGCGTCGTCGCTCCCTCCGGCCGGTTAGAGGTGGAGGAGGGCTTGAAGAGGTTGAACGGTCGGGGGGTCGGGGGAGTGGCCCCGGCCCCGGTCGTTCGCAACCCATCGTCATCATCCAGACCATGAAGGGGAATCGTCATGGCATTCGGACTCAACCGCGTGGAACTGATCGGCCGCCTCGGCGCCGACGTGACCGTCAACCACCTGATGAGCGGCGGGCGCGTCGCCAACCTCTCGATCGCGACCGACGAGTCGTACATCAACAAGCAGACCGGCGAGAAGGTCGACAAGACCGAGTGGCACCGGGCGGTCACGTTCCAGGAGGGGCTGATCGACATGCTGGAGAAGCACGCCATCAAGGGCCGGCTGGTCTATATCGACGGCAAGCTCCAGACCCGCCGCTGGTCGAAGCCGGGCGAGGAGGGCGACCGGTTCTCGACCGAGATCCTGCTGGTCCCGGGCGGCCGGGTGCAGTTCCTCGACAAGCCGAACGGCAACGGCGCCGGCATGCAGCCCGACCCGGACGCGGTGGGCGACACCGGCGCCGCTCCGGCCTACGCGCCCTCCGACCTGGACGATCAGATCCCGTTCTGAGCGACCATTCCTCCCTCCCGCCTCGGGGGCCGGCGCTTCGCGTCGGTCCCCTTTTTTGCAGCCGGGCCGGAGTCCTTCCCCCCATGCCCGTCCGGCGCGCGCCGCCGGAGCCGGAGAGGAGCGCCGGTGGGGCGTTCCGTTACCCGGGAGGAGTGCCGGCTCGGCCTTCCCCGATCTTCCCGCACCAGGAGCACCGCCCATGATCCGTTTCACCCGCGGCGACCTCTTCGCGTCCGGCTGCCAGGCCCTCGTCAACCCTGTCAACTGTGTTGGCGTGATGGGCCGGGGGCTCGCCCTCCAGTTCCGGCATCGCTTCCCGGCCAACTACGAGGCCTACCGCGACGCCTGCGCGCAGCGCGCGGTCCGGCCCGGGCGCTGCCTCGTCTTCGACGCCGGCGCCGGGCCGGCGCGGTTCGTGGTCAACCTCCCGACGAAGCGCCACTGGCGCGACCGCAGCCGCATCGAGGACATCGCCGCCGGTCTCGACGACCTGGCCCTCATCCTGCGCCGCCGCGCCATCGCCTCCGTCGCCATCCCGCCGCTCGGCTGCGGCCTGGGCGGACTGCCCTGGCCCGCCGTCCGCTCGCTGCTGCTCGACCGCCTCGCGCCCTGCGCGGACGCCTCGATCGTCATCTTCGAGCCCGGCGGACCGGAGCGGAGGCGCGCTTGCAGCGGGGCGCAGCGCGGCAGGGCCGGAGGGAGCCCGCCGCCCGCAACGGAGGATGACGCCATGCGTATCTACAACCGCGACGAGGTTTGCCCGTTCCGCTTCACCCGCGAGATTTGGGGCGAGTTCAGCAACTTCGCGCCGCTGGCCGCGCCGATCGCCGCCGGCCCGTGGACGTTTGCGACGTCCGAGCACTTGTACCAGGCGGCGAAGTTCGGCGCCGCCCCGGCGGTGCAGCGCCGGATCGCCGGCGCGCCGACGGCGCGCGAGGCCGCCGCCATCGGCCGCGGCACAGCCGCCGGCCTGGACCCGCGCTGGACCGAGCAGCGGGTGAACGTCATGCGCTGGGTGCTGCGCATGAAGCGCGAGGCCAACGCCGCTGCGATCGACGCCGCGCTGGCGCGCAGCGGCGAGCGCGCGATCGTGGAGGTCTCGACCCGCGACCCCTGGTGGGGCGCGAAGCCGGACGGCGACCGCTACCGCGGCGCCAACGTGCTGGGCCGGCTCTGGATGGAGCTCCGCCAGCAGGCCCGCGACGGCGATCCCGCCGCGCGCGCCGCCGCCTGGACCGGGCGCATCCGCGTCGGGCGGCTCGCCGATGCGCCCCGCGCCTGACCGGCGCGCGCTCCGCCCGCCCGGCCCGAAGCCGTCCGGGCTCCGCGCCCGTGCTTCGCTCGGGCCGTTCGCTTTTCCGCGCCGACCGGAGGCGGAGGCCGGCCGGTACCGGGCGTCCCGCATGGCTTGAAGGAGGTCCCGCATGCAGCACGAACCGTCTCCCGCCGCCGCCGTCGCCGCCGCGCTTGCCGCGCGCACCGAGGCGGTCTGCCGGCAATATCTGCCGCACGGCCGCCGGCAGGGCCGCTACTGGGTCTGCGGCGACCTCGACGGCGCTCGCGGGCGCTCGCTCTTCGTCCGCCTCTCCGGCTCGGGCAAGCCCGGCGGCTGGACGGATGCGGCAACGGGCCAGCACGGCGACCTGCTCGACCTCATCCGCTACCGCATCAACGCGCCGACGCTGCGCGCGGCGCTCGACGAGGCGCGGCGCTTCCTCGCCTTGCCGGCGGCCCCGGATCGCGATCCGGAGGACTGCGTTCCGGACGCCCCGGACGCGCCCTATGACGCGACCGAGGCGGCGCGGCGCCTGTGGCGGCGCTGCCGCTCCATCGACGGCAGCCATGCCGAGCGCTATCTGCTCGCGCGCGGGCTCGCGCGCTGTCGCTTCGCGGCGCTGCGCTTCCATCCCTCGCTTCGCTACCGCGATGGCTCGGCGGTGCGCCGCTTCCCGGCGCTGGTCGCCGCCGTCACCGGCGGCGATGGCCGCCTGCTCGGCGTGCATCGCACCTGGCTCGATCCGCGCCGGCCCGCCAAGGCGGGCGTCGCGCTGCCGCGCAAGGCGCTCGGACGCATTCGCGGCCTCGCCGTGCGCTTCGGCGCGCCTGCCGGCGGCCTCACTCCGCTCGTCGTCGGCGAGGGCATCGAGACGGTGCTCTCCCTGGTGACCGCCGTCCCGGAGATCCGCGCGGCGGCCGCGCTGTCGGCCGGGAGCCTCGGCGCGTTCGCGCCGCCGCCCGGCACGGCCCGCCTCGTCATCGCCCGCGACAATGACGAGGACGGCGCGCTCGCTGCCGAGCGCCTCGCCCGGCGCTGCGCGCAGGCGGGCGTCGCCGCCACCGTCATCGTGCCCGTCGGCAACGACTTCAACGACGACCTCGTCGATCTGGGCGCCGCCGCGCTGCGCGCCCGCTTCGCGCCGCTGTTCCGCGCCAGAGCCCGCCCGGCGGTTGCCGGAGGAGAAGAAAAGCGGGGGGCCGGGCGAGCCGACCCGAGGAGAGGAGGGAGCCGATGGATGCCGTCATCAACCTGAAGCGCGAACCGAGGCTGCGCGAGGCGTTCGAACATGCGCTTATCGTGAACAACACCGTGCTGGTCGACCGCCGCACGAAATGGGGGAACCCCTGGCGTGTCGGCCAGGACGGCACGCGCGAGGAGGTCATCGCCCGCTACCGCGCCGATCTCTGGCGCCGCATCCGCGTGGGCGAGGTGTCCCTGGAAGAGCTCGCGGAGCTGGACGGGTGCTGGCTGGCCTGCTGGTGCGAACCGCTGCCCTGCCATGGGAACGTGCTGGCGCGTGCGGCAACCTGGGCGTCTGGGCAGCTGACGGAGCGGGCAGGTGCGTGATGCGGCCGGGTATGTGCGATGCCTTCGGCCCGGGCTATCCGCTCATATCTCCGGTCGCTGGCGCTCCCTCCGAAACCGCTCCTATCCCTATCGCCTTCGGTCGCAAGCTCCCTGCGCGCTCCGCTTGCAAGCATGGCGGCTAGGTCCGGGGGAGCGGTTCGGAGGCCGTGCCGCGCCGCGACGCCAATGGGGTCCGTGCGGGTGGAGAGAATTGGCCAACCGACGTGCTGTCCCATTGTGCCACACGTGCTCGCGCCAGCAACCCTGAAGGGTCCTCCGGTCGCTGCGCTCCCTGCGGCCTGGGCAAGAAGCTCTAGAGGGGCGGAGTGGTGCGGAAAGTAGCCGACCGTGAAGATCGCGTGGCAGAGGCCGAGCGCGTCCTGCAACGGCGGTGCGAACGCGATCTTCCGCACCAAGATTCGGCGACTTTCCGCACCACTCCGCCCCAAGAGCTTCTAAGCCCAGGTGCTTCCCCTGCGCGCGCGTGAGCCAAAGAGCCATCACATCGGCGCACAACGCTCCGGTGCTTGCAACAGGAGACAATCGTCATGAACATCATCGAGAACATCGACACCATCGAGACCGCCGGGCAGTCCGCCACCGCGACCGTCTGCGAGAACGCCGCCCTCTACGGCGCGACCCCCGAGCGGGACGAGTTCGACACCCGCGAAGTCTGGGACGCCGACGACGCCACCGCCGCGGTGCTGGAGTCCTTCCGCATCCTCGCCGAGGGCGTCGGCCCGGACGGAACACAGCTCGCCGACGAGCGCGAGGGCCTGCTCTGGGGCTTCGTCTACATGCTCGACGCACAGACCAACCGCCTCGACCGGGCGGCGGACAAGCTGATGCCGGACCTCCGCGACCTCCAGCGCGCCCAGGACGGCACCGAGATCAAGTCGCTGGAGCTGGAGATGACCACCCACCGGGCGCAGTGCCTCACCGACCGCCGCGACGCCTTCGAGACCATGCGCGACGCCGCCGCCGTGCAGTACCGCGAGACCACCGGCGAGGTCTGGCGTCCGAGGCGCGGCAGCCACGTCTCGCAGACCGGCACGCTGACCAGTGCGGCCATCGACGCCCGCGACTACCAGCGGGCGAGGAAGGACCGCGAGACCATGGCGCACCTGCCGCAGGGAACGCTGGTCGCCATCGCCGGCGGCAAGGACGTCGCCGACCCCGCCGCGGTGATCGCCAGGCTCGACCAGGCGCGCGCCAAGTACAGCGACATCGTGATCGTCCACGGCGGCGGCCCCGGCGTCGAACGGATCGCCGCGCGCTGGGCCGAGCGGAACGGCGTCCACCAGGTCGTCTGCAAGCCGGACTGGGACCGCCACGGCAGGGCCGCCCCGTTCCGCCGCAACGAGGAGCTGCTGAACCTCCTGCCCAAGGGCGTCATCGCGTTCCCCGGCTCCGGCATCACCGAGAACCTGATCGACCGCGC
>JAJDVH010000267.1 GCA_022826185.1 Alphaproteobacteria bacterium
CACGATGGCATCGCCTCGCTCCTCTTGCCTGAAACAGCGGAGGAGCACCGTATAGAAATGGTGAGCGGCTCCGGCCCTGAAGCCCGGTCTTACAGGGTCGCGGCGCACCTACTCTCCATTATCTAGCCGTCACCATTACACAGGATCGTCGGCTGGCGGGCTTCGACCAGCAGCGCCAGGGTCGCCGCGAGCTCGCTCGGGCGCAGCGTGTAGTCGGCGGAAACGGTATCGGTCATTGGCGGCCTCCGGATCGGCGGGACGGAGGCGCGGCCGCTCCCTCCGGGGGCTCCGCGCCTTCGACCGGCCGGCAGCGCCGCTCCCCTCGACGTGTCCGGAGGCATGGGGCGGCAGCCGATAGCCGGGCGGCGGCGGGATACGGGCGGCCGGGATCTGGCGCCGCTCAGGCCGGTCAGGTCGCAGGCCACGGCGTCCGGATGGCGCTGGGATACGCATTCCGGCAACGGCGCCCGTGCCCGACAGGCGGGCGACATGCATGCCCGAGCGCGATGCCTTTGGTGCAAGTGGCAGAAAGCTGCCGGTGCGATCTCGATGTCCCGACAAACCTCCGCAGCAGAGACTGCCGCCACCCGCCTCAGGTCGAGGGCGGCCGCGGATCGGCCGCCCTCGCAGCCGGCCCTATCGCGGCCGGCCTGGTGGGCTCCGAACGGGTTCGCCGCCATCCCCACCGCCGCGCTCGATCCGCCCCACAGTGCGGCGTCTCCCGCGGTCCCCGCGCTTGTCGGGTCCGGGTCCCCATCGTGGCCGCCCGCCGCCCCGCCCTGGCGGCGGCCTGCCTGTCGGCGCCTGCCGCCGGTTGCGTCCTACCCGGCGGCCTCCGCTGCCGGCGCCGTCGCCTCGCAGATATTCCGGAACTCTCCGAGAAGGTTCCGATGATATGTCTCGAAGTGCCGTGTTATCCGGACGTTGCGGAGCAACGAGCGGACATACGAAACGATGTCGTCGAGCTGATCGCCATCGAGTTGCGTCGCCGGACGCAGACAGGCGGCGACGGGGCGCTTCCGGGTCAGCCCTCCCGGAGGCGCGCCGGTTTTCAAATGCGGCCCGGAGGTCACCGAATTCTCTCCCTTTGTGCCCGGGACGGTTCCACCTTGCGGTGTTTGCTGTCCGGTGCGGTGTGTTTCCGGGAGAGAATTTCCGAGGCCGCAGCGAGCCTCCACCACCCAAAAGTAACCTTTGCGCCGAAAATGTAACCTCTTTGTAACCTTTGGAAGAATTACGCGCGTAGATTCAAAGGCTTGCGAAAATGCCACCGGCTGGCTTCCCTGCGGGTATTCCATACCCTGCTCACGGCGAAATTCCCGCGCCTCCACAATAGCTTGTCCCACGAACCGGTCCCTGCTGCCGACCCGAGAAACCGCGCATCTCAAGGGGACGGCAGATGGACAAGACCGACGAATCACTCGGCCGGAAGCTCCGGCGCCGCAGAAAACAGCGCGCACTCACGCAGGACGGGACAGCGGATGGTCCACAACACAAATCCTACATTTCGGCCGGTATGTAGTTTTCGTGTTGTTTTTCCGGAATTAAGGGCGCCTCTTCAACAGGTTATATCTGGAACATACACGCCGGGCGGCTTTCGGGCTTGCGAGCGTTGCTGTCCGTTCGTTGCACCCTGTGCCGGAGCTTCGCAGACCGGCAACAGGCTGTCGGGACAGGGCCTCCGCACCAGGTGCCAGCCGTCCGCGCAGGGCTCGATCTCGATGCCCGGCAAGGCCGAAGGGCCGTGGCGGCCGAGCGCGGTCAGCGCGTTCGCCCGGTTGCGATGGACCGGGATCGCCGCGTCCAGCCGGTCCGCCACCGCGAGCCACCAGTCCACGATTTCGCTGACCCGGATCGGGGTATGCGCCGGCCCGCCGAATGCCATGGCCCCGTCGCCGGCGAACATTCGCCCGCCGTGGCGGCTGCCCCAGATCTCCGGGTGGCGCTCCGCCCACCCCTTCAGCGTGGGGGCGTTCATGAACCCCAGGTCGCGCGCGAGCGCATGGCCGCCCTCGAAATACATCACCGGCGTCGCCGACCCGTCTGGCCTCGCGGCCATCAGGGTCTCGCCGGCATCGTCCGGGGGGAAATCGGAATCGCGCCGCCAGCTCACCGCCGCATGGTCCATCAGGCGACCCAGCGCATACCAGCCGCCATGGCAGGCGATCGTGCGGCAGCCGTCGCGGCGCACGACGCCCCAGTCCAACGGGGCTTCGCAGTCGCCGCCATGGGCGTCGACCGCGCGGCGGATGCGCGCCATGGCGAGGCGGACGGCCTCGGGCGAGGGATGGACGGTCTGCATGTCTGTCATCTCCTTGACGGTGGAGTGCCGTTCGGTCGGACCGCTGACTGCCGCGTCGCGCCTGCGCAGCTTGGACGGCCTGCCTCACGTCCTGTCTCCGGCGCCGGGCTCGACAAGGTGGACATAGGCGAGCTCGGTAATGCGGCGTTCGGCGTCGGCGAGGGGGCGCAGCGGCTCCGCGCTCATCTCCCGGTATGAAAGGCCCAGCACAATCGGCAGCGCGCCGAGGCTCCATATGGCGTCCGTCCGCCGGCCGCGCTCGCGGGTCGATATCCAGTCGAGCAGGCGCCCGCCGAGCCAGACCGCCACCTCGCGGGTGCGGTCCGGGCGGTAATACCGCACGACGCCGAAGCCCGGCGGGCGCGTTTGCCGGGCCAGGACCCTGCCAGTCTTGGCCTCATAGCGGCGGACGGCCTCGGCGAAGTCCGCGCCGCGGCTGTCCCGTTCGGGGCCCTGCATGCGCCAGAGATACTCCTGGCCGGTCAGCATCATGAAGGCGTCGAGCCGGTCCTCGGGGCCGCGCTCGGCGAGAATGCGGGCGGCGCGTTCGGTGGGATCGGGGCGCTGAGCCATGCCGGCCTCCTTCATTCGGAACCTGCCCGCCCGGCGCCTGCCTCCGCCTCCTGCCGGCCGAACGCGGGCAGGAGGGCCGGGCCGGCTCGGTGGCCTCGAAATGCAGCCCCTTGCGTTCCGCCCGTCGTGATCGACCAGGGTCATGCCCGGCGTCACGGAGACGAACAGCGGTGTAATCAGGTAGTCCGGCTCGCCGCCTTCCTGCTGCGGCGGACACTGGCTGACCGCAGCAATGCCGGCTGTGGGCTCCCCTGAGACGAAACAGTAGAACAGTCAGAAACTCCCGACTTCGCATACGGTGAGCGCCTCGAACGCGCGGCGGTGTTCCTCGGTGATGTCGATCGACATGGCGGCGATCTCCTCGGCGGCGGCGCGGGGGACGACCTCTCGGACCCTCGCGCCGCCCGGGAAAGGCCGACCGCCTCCTCCGGCCGCTGCTCGGTTTGCCGGCGGCGGGAAACCGCGAGGGCGGCCGGAGCCGGGCTGCGATCGGCCGGGGCGGTCCCGATGCCGAACGCAGATGCCTGCCCGAAGAAACCGCTTCCATCGGCCCCGCGACGAGGGCGGCCGCAGGTCGACCGCCCTCGCAGCCGGCCATATCGCGGCCGGCCTGGTGGGCTCCGTACGGGTTCGCCGCCATCCCCACCGCCGCGCTCGATCCGCCCCACAGTGCGGCGTCTCCCGCGGTCCCCGCGCTTATCGGGTCCGGGTCCCCATCGTGGCCGGCCGCCGCCCCGCCCCGGCGGCAGTGCCAGCCTGTCGGCGCCGGCTGCCGGTTCCGTCCTACCCGGCGGCCTCTGACAACGGCGCCATGGTTTCGCAGATCTCCCGAAACTCCCGGTGAAGCTTCTCCTGGTAATTCCCCAGATAACGGCCGATCTCGGCATTGCGCAGCAGGGACCGGACATAGGAGACGGCAAGAACCAGATTGAGGTGATCGGCGGCGAACGTCTCCTCGATCCGTTCGACCTCACCCCGGAGGTTCGTCAGCTCGCGTTCGATCTGCTCCAGCTCCTCCGGCGATATGCGCCTGTGCGCCCTGGGCTTGCCGGGGTTCACCAGCTGATCCGGGGAGCTCGCCGCGACCAGGGTTCTCGCGTAGGCCCCCGAATAGTTGCCGATGCCGATCATGGTGCTGGCGATTTCGTACTGCCGAAGGGGCTTCACCTTCCTGAGCGCCTGGAACGAGTTGATCGGACAGTGCTTGTCCTTGAGGAGTGCTGCCACCTCGGGGCAGATGCCGTTCAACAGATCCCGCTTGGCGCGGATGCTCGCGACATCGACATTCAGGGCCTGCGCGATGCGCTTCTCGGAGATCCCCCGTCCGATGACCTTCAGGATCATCCTGTGCTCCTGGACAGGCGTCAGGGGGTTGACCTCGCGATTATAGGTGAGGGCCTCGTCGTCGAGGGAAACCAGACAGGTGACCGTGCCGGCACCCATGTCCTTCAGAACGTCGATGCGAAGGTGGCCGTCGAGCAGCAGATACCTGCCCTTCAGCTCGGGCCGCCGCGCCACCACGGGGGGTTGAACGATGCCGATCTCGCGGATGGATGCAGCGATCTGCAGGAACTTCCGGCTCTTGCGGACGGTGTCGTCGACGGGCCTCAACGGAAGAATATCGGCAATGGGGAGCGTAACGGCTTCCGTCTCGAACCCCATCGTCACCCGGCCGCTCATGTCACGTTCCCTCCGGCGCTTCGACCAGGCGGGCCAGCGGAGCGGGCATGGTCTGCAACCCTTCCGCGCGAAGCACGGCGCGGAAATGATCCTCGGATATCAACAGGCGCAGGCCCTCTACGAGGGTCCGGAGCTGTTCCGCGGCTCTGTCCGCCCGCTCGATCAGTTGAGTATGGTTCATCACCGCCTCCTTGAGGTCGCGGGCGACGGCGTCGGCCGGCTTCACGGCCGGCTTTCGCCTGCCATGAACCGGCTTCTGCGCCTTGCCGTAGCGCCGGCGATGCTCGATCGTGCGCCTGGCGCCCGGCATTTGCTTCAGCGCCAGCTCGCCTTTCTCGTAGGCCTCGACGAGAACTTCCTGCGCCCGCTCTCCGTCCGCCTCGGAAATGGCGATGGCGACGCGCAGCGGCATCTTTCCGGTTTCGACGGCGATCAGCAGCCGTTCTTCCCCGGCTTTCAGGAGGCGGCGAAGCGTCCCGACATGTTCCGGCGAATAGCCGATCTTGGAGGCGATCCGCCGGTTCGAATAGCCCAGTTCCGCGAGGTCGCCGATCGCCCGGAACAGCGCCCCGGGAAGGGGACGGCGCCGGGCGATATTCTCGACCAGGCTCTCGAGGAGGCTGCTCCGTTCGGACAGGTCTGTGACGATCGCGGGTATCTCCGTCTGGCCGAGCGCGAGGAAGGCCTCCATCCTGCCCTGGCCGTAGACCAGATTGTATGATACCAGCGGTTGAGGGTTGAGACTCATTGAGGGGATTCCCAGGGAGGGCGACTTCTGACTCAATGCCGCTCGAGCGATTGGAGGGTCGGTATGAGGGCAGGGATCCCCTTGAGGGAGGATTTCGATGCGGCGCAGTTGCGCGGCCTGGCGCAGCGGAGCCGGGATGGGGCGCAGAACCGCCGCCTGCTTGCGCTTGCGGTGATTTACGACGGTG
>JAJDVH010000201.1 GCA_022826185.1 Alphaproteobacteria bacterium
GGAGCGGGCCGCAGGGCGCGGCCTGTCGATATCGGATTTCCTTGTCGGGCTGGCCCTGCCGACCGGGTCCGCTTCGGATGCCGGACCGCTGCCGGCGCTCAACGGCATGGAACAGCGCGAGGCGCTCGACGCGATCCGGCAACTGCGCGGGCTTCTGCCGGCGATGGACGATGCCGCGCCGTCCGAAGTCCTGGAACGGCATGCGGCGCCGTCGCCCGACGCCGAAGCGGCCGATCCCGGCGGTCCGGAACGAGCCGGTTGCAGTTTCCTGCCCGATGAAGGGCGCGCGGCGCCCGCAGAAGGCGCGCGGGCGTCCTGCGATGCGGGCGGGTCATCGAAGGCGCCGGGCGGGTCCGGGCGCAGCTCGGGAGAGAACCGGGAGCCCCGACAAGGCTCGCTTTTGTGAGCCGGGCCGTCCCGGTTTCCGAGGGGCGGGCGTTGCTGCGGGCGGATTTCGGCGAGGAACGCGCGGCGGTGCTGGCGGCCGCGTTCATCTTCGGCGCGGCTCGCTTCGATCCTCGTCGTCGAGCCGGTCCAGGGCGAAGGGCGCGGTTCGGGGCCGGTCAGGGACCCGAGCTTTCGTCCGGATGCCCCTGCCGTCAATAGAACGCCATTGTCGTCAACAACATCGTCGCGATGGACAGGATGCCGATCAGCATTCCGGTCAGCGGATGTATGAACCACGGCCAGCCCGGCCAGTAAGGGTGGCGCAGGCAGTCCGGGTATCCGCACCAGCCCCCGGTCGGCGCCCGGTCGCCTTCGAGCCGTTCGATCCTGCCGCGAAGGTCGGCGGCCTCGGCGCGCAGCCGTTCGATCTCGCCGTCTTCGCGTTCGGGTCCGTCATTCATGCCGGGCTCTCCGGGCCGGATGCGTTGGCGGTCGGTCCCGCCCCATGCCTCTGCGGCGCGGAAACGGCGTCTTGTGTCCCGGGCATGTCCGGCCTCTCATCCGAGCAGCGCGACGGTCGTGAAGAACGCGAGGTTTGCGAGCGCGAGGACGAGCAGGCTCAGGGAGAACGGGTTCAGGAGCGGCATTTCATACGGGTCGCGCCGGCAATCGGGGCAGTCGCACCGGTCCCCGGCCGGCGCGCCGGCGCATTCGAGCCGGCGGAGCCTGTCGCGAAGGGCCGCCACCTGGGCGCGCAGCCGTTCGGCCTCGCCGTCTTCGCATCCGTCGCTCATGCAAGGCTCTCCGGGCGGGACATGGTGCCGGTCGGACCCGTCCCGTGCATCTGCGGCGCGGAAACGGCGCCTCGTTTACCGGAAATGTCCGGCGATGCGCTTTTCCATTCGCAGGTCTGCAGCGCAGCCAGCATGCTGAGCACGGCGACACCCACCACGGTCGGCGCGTTCAGAACCGGCATCCTGCGGGCCTCGCGCAATTCCTCCCGCAGCCCGGCCTTCTCCTCGCGAAGGCGCTCGACCTCGGCGCGGAGCCGCATGATCTCGCAGCTTCGCCAGTCCGTTCCGGCGCTCATGCGGGAGCCTCCGCGGCGGATGCTTCGCCGCCCGCGCTCATGTGGCGGGACCCCGGTGCTCCGGTAACGCCTGCCCCCGGCTCTCCATGCTCCGGCGCGGGATAGGAGATGCGCAATGCAGGGTCGATGCGCTCGCTCGCCGGAGGCCGGTAGTAGCGCAGGGTTGCCGCCAGGCCGGCATGCCCGAGCCAGTCGCGGACCGCCTCGGGCCGCGCGCCCTCGCGAAGCGCCGTCGCCGCCGCCGTCGCCCTCAGCGAATGCGCGCACAGACCCTCGACCTCGCGCGCGAGCCCCGAGCGGTCTGCATGGCAGCGCACAACATTGCTGTAGACCGAGCCCGGATCGAGCGCCCGCCCGGCGCGATGGCGGGCCACAGGGCGGAAGAGCGGGCCGGTGAGGTCCCGCCCGTGGCCCGCCCGGCCGAGATAGTTCCCGATACGTTCCTCCGTCTCGGGATGCAGCGCCGCAATGCGCATCCGGCCCCGGTTGCCTACGACCTTCAGGCAGGGCCGCCCGTCCATGGCGACGAGATCGCCCACCCTGAGCCCGCAGAGCTCCTCGCGCGTCAGCCCCTGGCAGAGCATGACCGCGAGGATGGCGCGGTCGCGCAGGCCCTTGAGCGTGCCCGCGGGCGGCGCGTCGAGAAGTCGGCGCGCCTGCATTCCGGTCAGCACCGGCGCCGCATGCCTGCCCTCCTCATCGACAGGCCTCCCGACGCCCCGGACGGGGTTGCCTGCAACCGCGCCCCGGGCGAGCAGCTCGTCGAACAGCGACGACAGGGCAGAGAGCTTGCGGCGCACGGTCGCCGGCCTGAGCCCGCGCGCCAGAAGCGCCTCGCGCCAGGCTTCCGCATGCTCCGGCGCCACGTCCCGCAGCTCTTCCGCTTCGCGCAGGCCGGCATGGTCCATGAACTCGCCGACATCGCGCAGATAGCCCCTGCGGTTGCGTTCGCTTTCGATCCCGGCGAACCAGGCCTCCCGGGGCGGCATCGCGGCGCGGCGCGGCGGGGGTCTGTCCTCGGGCATGGCGGGTCCTGCGGCGGCGGGTTGTCCTGAAAACGATAATGACGTTATCATGTCTTACAGGACCGCGCAAGCGATGTTGCCCGCGCCGGGCGACGGAGGGAGGCCGATGCCGTGAAACTGCTCTGCACGAATTTCGACTACGAGTTTCGCCTCCTCGGCCGCGAGGGCGGCCTCCACGGCACGCGCTGGGTCTTCGAGCCGCTTGCCGACGGAGTGGACGGCAGCGCGGAAATGCGCGGCGGGATGCAGGAGGCGGCCGACTTCCACCGGGCCCTGCTCGACCGCGTCTTCGCCGATGTCCTGAAGGGCGCGAGGCGGCCCGTGCTGAGCAGCCGCGAGGACGGGAGCAGCACCGGGTCCGTCGTGACCTCGGGCTGGCAGTATTCCGGCAGGCTGACATGGAGGGGACGACGCCTGCTGCGCCGGCGCCTCGCGCATCTGTTTGGCGATGCCGCGTTCCCCATGGGCATGCGCGGCCCGTCCTGCGGCGAGACCTTCTTTGCGAATATCGGGCTGCGCTTCAGCGACAGGGAACCGCCCTCGAACCTGCATCTCTGGGTGAGCCACAATCTGCCGCCGCCGGTGAACGCCAGCCTGTTCCGCCATTTGCTGGCGCTGGAGGCGTTCGGGTTCGCGCCCGAACTGACGCGGAAGGTGGAGAGGCTCAACGCGCTGCTGGAGGCAGCGGCGGCGGGACCGGACACGGACGGCTATGCGCCGCCGCCCGGCCTCTCCCATGCGGGCGCGGCGCGCCGGCGCCTCCCTGCCGGCAACTGAGCGCGGGGGCGCTTCGCCATGCAGGAACAGACGGTCCTCGCCGCAACCCTGACGATTTTCGGAGAGCAGTTCCGGACGCACTATATCATCCTGGCGATCGGGTTCCTTCTCCACGTCGCCGTGGTCGCCGCGGGCATCGGGATCGTCTGTCGGTGGTACCACGACATGAAGACATGGCGCGCGCGTGGCGAGCGGCAGCATCAGGAAGAATTGATCGCCATCGACATCGACATACGCCGACGGCGGGAGGAGCACAACCGGAGGATGACGAACCCGGATCGCCGCATCTAGGCCTGCCGCGTAACCGCGCGCGGAAATCGCGGCTGCATGTTCCGGGATCGCGCAAGAGGCCGGCGGTTCATGCGAAATCTCCGTCGCTGCAGGTGACGGTGGCGAAACGCGCCTGGTTGCTGAAGTCAGCAGGCGCCGGCGCAGCGAATGCCGATCCGGTTGGTTCCCGTCGCCGCCACGCGCATGGTGGACGTCTCGCTCTCCGGTTGCAGGAGATGGCGGTTGCCCGCGCGGTGGATCCCCGATCCGGGCCCGGCGCAACCGGACGCCTTCGCACTCCCGTTGCCGGACAGGACCCGGCCGCGGGGTCGGGCGGCCGGTTTCCATCCTGTCAGCATCGGTCGCTGCCTGAGCGTCTCCCCTCGATCGACGCGCCGCGCGCCCCCCTACTTCGTCGCGTACCAGGCGCCCACGAACACGATTTCGGTGTTGCCGCTCGACTCGGCCCGTCCGCCGAAGGTGCCGGCGGCGAGGCGGGGAGCGCCGTTGTCCTGCCTGTTCGAGAACCGACCGGCCCATGCCCCCTCGGTCCGCACGAAGGTCAGGTCGGGATGGGGGTGCGAGACGCGCACCGTCGCGCCCTCGAATCTCCCGGAAGCGCCGATCGATACCGGATCGAGATGGAAGCGGATATCGCTGCCCTCGTCGAACACCTCCCGGGACTGGCCCGTGGTCCCGTCGACGAGGGTGTGGTCGGTCACGATCGACCCGTCGCAGCCGACGCAGCCGGACACCGTTTCGGCTCCGAAATCGGCCGTCAGGGTGATGTTGCCCTGGAACTCGCCGGTCTCCCGGCTGCCGGGCGCCGGGTCCATGAAATTGGGGCCGTAATGCACGGCGTACAGGCCGCCGGCGCGACCGGCGTAGCGGGCTGTGCCGAGAGCGGGCAGCGCCGCCGGTCCCGAAAGCTCGGGGCCGTCGACGAAGGCGCCGAACTCGGCGCTTGTGACACTGAGTGGCTCCACCGTGCCGGCGAAATGCATCCAGTATCCGCCGGCAAGGTAATCGGAAGGATCGGTGTTGCTCCAGGTGACCGAGAGGCCCGCGGCGGAAATGCTCGTGGCGGTGTGGTCCTGAAGCGCATAGCTGCGCGCATTATGCCCGGGCAGGGGCGACGACAGGTCGGTATGGCCGTGGCTGTCGCTTGCCGAGTCCAGCATGAGGCTGCTTCCGTCCTGCCGGCGGACGGTAAGCCGCACATCGCCGTCGGCGACCGATGCGGATGCCATATCGCTCGTGACGCCCGAGCTGGCATTCGAGGATTGCGTGAGGCCGCCGGTGGCGGCGCGGGCGGTGGCGGCGGCGATGGCCGCGCGCCGGGATTCGTCCCAATTGGCGGAAAACGCCGCCATGGCGGACGGTGCGGCGGGCTCGGTCCTGTCGGACTGCCCGGCCGTATTCGGCGATCCACCGCTACCGCCGCCTCCGCAGGCGGCAAGAACGGAAAGGGCGGAAAGAAGTGCGAGTGTTCTCGTCATCGAGGGCCTCCGGGCGGTTTGCGAAGGCCCGGCTGGCGCCGGGCCGTTGCAATCGTCACACGAGGCTGTCGTGAGAGACCCCGCCTATTCGCTAGCCCGGATTTCTCACCGCGAGCGTCGTCCGGCCAAGTTTAGCAATCGGCTGGGTGTTGTTGGTGGCGGGTTTTGTATTTCGGTTTGAGGGCGCAGGGGTATGGGTTGCGCCTGAGGCGCGGTTCCTGCCGGGGGGT
>JAJDVH010000123.1 GCA_022826185.1 Alphaproteobacteria bacterium
AGGAAGCGCTGGATCTTGCGCGCCCGCGCCACCACCAGCTTGTCCTCCTCCGACAGCTCGTCCATGCCGAGGATGGCGATGATGTCCTGCAGGCTCTTGTACTGCTGGAGGACCTCCTGGACGCGCCGGGCGATGCCGTAATGCTCGTCGCCGACCACGCGCGGGTCGAGGATGCGCGAGGTGCTGTCGAGCGGGTCCACGGCCGGATAGATGCCGAGTTCCGCGATCTGGCGCGAGAGCACCGTGGTGGCGTCCAGATGCGAGAAGGCGGTCGCAGGCGCCGGGTCGGTCAGGTCGTCCGCCGGCACGTAGATCGCCTGCACCGAGGTGATCGAGCCCTTGGTCGTCGAGGTGATGCGCTCCTGGAGCGCGCCCATGTCGGTGCCGAGGGTGGGCTGGTAGCCGACCGCCGAGGGGATGCGTCCCAGCAGCGCCGAGACCTCGGAGCCCGCCTGGGTGAAGCGGAAGATGTTGTCGATGAAGAGCAGCACGTCCTGGCCCTCTTCGTCGCGGAAATACTCGGCTTGCGTCAGGCCCGTCAGCCCGACCCGGGCGCGGGCGCCCGGCGGCTCGTTCATCTGCCCGTAGACCAGCGCGGCCTTGGACTCGCCGCCCTCCAGGTCGATCACGCCCGACTCGATCATCTCGTGGTAGAGGTCGTTGCCCTCGCGGGTGCGCTCGCCCACGCCCGCGAACACCGAATAGCCGCCATGGCCTTTGGCGATGTTGTTGATGAGCTCCATGATGAGCACGGTCTTGCCGACGCCGGCGCCGCCGAACAGGCCGATCTTGCCGCCCTTCACGTAAGGGGTCAGCAGGTCCACCACCTTGATGCCCGTCACCAGCTGCTCCGCCTCGGTGGACTGGTCCACGAAGGGCGGGGCCGGGCGGTGGATCGGATAGGTCTTGGCGGTTTCGACCGGGCCGCGCTCGTCAATCGGCTCGCCGATCACGTTCATGATCCGCCCGAGCGTCTCGGGGCCGACCGGCACGGCGATGGCGCTGCCGGTATCGACCGCGTCCTCGCCGCGCACGAGCCCTTCGGTCGTGTCCATGGCGACGGTGCGCACGATGTTCTCGCCGAGATGCTGCGCCACTTCGAGCACCAGCGTCCTGTCGCCGCGATCGACATGGAGCGCGTTCAGGATCGGCGGGATATCGCCCTCGAAACGGACGTCCACCACGGCGCCCATGACCTGACTGATGCGGCCGACCGCGTTCCTGGCCATTCTTGACTGCTCCTAGACTGCTTCGGCGCCGGAGATGATCTCGATGAGTTCCTTCGTGATCATCGCCTGGCGGGTGCGGTTGTACTGCAGGGTGAGGCGGGCGATCATCTCGCCGGCATTGCGTGTGGCATTGTCCATGGCGGCCATACGCGCGCCATGTTCCGAGGCCGCGTTTTCCAGAAGCGCGCGATAGACCTGCACGGAAACATTGCGCGGCAGCAGGTCTTCGAGGATCGCCTCTTCGTCCGGCTCGTAGATATAGACGGCCGACGGCCCCTCGGGCGCGTCGCCTTCCTCCGCTTGCGGCAGCGGCGCCGGCACCAGCTGCTGGACCGTCACCTCGTTGCTGATCGCGGACTTGAACCGGGCGTAGACCATGGTGCAGACGTCAAACTCGCCCTCGTCGAACATGGTGCGCACGCGCCCGGCTATCTCGTCCGCCTCGGCGAACTCGACCGACCGGCGCCCGACACCTTCGATGACATCGACGATCTTGGTCCCGTGCAGGCGGCGAAGCTGGTCCCTGCCCTTGCGGCCGACGCAGAGGATGCGCACCGTCTTTCCGGCGGTCTCCAGCTCCTCGATGAGCTCGCGCGCGCGGCGCACGATGCCGCCGTTGAAGCCGCCGCAAAGCCCGCGGTCGGCCGTGGCCACGACCACCAGATGGGTCCTGTCGTCGCCGCTGCCCGCCAGCAGCTTCGGCGCCCCGGCGCTGCCCGCCATCGACCCGCCGAGCGAGCCCAGCATCCGCTCCATGCGCTCGGCATAGGGCCGCGCGGCCTCGGCGGTCTCCTGGGCGCGGCGCAGCTTGGCGGCCGCGACCATCTTCATGGCCGAGGTGATCTTCTGCGTCGCGCGGACGCTGGAGATGCGGTTGCGCAGTTCCTTGAGGCTGGGCATGGCGGCGGCAGGCGCTCAGGCGAAGGTCTTGGCGAAGGCGGAGACGATCCCGTCCACTTCCTTCTCGGTGTCGTCGTCGAGGTCGCCGGACTCGTCGATGCGCGCCATCAGCTCGCCGTGCCGGGCCTTGATCTCGCCGAGCAGGCCCTCCTCGAAGCGGGTCACGTCGCGCACGCCGACGCCGTCCAGATAGCCGCGCACGCCGGCGAAGATCGCCACCACCTGCTCGGCCACGCTGCGCGGCGCATACTGCCCCTGCTTCAGCACTTCCGTGAGCCGCGCGCCGCGGGCCAGCAGCTGCTGGGTCGAGGCGTCGAGGTCCGAGGCGAACTGCGAGAAGGCCTCCATTTCCCGGTACTGCGCGAGCTCCAGCTTGATGCGCCCCGCCACCTTCTTCATCGCCTTCGTCTGGGCGGCGGAGCCGACGCGGCTGACCGAGAGGCCGACATTGATCGCCGGTCGCACGCCTTTGTAGAACAGGTCCGTCTCCAGGAAGATCTGCCCGTCCGTGATCGAGATCACGTTGGTCGGGATGAAGGCGGAGACGTCATTGCCCTGGGTCTCGATCACCGGCAGCGCGGTCAGCGAGCCGGCGCCGTGGTCGTCGGACATCTTGGCGGCCCGCTCCAGCAGGCGCGAATGCAGGTAGAAGACGTCGCCCGGGAAGGCCTCGCGGCCCGGCGGGCGGCGCAGCAGCAGCGACATCTGGCGGTAGGCGGTCGCCTGCTTGGAGAGGTCGTCATAGACGATCACCGCATGCATGCCGTTGTCGCGGAAATACTCGCCCATGGCGCAGCCCGAATAGGGCGCCAGGAACTGGAGCGGCGCGGGGTCCGAGGCCGTGGCGGCGACGACGATGGAATATTCCATCGCGCCGTATTCCTCGAGCGTCTTGACCACCTGGGCGACCGAAGAGCGCTTCTGCCCGACGGCGACATAGATGCAGTAGAGCTTCTTCGACTCGTCGTCGCTCTCGTTGATCTGCTTCTGGTTGATGAAGGTGTCGATGGCGACCGCGGTCTTGCCGGTCTGCCGGTCGCCGATGATGAGCTCGCGCTGGCCGCGCCCGATGGGCACCAGCGCGTCCAGCGCCTTCAGGCCGGTCTGCATCGGCTCGTGCACCGAGCGGCGCGGGATGATGCCGGGCGCCTTGACCTCGACCATCCGGCGTTCGGCCGCGTCGATCGGGCCCTTGCCATCGATGGGGTTGCCGAGGCCGTCCACCACGCGGCCGAGCAGACCCTTGCCGACCGGCACGTCGACGATGGCGGAAGTGCGCTTGACGAGGTCGCCCTCGTGGATGTCGCGGTCCTCGCCGAAGATCACCACGCCCACATTGTCGTCTTCCAGGTTGAGCGCCATGCCGTGCGTGCCGTCGGCGAACTCCACCATCTCGCCCGCCTGCACGCGGTCGAGGCCGTAGACCCGCGCAACGCCGTCGCCGACGGACAGCACCGTGCCGACTTCGGCGACATCGGCTTCGTCGCCGAAATTGGCGATCTCGCTCTTGAGGATTGCCGAGATTTCGGAGGCGTCGATATTCATGTCCCGTCAAGCCCCTTTCATGGAGAGTTCGAGCCGGCGCAGCCGGGAGCCGAGCGAGCTGTCGAAGAGCCGCGAACCGAGCCTGACGACCAGTCCGCCGAGAATGTCGGGATCGACCTTGAGGTCGACGGAAACCTTGCCGCCCGCGACGGCGCCGAGCGCCGATTCCAGCGAGCGGAGCTGCTCGTCGTCGAGCGCATGCGCCACGGTGACTTCCGCCGTGACCTCGCCCCGGCGCTCGGCCAGCACGGCGAGGAAACGCCCGGCGATGGCCTGGAGCGCGAACAGCCGGCCGTGGCGCGCGACGACGCCGATGAAATTGCGCGTGAGGCCGGAGAAGCCGGCCCGCTCCGCCACGGCCTGCATGGCGCGCGCGCGGTCCTCGCGGGCGATCAGCGGCGAGCGCACGAGACGGGTAAGCTCCGGGCTTCCCTCCAGCAGCGCCTTCAGCGCCTCAAGGTCTTCCGCGACCCCGTCGAGCGCCCTCTGCTCTTCGGCCAGCTCGAGCAGAGCGGTCGCATAGCGCTCGGCGAGTGCGGAAACCGGTCCTGCCTGAGAAGCCACGAAATCATGTCCCCGAAATGCGTGCCGCTTTCGATCCGCCGCCGCCCTAAAGCCCCGGCGAAAACGGCGGCTGCAGACCAAGCGAAACGGGCGCGAGCGCGAAAGCGCCGCGCGGGCCTCCTGCTATCACAGCGCCCGCCGGAGCCGCAACCGAACCCCCCGCGACATATTGGCTTGTCGCCCGGTTATGGTGCCGATGTGGTGTTGAATTAAGGCGCCGTCCGCCTTACCCTTCTCAGGGTAGCCGGGCAGCGACATGGAGGCCGCAATGGAAGTCGCCATACGCGAGGCGAAAGCCCGCCTCTCCGAACTCGTCGCCGCCGCCGGCAACGGCGAGCGCGTCGTCATCACGAAGCATGGCCGGCCGGCGGCCGAACTGGTCGCCTGCAAACCGCGCGGCGGCATCGATTTCGACAAGCTGGAAGAGATCTGCCGACGCCTCGGTATAGCCGGCGACGCGGAGCGCTGGCCGGAGGAATGGAACGACCCCGCCTTCAGCCGGCAGGTGCTGGGGCTGGAAGACGAGGACGGATAACCCGGTGCGAAGCCCCTTCGACACCCGCCGGCTCTCCGGTCCCGCCGCCTGCAAACCGCGCGGCGGTATCGACTTCGACAGGCTGGACAGGATACGGGAACGCCTCGGCATTGTCGGGGACGGCGAGCGCTGGCCGGAGGAATGGAACGACCCCGCCTTCAGCCGGCAGGTGCTGGGGCTGGAAGACGAGGACGGGTAACGGAGTGCGGATTCTCCTCGACACCCACTGGCTTTACGATTTCATGCCCGCCCGCGACAAGCTGTTAGCGGCCGAGCGCCTCTACCTGGCCGATCCCGCTGCTGAAGTCCATGCGAGCGCCGTGTCGATCTGGGAAATGCGGCTCAAGTTCCACGCCCGCCACCGGGACGGCGCGCGCAAGAGCCGCTTCGACCCGAACGACGTGCTGGCGGCGCTGGAAGGCTTGGCCATTCCGGTGCTCGCCATGACCCCGGCGCACGCCGCGCAGCCCCTCGAAACGCCGCTTCCCCACCGCGACCCGTTCGACGAACTGCTGCTCGTCCAGGCCCAGGAGGAAGGCCTGAAGCTGCTGACCCGCGACCGGCTCCTCACCGGCCACCCGCTGGCGGTCTCGCCGGGCGCGGCTGCGTAGCTCAACGCCCTCGCCCCGAGCCTTCGGGGCTTTGTCCCCGTCAGTCCTGTCCTGGCTCCAGGCGCTTCCAGGCGTCCGTGCCGCGAAGTTCCCAATTGGCCTGCACGGCATCCCACGGCGTCTTGCCGTCCCGGTCTTTGGCGGCAGGGTCGGCCCCGGCTTCCAGAAGAGCCGCGACGACGGCAGGGTTCTCGCTGTGCGCCGCTGCGGTGTGAAGCGGTGTCCACCCGTCGTAGCGCCTCAGGTTGGGGTCGGCGCCGGCGGCGAGGATCGCCCGGATCGAAGCCGGATTGCTGTAATACCAGCGGTCGTTGACCGGAACCCATGACAGATTCGACGCCCACCGCCCGATCGCCCCCCTTCCGTCATGCCCGGACTTGTTCCGGGCATCTCCCTCAACCGTTTCCGTCCGGCCAAGCGGCCGCATGGATGCCCGGA
>JAJDVH010000228.1 GCA_022826185.1 Alphaproteobacteria bacterium
ATGGAGAAGAACCCGGCCAGCGTGTCGAACTTGTCGGCCAGCGCAGCGGTAATCGACACCGGCGCCCGCGGAGCTTCGTCTCCCGGCCCCTGCGGGCGGTAATGCGCCGCCACCGCGTCGGCCACTTCGGCGTCCAGCCCTTCGCCGAGCGCGTAGTAGCGGCCCATCACGCCCTGCAATTCGGGGAACTCGCCGACCATGCCCGTCACGAGGTCGGCCTTCGCAAGACGCACCGCCTGCCGGCACCGCCCGGCGTCGGCGCCGGGAACATGGGGCGCGAGCCATGCCGCCAGCCGCTCCAGCCGCCGGACCTTGTCGCCGACGCTGCCGAGCTTCGCGTGGAACACCACCTTGTCGAGCATCGGCAGGCGGTCTTCCAGCGGGCGCAAACGGTCCTGATCCCAGAAGAACTTCGCGTCCGCCAGCCGCGCGCGCAGCACGCGCTCATTGCCGGCCCGGACCGCCGCATTGCCGTCGGGCGCCTCGATATTGGCGACGAACAGGAAGCGCGGCGCGAGCCCGCCCGCCTCGTCCTCCACCGGGAAATAGCGCTGGTGCGACTCCATGCTCGTCACCAGCACTTCCGGCGGCAACTCCAGGAAGGCCGGATCGAAAGCGCCGACGCCCGGCACCGGCCATTCGGTGAGGCCCGCATTCTCGGCCAGCAGGCGCGGGGAGAGACGCGCTCCTTCGGGCGCCCCGTCGCGGATGCGCTGCATGCGCTCGTCCGCATCGAGCAGCACGAAGGCCGCGCGGAGCTTCGCCTCGTAATCGGCGAAGCCGGTGACGGAGAACGCTTCCGGCGCCATGAAGCGGTGGCCCTGCGTGCGGTCGGTGAAGTCGAGCCGGCCTTCCGTGCCGCCGACCTCCATGCCGCCGGGCAGCGCTTCGCCGGCGAACACCGCCAGCACGCCGCGCAGCGGGCGCACATAGCGCATCGGCGCATCGCCCCAGCGCATGGATTTGGGCCAGGCGAGACCGCCCACCGCATCCGCCACGATCTCCGCCAGCACCTCGCGCGCCGGCCGGCCCGGCACCTTCCGCACGGCGAACCAGAACTCGGCCTTGCCCTGCTGCCGGCGCTCGCACTCCTCAAGGCTCGCGAGGCCGGCGGCCTTGAGGAAGCCCTCAATGGCACGCTCCGGCGCGCCGACGCGCGGCCCCTTGCGTTCTTCCACCCGGTCCGGCTGGCGCTCCGGGAGGCCCTCGACGGTGAGCGCGATCCGGCGCGGGGTGGCGAAGGCGCGCGAGGTCCCGTGCGCAAGGTCGGCTTCCTTCAGGCCATCCAGCACCAGGCGTTCGAAATCGCGCCGGGCGCGGTCCTGCATCCGGGCCGGAATCTCCTCCGACAGCAGCTCGACCAGCAATTCGCTCATGGCGCCGCCGCATCCGGATGGCCGCGGGAGCGGAGCCAGGCGCCTGCCGAAGCGCGCGCGAGCGTCCTGACCCGCCCGATATAGGCCGCCCGCTCGGTCACGCTCACCACGCCGCGCGCGTCCAGCATGTTGAAGGCATGGCTCGCCAGGATGCACTGGTCGTAGGCGGGCAGCGCCAGCCCGGCCTCCACCAGCACCGCGCATTCCCGCTCGGCGTCGGCGAAATGGCGGAACAGCGCGTCGGTGTCCGCATGCTCGAAATTGTAGGCCGAGAACTCCCGCTCCGCCTGGTGGAAGACATCACCGTAGGAGAGGCCCGCGCCGTTGAAGTCGAGGTCGTACACGTTCTCGACGCCCTGCACATACATGGCGAGGCGCTCCAGCCCGTAGGTGATCTCGCCCGAGACCGGGTTGCAGTCATAGCCGCCCACCTGCTGGAAATAGGTGAACTGGCTCACCTCCATGCCGTCGCACCAGATCTCCCAGCCGAGGCCCCAGGCGCCGAGCGTCGGGCTTTCCCAGTCGTCCTCCACAAGGCGCAGGTCATGCGCGCGCGCGTCGATGCCGATCTCCGCCAGCGAGGCGAAATAGAGATCGAGAATGTCGGGCGGGCTCGGCTTCAGCAGCACCTGGAACTGGTAGTAGTGCTGGAGCCGGTTGGGGTTCTCGCCGTAGCGCCCGTCGGTCGGGCGGCGCGAGGGCTGCACATAGGCTGTGCGCCAGGGCTCCGGCCCGAGCGAGCGCAAGGTCGTCGCCGGGTGGAAGGTGCCCGCCCCCACCTGCATGTCATAGGGCTGCAGCACGGCGCAGCCCTGCCCCGCCCAGAAACGCTGGAGCGCCAGGATCAGGTGCTGGAAGCTCGGCGCGGCCGTCATGGCCCGGCTGCGGCCCAGGCGCACCGGTCGGCGTCAACGCGCGTGCGCATCAGTCCCGGTCCCGCCTCCGGTAGGACCCGCTATCCGGATCGCGTTCGAGGTCGATGGGCTCGCCGTCCCGCTCGTCCCGCACCTTGTTCACCAGCCTGTTGGCCTTGCGGGCCATGCCTTCGATCCGCTTCCAGCCGAAAATCACCATTACGATGACAGCGGCGACAAGCAGAAATTTCCAGAGCATGGACCGGTCCTCCGTTCTACGCCTTCTTCATAGGCCATAGCGCGCCCAAAGCAACCGCTCCTCTACCGCGTCGGCAAGGCCCGGCAGCGCCGGCAGCAAGGGGAAACGCCGGCGGCGGCGGAGCGCGGTGCGCAGCCGGACCCGCTTGCCGAACCGCTCGCGGACTACCTGGCGCATCTCGCCCAGGCCGTCGGCAAGGCCGAGCTCGACCGCTTGCCGGCCCGTCCACACCTTGCCGGAAAAGAGGTCGTTCCCCTCCTCCTTCAGGCGCACGCCCCGGCGCTCGCGCACCCATTCGATGAAGACGCCGTGAATGTCTTCCTGCATGGCGCGCAGCGTTTCGACGTCTTCCGGCCTTTCGGGTCGGAACGGGTCCAGCATCCCCTTGCGCTCGCCCAGCGCATGCACCCGGCGCTCGATGCCGAGCCGCCCGAGCGCGCCGTCGAACCCGAACCCGGCGAAGATGACACCGATAGAGCCGAGGATGGATGCAGGATGGACGAAGATTTCCGATCCGGCGCAGGCAAGCCAATAGCCGCCCGACGCGCCGATATCGTCCACGAAGCTCAATACCGGCACGCACTTCTCCTCGCCGAGCCTGCGGATGCGGTCGGCGATGCGGGCCGATTGTACGGCGCTGCCGCCGGGGCTGTTGATCGAAAGCGCGACGGCTTCCAGACGCTTGTAGCCAAAGGCGCGTTCAATTCCCGGCGCCACCGCCTCATAGGTGAGCGCGCGGGCGCCGCTGCGGCCCGGCACGCCGATGACGCCCGCAAGCGGCAGGACGGCGACGGTCGGGCGGCGGCGGAACTGCATCTCAGTCGAGGTCGAAGACGTTGACGGGTTTCAGCCCGTCGTCGAGCTCATAGACGCGCGGGCGCCCGGTCGCGATCTCGAATGAGGGAATGTCCGCGTCCGAAATGCCTTCGAGATGCTTGATGAGCGCGCGCAGCGAGTTGCCATGCGCGGAGATCAGCACCCGTTCGCCGCGCGCAACCCTGGGCGCGATTTCGGCGTCCCAATAGGGCCGGACCCGCTCGATGGTGAGCTTCAGCGTCTCGTAGGTCGGCACCCCGCCGGGCACGCCGGCATAGCGCCGGTCGGCCGCCTGCTCCCGCCAGCGCGGGTCGTCGCGTTCGAGGGCGGGCGGCGGCGTGTCGAAGCTGCGCCGCCAGACATGCACCTGTTCCTCGCCGTGAAGCTCGCGCATCTCCTGCTTGTTGAGGCCGGTGAGGCCGCCGTAATGGCGCTCGTTCAACCGCCAGTCGCGGATGACCGGCAGCCACATCCGGTCCATGCGGTCGAGCGCGATCCAGAGCGTGCGCACGGCGCGCTTCAGCACCGAGGTGTAGCAGACATCGAAATCGAACCCGTTCTCGCGGAGCGCATCGCCCGCCCGCTCCGCCTCCGCCACGCCGGCTTCGGTCAGGTCCACATCGACCCAGCCGGTGAACCGGTCCTCCAGGTTCCACGCGCTCTGGCCGTGGCGCAGCAATACGAGCGCCGTCATGGCAACAGGTCCATCGCCTGTTCCAATTGGACGATCCTCGCCTTGCGGTCGAGCCGGGCATCGAAACGGAAGGTCAGCCCGTCGATGCCGCAATCCCGGTAGGCCTCGAAGCGGGCGCGCACCATGTCCGGCGTGCCGATGGCGCCGAAGGCGGTAATCATCTCGTCCGGCACGCGCTTCGCCGCCTCCTCGCGCTTGCCTTCGATCCAGAGCCGCTGGATCGCCCGCGCATCGTCCTCGAAGCCCGCCCGGCGGAAGGCGTCGTTGTAGAAGTTGGTGCGTGCGGACCCCATGGCGCCCATCTGGAAGGCGACGCCGGGGCGGCGGTCCTCGATCATCCGCTCGACATCCTCGCCGATGGCGACCGTGCAGGCCGCCTCCAGGTCGAGGTCCGAGAGCGCGCGTCCGGCGCGCCCGGCGCCCCGGCGGAGATAGTCGAGATGCGCGTCCGGATAGTCCGGCGAAAAGGAGGTGCCGAGCCAGCCGTCCGCCGCCTCGCCCGTAAATTCAAGCGCCCGGGGCCCGAGCGTCGCCAGGTAGATGGGTATCTCCGTCGGAGGGAAATCCAGCCGGATCGCCTTGCCCTCGCCGCCCGGCCGCGGCAGCCGGTATTCCGCGCCCTCGAACTGCAGTTTCTCGCCCGCAAACGCCATGCGCATAATGGCGACCGTCTCCCTGAGCCGCGAGAGCGGGCGCGCATAGGCTGCGCCGTGCAGCCCTTCCACCACTTGCGGGCCGCTGACGCCGAGGCCCAGTGCAAAGCGCCCGCCGGAGAGATGGTGCAGTGAGAGCGCCGTCATGGCGGTCATGGACGGCGCGCGGGCGCTGATCTGCATGATGCCCGTGCCGAGCCGGATGCGCGTCGTCCGTCCCGCAAGGAAGGCGAGCGAGGTGGCGGCGTCCGCTCCCCACGCCTCGGCGGACCAGGCGGTATCCACGCCCAGCCGCTCGGCCTCCTGCACGAACTCGGTGAGCTCTACGCCGGCACTCCGATCGTAGCCGCCGACGCCGATCGACGCCTTCATGGATGCCTGTCCCTCATAATCCCGGTCAGTCCCCGGCGAGCACCCGGCGATAGACTTCGATGTCGATATTGCCGCCGCTCGCCACCAGGCCGACCGCCTTGCCGGCCATCCGCTCCCGTTCCTTCAGCAGCGCCGCCAGGGGGGCTGCGCCCGCGCCTTCGATCACATTGTGGGTGTCGGTGAAATAGTGGCGCATGGCCGCCTCGATTTCCTCGTCATCCACGGTGACGATGCGGGCCGCGTGCTCAAGGATAATGGCGAGCGCGGCCTCGTTCGGAGTGCGGCACGCCACACCGTCGGCCATGGTGTCGGCGCTGTTGGTGGAAACCGCCCGGCCCGCCTCGAAACTCAGCGCATAGCACGGCGCCTTTTGGGCGACCACGCCGACGACCTCCGTGCTCAGCCCCAGCGCCTCGCGCGCGGCTATCGCGCCGCAAATGCCGGAGCCGAGCCCGATGGGCACATAGAGCGTGTCCAGATGAGGGGCGGCGCTGAGAAGCTCGTAGCTGCAGGTCGCCACCCCGGCCACCAGCGCCGGATGGAAGGACGCCAGGAAGTGCAAGCCCTCGCCGTCGGCAAGCGCGCGGGCGTGCTCGAACGAGTCCTGGAAGTCCCGCCCATGCACGACCAGATCGGCTCCGAAGGCCCGCATGGCGGCATTTTTCTCGCGGCTGTTGCCCTCCGGCACGACGACCGTGACCCGCTTGCCCGCCTGCCGGGCGGCATAGGCGACGGACTGGCCGTGATTGCCGCGCGTCGCCGTCACCATGCCGTCCGCTTCGCACTGCGCCATATAGGCGAGCCCGCCGCGAATCTTGAAGGCGCCGATGGGC
>JAJDVH010000174.1 GCA_022826185.1 Alphaproteobacteria bacterium
GGCAGGCCATGGCCCGAGTCCAGCACCACGATCGCATTGTCGCGGGTCGTGCCCTGCGCCGCATGCAGGGTCGCGCTCCAGGCATGGTCCACATGGCGCAGCTGCGGGTCCTCCCTGCGCATGGAGAGCGTGCGGCCGTCCTCGATGCCGATCTTCACCAGCCGGGGGCCGATGGCGAGCACCTCCGCCTCGCCGCCATTGACCAGGCCGCGCTTCCTGTCGTTGCGCGTCCAGCGGATGCGGTCGCCCGCCTGGAGGCGGATCGGGCGCGTCTCGTAGGCCTCGTAGCGGTAGCGGACCGGCTTCGACGGATCGATCCGGCGCGGCCGTCCGTCGGGATGCTCCAGCAGCACCCGGCCGCCCTCCGCTCCCGTCACCGTGCAGGCGTCGTCGGCCTTCACCCGGTACTGGTGGATGTCGTTGTGGAAGACCAGCACGTCGCCGGGACGGTAGTTGGCGACATCCGCCTTCTGCGCGCGCGTGAGGCCGAGGCCGACAAGCCGGTCGATCTCCAGAACCCGCCCGTGCAGCGCGCCCTCGTCGCGAAGCCCCTCGCGCACCGCCTCGTTGATGTCCTCCCGAAGCGCATGCGTCGGCGCCAGGATCGCCGTCCGGGCGCGCGCCTCCGGGTGCAGCGAGAGCCAGAGCCGGGCCGCCGCCTCGCCGAGCTCGTCCGCCTCCGCCTCGTGGACATTGTCGCCAAGCCGCTCCACGGCCTCCGCCGGCTCGCCCTCCCGGATGGCCGCGATCGCCTCGCGCAGGTCGGGGTCGCGCTGGCGCAGCACCTCGTCCATGCGCGCCGTCGCCATGCCCGCCTGCTGGAGCTGCCGGAACGGCTGACCGGCCTCCACCGATCGCAGCTGCCCGCTGTCGCCGACCAGCGCCAGGCGCGCGATGCCGATCCGTTCCGATATCCGCATCAGCTGGCGCATCTGCGCCGAACTCACCATCGAGGCCTCGTCCACCGCCAGCACCGCGCCGCCGAACGCGAGCCGCGCCTCGGCCAGACGCTCCGGCCCCGCAATCCGGTCGCCGATGTCCCGGTGGCGCGCCAGGAACCATTGCAGCGTCCGCGCCGGGATGCCCGCCTCCCGCTCCAGCGCCCCGACCGCCGCCATCGACGGCGCCAGCCCCACTACCTTGCGCGCTCCGGCAAGCCGCGCCGTCTCGCGCAGCATGACCGTCTTGCCCGTGCCCGCATGGCCCTGCACGCCCACCACCCTGTCCGGCGACAGCAGGATCGTGCGCACCGCCTCGCGCTGGCCCTCGGTCAGCGGACCGGCGGCAAGCTCCCTCTCCACCGCCGCCCCGTCCGCCATCGGCGCCCCCGCCCCGGCGCCCTCCCTCATCCAGGCGATATTGCCGCGCTCGGCCCGGAGCGCCCGGTCGGTGACGAACGCCCGGTCCGCGCCGCGCAGCACCGCCGCAACGAGATGGCCGTCGCGCCGCAGCTCCTCCACCGCCGCCTCGACCTCGCGCAGCGAATACCGCCCCGGCGCCTGGCCGAGCGCATGCGCCGCGATGTCGCCGGCCGCGAACACCGAAGACCGCTCCTCAAGATGCGCCACCGCCCGCCAGACCGCTTCATGGACCGGCAGGACGGGGCGCGCCTCCGCCTGCCTCTCTGCGCGCAGACTGCGCCTCGCCCGCGCCGCCGCCTCGCGGGACACGAGACCAGCCTCGCGCGCGCGCCGCCGCCAGATCCGCCGCAACTCCGGCATGGACGGTTCCGCCTTGCGACGCCGCGTGTAGAGCGCCGCCTGCTGCGCCCGCGCCGCGCTGTAGGCCCCGCCGCGCCGCCTGATATCCTCCAGTATGTCCCTCCGCCGGGTCGAGAACGCGTCGCGCACCTCCCGGTCGTAGCCCTCCAGCTCGAACCCCGGCACCGGCCCGATCATGGTCGGCAAGATCCCGTAGCCGAGCGCCTCCAGCCGCCGCGCCAACTCGTTGCGGTAATGCGCGCCGATCAGCTTCTTGTTCCGGCGGATCGCCGTCGCCTCGATGCTCCGCCACGCGCCCGCCCCGTTCCGGGTCATGTTCGCCACCACGCAGTGCGTGTGCAGCTGCGGGTCGAGATTGCGGCTCGCCAGGTGCCGGAAGGTCGCCGCGATCATGCCGTGCGCCTTCACCCGCGGCCGGCGCCGCGTCGCCGGGTCCCAGCCCCGCGTCTGCAACAGCTCCGCCTCCACCCGGTCCAGCGCCGCGCGCACCGCCTCGTCATGCGCGCGGATCACCCGCCGGTCCCCGTGCAGCAGCGCCGCCAGCGATACCGACTTCGGCGCCGACAGCGTGATGTCCACCCCCGGACGGTGCTGGTGCTCCCCGTCTCGCAGGCGGCCCAGCCGGATATCCGTGCCGGGCACGTAGCCCTGAAGAATCGCGTTGAACCGCTTCGGCGAGACATGCCGCCCCAGGCGCAAAGCCCGCGCCAGCTCCCCGTGCCAGAAGCTCGCCTTGCGGTGCTCCGGGTCGCCCTTCGCGTAGTAGCCGTCCTGCTCGAAATAGTGGACCGTCGAACTCGCTGACCCGATGTCCGCTACCGTCGCGACCATGAATGTACTCCAGCGGCGTGGGACGCTAAGGGCAGACGACTGTTGGCATAGTCCGCGCCCGCAAAAGGGCGCTGCCCGCATTCATCTTCGCCTGCTCGACTTCAAGGACCACCCGTCCGGGCCCGATACAGACGATGCGTCGGCATCGTGGACCGGCCGCACACCGGCTCGACTTGCACATGCCGAATGGGTATGTCGAAGCGCGATTGAAATTGCCGTGACAAACCCCCGGGGAATATATCGCCTCATTTTCTTCCCGGTAATCCTGAGAGGAATCCACCAACAACACCTACCATGGCGGGTGTGAGGGTGACAATGACTTCCTGTATCGGCAAGTCACCGCCAGGTCCGATCATGTATACGTAAACATAAATCGGCAGATGAGTTGCGATAAGAATAACGGTCTGAACCGAACCATAGAAGATTAATGCACCTGCGGCTATCAGCCGAAAAGCGAGATTCAAAGACTCCGTATTGACCGAAGACATGATATAATGTGTACTATAGACATACAATACTCCGCTCATCATTGCGAATGAATGAAAATATGTTATGTGGCTCAATTCTTTTTGTATTTCTTTGATACAACATGCATCATTTAATTCGAAACTTAAACGATCGAGATCACAAAAGAAAAATGAACCGAGCGCATGGAGTGCGATTACCAATGACAAAATCGCTCCTGCAATTCCCACCCGATCAAATCTCGATATCAATCTATCCAAAGATTTAGAAAAAACAATTCGCTTTATCTTTTCCATGTCGGGCATCGATGTGGCCTTCCTACTCCAAGAGAGTACAGCTGCCATAATGGCCAAAAATCCAAACATAGACGCAATCAAGTACGACGATTTATCGAAGCTGATATAAATCGAAATTGCAATCAGGACCAATAAAGAAAAGAGGTAAATAAAAATCGAGGCGCCCCAGCAGGCCAGCCCGAAGAATCTATATGACAGGGAAATATCGGCTGAATCTTGATTTTTTATCTTGATGAATTCAATCATCATTTCCCAGTGATTATGCAATTTATTGACAAATATCGCTCTGACAAAGGCTAGTTGCATAGCATAGATTATCGTTGCAAATAGCAACGGTATTCCAACATAAAAATTCCCATATAGTGCTAGAATTAATACAACCAGTATGGCGCAAACTACTATGCCAATCTGCGGCTGGTACAGGCTCCTGAAACGCGTGAAAATCTTCAACACGCCAGCAATTCCGGCACGTAACAATGCGAACTAGCATAACGAGAATGACGTCTTCGGTAACGCCGGAGCGCCGCCACGTATCGAGCCATCTGAGCGGCGCGTGGGACCTGATCTCTCCGAGGCCAGAAAGGGCCGGTCCCAATTTCTGGAGCGAATGATGGATGGGGGCGCATCCCGGCATGTTCCGCTTTTGGACATTCGGCGTCAATTGAGGCGACGATGATGGGTGGGCGACGCGGCATCATGACGTATAAGTTGAGCGGAAGCTGAACCCCGGCCCGCCGGCTCGTGTCGGCGTCCGCAGGGATCATTGAGGCGTTATGTAACCTCGCGGCGGATTTTCGTTCACAAGGTCGAGGTGTAGGCTCCCGACGCTGCACATCTCCGGCGTGACCGTGAAGAGGATGGGACGCGTGTACATGTTGCGTCACCCTATGCGGCCCGAATAGGCGTCCTGAACGTCGCTGCCCTCGCGGTAATAGGACTTCGAGGCGTCCCGCAAGGGCTGGTAATCCCAGGGCTTGCGGGCGCCGGTCGCGAGCGCCCCGCCCACGAGATGCCGCGCCGCCTGCGTATCGCGCACCGCCCGGTCGAGGGCGGGCACGTCCCAGGTCCGGGCCGCGACCGCTTCGAGTTCGGCCCTGACGGACGCATGGCCGGGCGCGTCGGCGAGGTTCCGGGTTTCGTCCGGGTCGGCGTCGAGGTCGAACAGCAGCGGCGGGTCCCCGGGACCCGTTATCAGCTTGTGCGGCCCCTTGCGGACCATGAGAAGAGGCGCGGTCACGCCTTCCGCCGTGTATTCCGCGAGCACCGTATCCGGCCAGTCCGCCGCGCGCCCTGTCGCGAGCGGGACGAGCGAGCGCCCGTCTATCGGCAGGGCGAGCTCCGGCAGGGCGCCGTCGCCCGCCAGTTCCAGCAGGGTCGGGAACAGGTCCAGATGGGAGACGTTCTCGCGCACCCGCCGGGGACCGAAGGCGAAGGGCGCATGCAGGATCAGCGGCACCCGGACCGACCACTCGAAGAACGACATCTTGAAGAACAGCCCGCGCTCGCCGAGCGAGTCGCCGTGGTCGGAGGTGAACACGATGAGCGTGTCGTCCGCCGCGCCGATCGCGGCCAGCGTGTCGAGCAGCCTGCCCAGCTTCGCATCCACATAGCTCGTCACCGCGTAGTAAGCGCGGCGCATGCGCAGCACGTCCTCCTCGCCGACGGGGTCCAGGTGCCGCCCGGTCAGGAACCAGTGGCGGCGGCTGTGCGGGTCACGCTCGCCCGGCGGGATGTCGGGGATGCGCGGCCTGTCGATCCCGGCGTCGCGGTAACGCTCCCACCAGGCCGGCGGGGCCAGATAGGGGTCGTGCGGCGAGAAGAACGAGACCGTGAGCGCGAAGGGCCGTCCGTCGCCTTCGTCCGCATGCTCGTGCAGCCAGCGTACCGCCTCGAACTCCACCTCGTCGTCATAGGCGATATTGACGCTCCGCCGGTGCGTCCCCGCGTCCAGCACCGCGCGCATGCTGTGGTACCATTCAAGCCAGCTTTCCCCGCCGAGCCGCCAGTCCGGCGACCAGAGGAAATCCGCCGGATAGACATCGGTGGTGATGCGCTCCTCATAGCCGTGAAGCTGGTCCGGGCCGACGAAATGCATC
>JAJDVH010000056.1 GCA_022826185.1 Alphaproteobacteria bacterium
GGTGATGACCGCGCGCCAGTGGCCGCGTTCGAGCTTCTCCACTTCCCAGCGCGCCCTGACCCGCAGGCTGCCGCGTCCGGTCCGGTAGGCCTCGGCCACGGCCGCCGGGTCTTCGGTGAGGCAGCCGCCGGTGGGGAAGTCCGGGCCCGGCACGAGTTGCGCGATCTTTTCGTCCTTCGCGGTCGGCCAGCGGATCAGGTGCAGCAGGGCGGCGGCGAGTTCGCCCGCATTGTGCGGCGGGATGTTGGTCGCCATGCCGACCGCGATGCCCTGCGCGCCGTTGGCGAGCAGGTTGGGGAAGGCCGCCGGCAGCACCGCCGGCTCGCGGCCCTCGCCGTCATAGGTCTCGCGGAAATCGACGGCGTCCTCGTCGATGCCTTCCAGCAGCGCCTCGGCCACCGCCGTCAGCCGCGCCTCGGTGTAGCGCATGGCGGCGGCGTTATCGCCGTCGATATTGCCGAAATTGCCGTGGCCTTCGACCAGCGGGTAGCGGACGGCGAATTCCTGCGCAAGGCGCACCATCGCGTCGTAGATCGCCGCGTCGCCATGGGGGTGGTATTTGCCCATGACGTCGCCGACGACGCGCGCGCATTTCTTGAAACCGGCGGCGGGGTCGAGCCCGAGCTCGCGCATGGCGTGGACGAGGCGGCGGTGGACCGGCTTCAGCCCGTCGCGCACATCCGGGAGCGAGCGCGCGGTAATCGTCGAGAGCGCATAGGCAAGATACCGCTCGCCCAGCGCCGTGCTGAAGGGGACGGGCTCAACGATTCCGGCGGTTTCGTCGGACACGGCGCGCTGCGGATGCTCCGAATCGGGGTCCGTTACAGAATAGGCCTCCTCAGTCCGCGAAACAATCCGCGAGGCGCAGGCGCGCGGCGGGCAGGGGGCGGTCCACGGCTCCGGCGATATGGCGCGCGAGGAAATGGCCCGTCAGCGCGAGGCCGTCGCGAATGTCCGAAGGCGCGAACTCCGGCGCGCCGGAGAGGAACCCCGGCAGGGCCAGCAGCCGCTCCCGCCACGGCTCGCCCGCCTCGCGCGTGACGGCCCTGCCGGACCGCGGCGACACCCAGGCCAGCCCCGCGCGGGCGCCGGTGACTGCGCAGCGCTCCAGGTCGAGGCCGAAGCCGAGCTCGGCCAGCAGCGCCACCTCGTAGCCCACATAGGCCGCCGGCCAGGCTTCGCCCGCCAGCGTCTCCAGAAAGGCGGCGAGCCCGGAGAACGCGGCCGGGTGCGGCTCGCGCTCCGGCAGGCCCATTTCCGCCACCGCGCAGGCGCTCTGGAGCGCCGCCAGCCGCGCCGGGTCGTCCAGCCAGAGCGCGGCATGGGCCGTCTCCGCCTCGCAGGAAAACGTGCCGAGCTGGTCGCTGAGCCGCGCCCGCCAGCGCACCGTCGCCAGCGTTCCCGGCTGGAGCGCCTCGGCGTGGCGGCGCGCGCCCTGCACCAGCCCGGCATGGCGTCCATGCGCCTCGGTCAACGCCTGCGCGACGGCCTTGCCCTCCCCGAAGGGACGGGCCGAGAGCATGACGGCGCGGTCGGTCCAGTCGATCATCGCCGGGCGTCATACCACCGTTCGCCCCCCGGCGCCCCTGCGCCCGCAGCCGCGCTCCGCCGGCGGCGGCGAGACCCTGCGGAAATGTCATGATCTGTCATGTTCCGTCATGGGGCCGGTCTCCGCCCAGGCCGTTCGCAAGGCATTGCAGCCTCCTTGCCGGTCTGCGGTCCCGGACGTCCCGCCGCCGGAGGAGCGCTCCTCTCGCGCGCATAATGCGCGCCCGGCTGCGCGCGCGCTCGCCCGCCCGCGCGATAGCGGCGGGGCCGTCCCCTCCCCGTGGATGTCATGTTTCGTCATGAGGAGGCCGTGCGATGTCATGGAATGTCATGTTCGCCATGCGCCGGAAGCATGTTCTGCGGTCGATCCGGGCATAAGGCCCCCGTTCCGGACACGTCCCCTGGGTATGTCCTCCGCTTCACCTGGCCTTGCGTCTTCGGCATAAGTCTCTCCTTTCGAACCCTGTTCGTTCCGTTCTCCCCGCCGCCGGTTCCTCCCTGCGGCGGGACCCTGTTTCGCGCGTATCCTGCGCCCGCCTGCGCCCGGGCGCAGGCGCGCGTTTCGCGGCGGCGCGGTTCGTGCGCCTGATTGCGCCTGCGCGCCCGCGCGAGCGCGAAGGCCCGGGCATCGGGCACACCTGTCCCGTCACCTTCCCAGGGGCCTTTTCGCGCCGGCGCGAACGGATGCGGCCTCCGGATACCGCCTCCTCCCGGCCTATATAGGCAAGGCGTTCCCTTGGTCAATGCCAAACAAGGAATTTTTACAAAATTAAGGAACAAATCTGTCCATCCGATTTCGCGGCATCGCGAACGGGCTGCACCGGCGCGCGTCACGGGCTGTGGAACAGGGGCTGGCGGAGGTGAGGGGCAAGCTCACCTTCGTCAGAAATTACATCCTACGCCGCTACTCGGCCGGCGGCGAAGCGCCGGCCGAGTAGCGGCTGGTTCGACTGCCCCGATCCTGTCTTTCCGGGTAAACGCCGTCTTCCGCGCCTCGTCGCTGCGGCATCGCCCAATCGCCGGAAGCACGCCATTGGGATATCCCGCCGCAGAGTGTCGGCGGGCGCCGGGTCAGTAAAAGGTCCCTAGCGGGATCGTGGCGATGTAGGCTTTCAGCGGTTCCCGGCTATGCTTCGCGATGCACTGGCACAGCATCGGGATCTGATCCTCGCCGATCCCAAAGCCCCATGGCATCGACTCGCCAAAGATCGCCTCCCACTCGCCTCCGAGGATAGCGAGTTCGTCGGGATCGTCGCGCAGACCGTCTTCGCCGTCTGCCATCGTTCCTTCACTTCTTGCCGGAGGTTCCTTGGTTCGGCGGATTTGATGGCGCCTTGGCGGGAGCGCCCTGGCTGGCCGTGGGCTGGTGCCCGTCCTGCGGTCGCGGCCTGTAGCCGAATGTAACGTCTACAGGCTGGTATCCCCGATTTTGGATTGGTGGCGGTGGCTTCACCGGCTTGTCAGACTTGCTCATCGGCATCATCCTCTGGAGTGTAAGGCCAGAATTCTATCGTCTTGACCTCACCCGGCGCGATGAGAACCCCCTTCGGACCGGGCGAGGACCAGCTACCCGTATTATCTATATCGTAAATTTGCTCAATGTAAATGTCACGATTGGTCGGATCAGACGATATGAAGGAGCTCTGCCCGCAGAAACCGACGAATCGGGTATCATCCTTAAGGGTAACCAAGACCCATTGTTCGGTCATATTCCCGAATTTCCAATCCCATGCTGTTGTGATCGGATGGACAAGATTGAGGCCGCAACGCTGGAGAAAGCGGTGCAACAAGTTCTTCCTAATATTAATTCCGAGTAAGAGACCGATAAGTGCAGGTCCAATGAAAATCAAGATAGACCAGATCACTTCTCTACCATATTCTCGTTCACTCAAACGCTGGATCGGGTCCAGAAGAAGAAACGACAGAGCGTAATAGACAAGGGAAACCGCGAGATAGCTCAGAAGCATCGCCGAATGCGATGGCATTCGGCCGGTTACAAATTGAGAACGGACAAATAGGATAATGAGGCCCGGCACAAGGAGGCCCATGGCCGCATAAAGATTGTTAATGTTGTCGATGGATTTCAGTTGTTCCAAAGTTCCGCAGTTCCTTCATAGGCGCTGAAACCGTTTACTTCCCTGCTTGAAGCATAGCCCGGCGATTGAACGCCAGCAATTCCCTCAGCGCCTCCGCCTCGCCGATTTCCGCGTTCCAGCCATAGGCCGTAGCCATGGGCATCCAGCGCCGCATAGGTGTCGGCGAGCCATTGGGGGCGGGCGTTATAGAGGTTCGTCAGGGTTCGCTTGCGGAGTTCCGTCGCGGCTTTCTCGTTGCGGGCGGCGGGCAGGTTTCTCCCGCCATTCGACCCATTCGGGCGGGTTGAGGCCAGCGGTTGTGCAGTTCGGCGAGGCGGCGGACGGCCTCGGCGATGACGGCCGCCTGCGCGGGCCGCGTTTCACCGTCGCTGGAGAACCGCCGGGTCCGGCGGGTCGCGCCCTACCCCGAAGCGAGGGCGTCGAATGTCTCCACATCGACGGCGGGGGAGGTCAGGAAGCCGACCCCGGTCAGGCGCGTCAGTTTCAGCGAGACCTGCATCGCGGTCTCGACATCCGGCAAGTCAACGATGAGGATGAGGTCGAAGGCCCCGAGCAGCGCGTATATGCCGACCACCTCGCCGCCGCTCTCGCGGACCACCTCCGCCGCCCGGTCGGTGCGCGATGCGCTGATCCCGTCCATCGACCCCTGCGTGTATTTTCCGAGCATGACGAACCTGGCCATGATGTCCCCTCCGGTGCGGTTTCAGGATTCCTCGAGCCGCGCCCGATACGGACGGGCAAGCGGTCGGGGATTATATACGAAAGTCACGAACGGCTCCTGCCGCCGGCCGCGGAATCATCCCCGCGCCCCGGTTCAGACATTGTAGTCGAGGCCGAGGTCGCGGAAGCGCTCCGGGTCGTCGGGCCAGCCCTCGCGCACCCTCACCGTCAGGAACAGGTGGACCGGCCGGTCGAGCGCTTCGGCCAGCTCCGCCTGCGCGGCCTCGCGGATGGCCTTGATGCGCGCGCCGCCCTTGCCGAGCACGATCGCGCGCTGGCTCGTCCGGCGCACATAGACCGTCTGGTCGATGCGCACGCCGCCATTGTCGAACTCCTGCCAGTCCGCCGTTTCGGTCGCGATGTCGTAGGGAATCTCGTCATGCAGGCGCAGGAACAGCTTCTCGCGCGTGATCTCGGCGGCGAGGAAGCGCAGCGGCACGTCGGAGAGGTCGTCCTCGGGATAGAGCCAGGGACCCTCCGGCAGGCGCCCCGCAAGATGCTCGAACAGGTCGTCCACGCCGTCGCCGGTCAGCGCCGAGACCATGAAGACATCGCTGAAGCAGCCCGTTGCGTAGAGCCGGTCGGCGCGCGCCAGCAGCCGTTCGCGCGCGATCAGGTCGATCTTGTTGAGCGCCAGCACCGCCTGTCCGCCGCCCGCCTTGAGGCCCGCGACGATATCCGCCTCGCGGGCGCCCGGCCGGCGCGCGGCATCGACGAGCAGCACGGTGATGTCGGCATCGCCCGCAGCGCGCCAGGCGCGGCGCACCATCGCGCGCTCCAGCCGCCGCTGCGGCTCGAATATGCCGGGCGTGTCCACGAAGATGACCTGGGATGCGCCCTTGATGCGGATGCCGAGCACGCGCGAGCGCGTGGTCTGCGCCTTGGGGGTGACGATGGAGACCTTGGCGCCGACCAGCCGGTTGAGCAGGGTGGACTTGCCGGCATTGGGCGCGCCCAGCAGGGCGACGAAGCCGGCCCGGCGCGCGGTCATTCGAGCTTTTCGAGCAGGGCGGCGGCCGCGGCCGCGGCGGCGGCGCGCTTGGAGCCGCCGGACCCCTTGGCCCGTTCGCCGCTGGACAGCGCGGCCTCGACCTCGAATTCGGGGCGGTGCGCGGGGCCGCGGCGCGCGCGGACGGTATAGACCGGCTGGCCGAGCGCGCGGGCGTGGCTCCATTCCTGCAGGCGGCTGCGGGCGTCGCGCTCCACCTCCGCATGGCGCTCGACCAGCGCCCGCCAGTGGCGGCGCACGAACTGCCGCGCGGCGTCGAGCCCGCCGTCGAGGTAGAGCGCCGCGATGACCGCCTCGCAGGCGTCCGCCGCCGGCTTCTCCGCCATGCGCCTGTCGCGGGCCTTCGGGTCCCGCATGAGAGCCGCGTCGAGGCCCGTTTCCCTTGCGACCTCGATCAGCGTCTCCTCGCTCACCAGCACGGACATGCGCAGGCCGACCCCGCCTTCGTCCACTTCGGGGAAGCGCTCCAGCAGCATCTCGGCCACGACAAGGCCCAGCACGCGGTCGCCGAGGAACTCCAGCCGCTGGAACGCGCCGTCCCCGCGCCCCGGCGCGCTCGGATGGGTCAGCGCCTGCCGGAGCAGGCCGGGGTCGGCGAACTCATGGCCGAGCGCGGCGCGAAACCGGGCGTTCACGGTCCTATCGCGTCGAAAAGGCGCTCCCAGCGAACCCCGGACGGATATCTCCAGAGCTCCCAGAAGCTGGTGTCGTGGTCGAGGGAAAAGAACAGGATTTCCGCCCGCCCGACGAAATTCTCCGTCGGGATGTAGCCCACATGGTTGAGGAAGCGGCTGTCGGTGGAGTTGTCCCGATTGTCGCCCATGGCGAAATAGTGGTCCTCCGGCACCTCGAACACCGGCGTGTTGTCGGCGGGGCCGGAATCGCTTTCCTCCAGGATCTCGTAGGAGCGGCCGTTCGGCAGGGTCTCCCGGTAACGGATGGCCCGCTTCACGATCCCGTATTTGTCGCGGTAGTTCGTCGGCCCGATGCGTCCGCGCGCCACCGGCGTCCCATTGATGAACAGACGGCCGCTGCGCATCTGGACGGTGTCGCCCGGCAAGCCGACGACGCGCTTCACGAAATCGATCTTCGGCGCGACCGGATTCTTGAACACCGCCACATCGCCGCGCTCGGGCCCCTCCCCGAACAGGCGCCCCGGCCCCGGAACCAGCGGCAGGCCGAACGGCAGCGAATAGCGGCTGTAACCGTAGGAATATTTGGAGACGAACAGGAAATCCCCGACCAGCAGGGTCTGCAGCATCGAGCCGGAGGGGATCGTGAAGGGCTCGAAGAGGAAACTGCGGATGCCAAGGGCGATCAGGCCGGCATAGACGATGGTCTTGACGGTTTCTTTCACGGGTGCTGCGACCTGGATGAGGAAATGCCGGATTCCCGCCGGCGCGGATGCGGCCCGGATAGAACGCCGCCGGGCGGCCGGCTGTCAAGCGCCGCCATTCGCCGCATTCGCCGGCAGCGCGGTGATGATGACCAGAGCGTGGGCCAATGGCGGCTCGTCGGTGATGGTGAGGTCGATGCGCGCGCGGGTGCCCGGCGGCAAAAGGCTTGCAAGCCGCCTGGCCGCGCCGCCGGTCAGCTGCAATGTCGGGCGTCCGCCCGGCAGGTTGACCACGCCCATGTCGCGCCAGTAGACGCCCTGGCGCAGCCCCGTGCCGAGCGCCTTGGAGCAGGCCTCCTTGGCCGCGAAGCGCCGGGCGTAGCTGGCCGCGCGCAGATGCCGGCGGTCCGAGCGCCGCCGTTCGGCCTCGGTGAAGACGCGGCGCGTGAAACGCTCGCCGAAGCGCTCCAGCGTGCGTTCGATCCGGGTAATGTCGATCAGGTCGCTGCCGAGCCCGACGATCATCGCGCGCGGTCCATCGCCGCCCGCATCCGCCGGACCGCCTCCGCCAGGCCGACAAAGATGGCCTCGCCGACGAGGAAATGGCCGATATTCAGCTCGGCCACCGTCTCGATGGCCGCGACAGGCCCGACATTGTCATAGGTCAGCCCGTGTCCGGCGTGGCATTCGAGGCCGAGTTCCGCCGCGAGTTCCGCCGCCGAGCGGATGCGGTCGAGCTCGGCCTCCTGCTCCCGCCCCGCCAGTTCGCAATAGCGCCCGGTGTGCAACTCCACCACAGGCGCGCCCAGCGCCACCGCGGCGCGAAGCTGTCCGGGGTCCGGCTCGATGAACAGCGAGACCCGGATGCCCGCCGCCGCCAGCGCCTCCACTCTCCTGCCCAGCGCGCTGCCGAGGCCGGCCGCGTCGAGGCCGCCCTCGGTGGTGAGTTCCTCGCGCTTCTCCGGCACGAGGCAGGCGGCGTGCGGCAGGACGGCGGAGGCGATCTCCACCATCGCGTCGGTCGGCGCCATCTCGAAATTGAGCGGCGCCGGCAGCCGTTCCTTGAGCCGGCGCATGTCCTCGTCGCGGATATGGCGGCGGTCCTCGCGCAGATGCGCGGTGATCCCGTCCGCGCCGGCCTCGCAGGCCAGCAGGGCCGCCCGCACGGGGTCCGGATACGCCACCCCGCGCGCATTGCGGACGGTTGCGACATGGTCGATGTTCACCCCGAGCCTCGGTCGGTTTGTCATGCCTCGACATCCCCGGCGCGGGCGCGGGCGATGCGGCCCCGCCTGCGTCTCTGATAGGCGCGCACAAGCGGCGCCAGCATGATGAAGAACGCCCCCCAGGCGACCGCGCCCAGAGCCGCGCCGCCGACCGTCATCGCCAGCAGCAGGGGCTGCGCCGTCTCCAGGAAGGTGCCGAAACGCCCCTCGATGCCGGCCTGGAAGGCGCGCCCCCAGGTGTCGGTGAAATTGACGCCCTCCGCCCCGAAGCCGAGCCACGCGCCGAGTTCGTAGGTGCCGACCCAGATGAAGGGGAAGGTCCAGGGATTGCCCACCACCGTGCCGAAGGCGGCCGCGAGCACATTCGAGCGCGTCAAGAGCGCAAAGATCGCGGCCATGACGAAATGCAGCCCCGGAAAGGGCAGGAAGGAGGTGAACGCGCCCCAGGAGAAACCGGCGGCCAGCGAATAGGGCGTGCCCGGAATGCGGCTGAGGCGCATGGCGAGATAGCGGGACGCCCGCCGCCAGCCCCCGGACGGCCAGACCCACCCGCCGATCCGGGACGGCAGCCCCTGCCGCCGCTTGCGCCCCAGGATCGCCATTGCCGTCAGCGCCTTGCCCGCTTGACCGAGGCGATCTCCGGCCGGGCGCTCAGGGCAGCCATGATGTCGTTCAGATGGCGGGTGTCATTGACCTCGACATCGATCAGTATGTCGAAGAAGTCCGGCTGCCGGTTGACGAATTTCAGGTTGGAGATATTCGCCTGGTTGCCCGCGATCAGGGAGGCGACATGGGCCAGCGTGCCGGGCTTGTTGACGGCGGTCAGGCGCATCCGCCCGACATGGCCCGGCCGTTCCTGCTCCGGTTCGTCTTCCCAGTCCAGCTCGATCCAGCGTTCCGGGGTGTGCGAAAAGCTCTCCAGCGTCAGGCATTCGTCGGTATGGACGGTCACGCCCTTGCCGGTGGTGATGATGCCGACGATCCGGTCGCCGGGGATCGGGTGGCAGCAGCGGGCGAAATGGGTGGCGAGGCCGGGGATGACGCCGCGGATCAGCAGCGGGCGGGGGCGCTCGCCGCGGCGCCGGCGGGCGCGTTCGATGGAGACCACCGTCTCGGTGTCGGCATCGAGCGGCGCTTCGGGATAGAGCTCCCGCACCACTTCGCGCGCCGGGACGCGCCCGTCGCCGATCGCGGCCAGCAGGTTTTCCGGGGAGTCCAGTTCGCGCCTGACGGCAATGGGCGCCAGCTGGCGCTCGCGCCATGCATGCCCGGTTTCGCGCATTTCGGAATCGAGAAGCTGGCGGCCGAGCTTGATGAACTCTTCGCGCCTGCGCAGGCGCACATGCCGGCGGACATGCGCCTTCGCCTTGCCGGTGACGACGAACCGGTCCCATTCCGGCGTGACGCGCAGGCTGTTCGCCGTCACGATCTCGACCCGGTCGCCGTTGGTCAGCTCGGTGCGCAGCGGCACCTGCCGGCCGTTGACCCGTCCGCCGGCGCAGCGGTCTCCGACCTCGGAATGGATGGCATAGGCGAAATCGACCAGCGTCGCCCCGGCGGGCAGGGCTTTCAGGTCGCCCTTCGGCGTGAAGCAGAACACCTGCTCCGGGAACAGCTGCATCTTGGTGTGCGACAGGAACTCCTCGGGGCTCGACGCGCTTTCGAGAATGTCGAGGAACTGCTGCACCCATTCATACTGGCGCCCGTCCACGCCGCCGCCTTCCTGCTTGTAGAGCCAGTGGGCGGCGGCGCCGTTTTCGGCGAATTCGTGCATCTCGCGGTTCCGGATCTGCACTTCGATCCGGTGCCCGTTCGGGCCGATCAGCACCGTGTGGAGCGAGCGGTAGCCGTTTTCCTTCGGGTTGGAGAGGTAGTCCTTGAACTGCTCCGGCACCGCCCGGTAGGCGGCATGCAGATGGCCGAGCGCCTCGTAGCAGTGCATCACCGTGTCCACGACGACGCGGAAGGCCATGATGTCGGAGACCTGCTCCAGCGACACATGCTTGCGCTGCATCTTGGTCCAGATGGAATGCGGGCGCTTGCGCCGTCCGGTGACCTCGGCTTCGACGTCCGCCTCCCGGAGCGTCTGCGACAGCGCCTCGATGATCTCCCCGACCTGGTCGCCCCGCTCCCGGTCGAGGAGTTCGAGGCGTTGCACGATGTTGGCGCGGGCGTCCGGCTGGAGCACGGCGAAGGCGCGGTCTTCCAGGTCCTCCTTCCAGTCCTGCATCCCGATCCGCTCGGCGAGCGGCACATAGATGTCGAGCGTCTCGGCCGCTATGCGCCGCCGCTTCTCCTCCCCGGAGACGAAATGCAGCGTGCGCATGTTGTGCAGCCGGTCGGCCAGCTTGACCAGCAGCACCCGGATGTCCTGCGACATGGCGAGCACCAGCTTGCGCAGGTTCTCCGCCTGCCGGGTGCGGCTGGACTGCGATTCGATTCGGGAGAGCTTGGTGACGCCGTCCACGAGGCGGGAAACCTCGCTGCCGAACATGCGGCGGATGTCGGCCAGCGTCGCATCGGTGTCCTCGACGGTGTCGTGCAGCAGGGCCGTGATGATGGAGGCGCTGTCGAGCTTGATGTCGGCCAGCAGGCCGGCGACTTCGAGCGGATGCGAGATATAGGGATCGCCCGACGCCCGGAGCTGGTTTCCGTGCTGGGCCATCGCATAGACATAGGCGCGGTTTATCAGCAGTTCGTCGGCATCGGGGTCGTAGGCCCGGATGCGTTCGATCAGTTCGTACTGCCGAATCATCCCGCGCACCCGGCAGCGCTTACCGCGTCCGGCGGCAGGGAATCCCGCAGCGCCCGCGCATATGTCCCGCTAGCCGCTGTCGCGCGGCGGGAACTCGCCGTCCTGCTGGGTCATCGCGCGCATGAGGGAGTCGAGGTTGAGGTCCTGCTCCGCCGGTCCCCTGTCCGGAAGGTCCGGGGCCGGCAGCATGTCGAGCGCGTCGCCCGGGTCTTCCTCTTCCTCCCGGTGGCGCAGGAGCCTGCGGATCTGGCCTTCCTCGAGCTCGTCGAGCGGAACGGTTTCCTCCGCGATCTCCCTCAGCGACACGACGGGATTCTTGTCCCGGTCGCGGTCCAGGGTGATCTCCGCGCCCTCGGAGATGTCGCGCGACCGCTGCGCCGCCAGCATGACCAGATCGAAACGGTTGGGAACCTTGAGGACGCAGTCCTCGACGGTGACGCGCGCCATGGGCTTCACTCGCTGCGGAATTGAACGATAGTTGCAGGGTTTATAGGCGGAACGGTCCCTGACGGCAACCGTTGCAACGGGATGGCGCCCGGCGGCGGGGCCGGACGGCCTCGACCGTGGACCAGCCGTCGCGGCGCCGCGAGCGGAGGAAGCGGAGGCCGTGGCGGCGCAGCGCGAGGCGCAACGGCAGTTCCTGGCGTTCGAGAATGCCCGATATGATGACGGCGCCGCCGGGCGCGGTGGAGCGGGCGATCCCGGGCGCAAGGCGCAGCAGGGGCCTGTAAAGGAGGTTTGCGACAATCACGTCATAGGGCGCGCCGGCATTCAGCGTAGGATGCGCCGGTCCGTCCGCCCGCACGGCGGTCAGACGCAAGCCGTTCGCGCGGGCGTTGCGGGCGAACAGCGCGATGGCGGCGGGGTCGATATCGCTTGCCGCGACGCGGACGCCCGGCCAGAGGCGCACCGCCGCGAAGGCGAGGATGCCCGTGCCCGTGCCGAGGTCGAGCACGGCGCGGGGCCGCCTCCCCGGTCCCGTCCGGCTGCGAAGGCGGTCGAGTGCGGCAAGGCATCCCTCCGTGCTGGGGTGCGCGCCCGTGCCGAACGCGGTCGCGGCGGCGATGCCGAGGCGCACGGGAGCCGGCGGCAGCGGCGCGCCGGGGTCGCCCACGGCGATGCGCCCGACGCGCCGCAACGGCAGACCGGCATTGCTTTCCGCCGCCCAGTCGCGCTCTGCGAGCGGCGCGGTTTCGGGCGCGGGCAGGTTCTCTTCCGCGGCGCGGCGCGCCAGGTCGCCGGCATCAGGCGGAGCGGCGGCGAGTCCCTCCACCACGCAGACCTCCGCCAGCCAGAGGTCGTTCGCCCAGCCCTCGCCGCGCCCTCCTTCGCTCGGACGGGGCCGGTCGGCCGGGGAAAGCTCGAAGACGGAGACGGCGTCGGCCCAACCTTCGAACACACGTTCCGCCGCCGCCGCACGGTCCTCCGGGACGATCAGCCAGGCCCGCCAGAGCGGGGTCAAAAGTCGATGCAGCGCCCGTCGATCTCCCAATCGCCGTAGCGCGTCGGGTCGGGCCTTGCGGGCTTGTCCTGCGTATCGCCGGCAGGGGCTTCCGGCGGCGGCGGGCGCTCATTGCCGGGCGCCGGGTACTGCACCGTCGGCTCGTCGGGGCGTGATTTGCGCGACATGGCGCCTACATATGGCATGCTGGAGCCCCTTGCCAAGCGGAGCCGCGCCACCCCATGCCGAACTTCGCCCGAACCGCGATCCTGCTCGCCGGCCTGACCGGCCTGTTCCTCGCCGTCGGATATCTGCTCGGCGGCCCTGTCGGGATGGGCCTCGCGCTCGTCTTCGCGCTCGGAATGAACGCCTTCGCCTGGTGGAACTCGGACCGGATGCTGCTGTCCATGTACGGCGCCGAGGAGGCGGATGAACGGCGCGAGCCGGAACTCCACGCCATGGTCCGGCGCCTGTCACAGCGTGCGGACCTGCCGATGCCGCGCGTCTATATCGTCCGCAACGACCAGCCCAATGCCTTCGCCACCGGGCGCAACCCGGAGAACGCCGCTGTCGCGGCCACGACGGGCCTCTTGCAGACCCTCTCGCCCAAAGAGGTCGAAGGCGTGATGGCGCACGAGCTTGCGCATGTGAAGAACCGCGACACGCTCATCATGACGATCACCGCGACGGTCGCGGGCGCGGTGTCGATGCTCGCCAATTTCGGCCTCTTCTTCGGCGGCGGGCGCAACAGTCCGCTCGGCTTCGCCGGCGCCCTGCTCGTCGCGGTCCTGGCGCCCATGGCGGCCATGCTGGTGCAGATGGCGATCAGCCGGGCGCGCGAATACGAGGCCGACAGGCTGGGCGCGGAAATCTGCGGCGACCCGCTGGCGCTCGCCTCCGCGCTCGAACGCCTGGAGCGGGGCGCCGCCCGCATCGACAACCATGCGGCCGAACGCAACCCCGCCACCGCTCATATGTTCATCGTGAACCCGCTGCACGCGCACAAGGCCGACAAGCTGTTCTCGACGCATCCCTCGACGGCGAACCGGGTACGGGCGCTCCGGGACATGGCCCGCGCGCAGCGGCCGCGCCCGGCCGGGCGGCCGGGCGGCGCGCCGACCGGCGCCTCGTGGATGCAGGGGCCTCGCCGCAAGGGCCCCTGGGCGTGAGCGGCGGCGCGGCCCGCGCGCTCGCTCTCGACCTTCTCGCTTCCGTCCTGCTGGAAGGCCGCCCGCTCGAAGACCCGCCGCCGGAGAGGGGAAGCCCGGAGCAACGCGCCTTCGCGCGCCGCCTCGCCGCGACGGCGCTCAGGCGCGCGGGCCAGATCGAGGCGCTGATGGCGCGCTTCCTTGTCCGGCCCCTGCCCCGCCGGGCGGAGCGGACCCGGCTGCTGCTGCTGCTCGGCATGGCGCAGATACTGTTCGAGGAAGTGCCGGCCCATGCGGCCGTCGATACCGCCGTCGGCCTGGCGGATGCGCGCATGAAGGGCCTCGTCAACGCCGTGCTGCGCCGCTGCGCGCGCGAGGCACCGGCCCTGGTCGAGGCCCAGGACGCCGCCCGGCTGAACACGCCGCCGCGCCTGATGGCCGGCTGGGAGGCGGCCTATGGCGAGGCCGCCGCCCGCGCCGTCGCCGAAGCGCATCTCGGGGACGCGCCGCTCGACCTCTCGCTTCGCCGGCCGGACGCGCCGGGGCCGCTGCCGGAGGGCGAGACCATGCCAACCGGCTCGCTGCGCCTTGCGCGGCCGGGGGCGGTAAGCCGGATGCCCGGATACGAGGAGGGCGGCTGGTGGGTCCAGGACATGGCGGCCGCCCTGCCGGCGCGGATGCTGGGCCCCGTCGCCGGCGAGCGCGTGCTGGACCTTTGCGCCGCGCCCGGCGGCAAGACGGCGCAACTCGCCGCGGCCGGGGCGCGGGTGACGGCGCTGGATCGCGCGCCCGACCGACTGGCGACGGCCCGCGCCAACCTCGCCCGTCTCGGGCTGGAGGCCGAGTGGGTCGAGGCGGACGCCGCCGAGTGGCGGCCGGACAGGCCCTTCCCGGCCGTGCTGCTCGATGCGCCCTGCAGCGCCACCGGCACGATCCGCCGCCATCCCGACATCCTGCACCGCCGGGCCGGGCGGCGGCTCGACCGGCTGACCGCGCTCCAGGACCGCCTCCTCGCCGGCGCGGCCGACGCCACCGCCCCGGGCGGGCGGCTGGTCTATGCCTGCTGCTCGCTGGAGCCCGAGGAAGGGCCGGAGCGCATCGCCGCCTTCCTCGCCGGACGGCCCGAATTCGCGCTGGAGCCGGTCGCCTTCCCGGCGCTCCCGGAGGCCGCCGCGCCCGACGGCGCGCTGCGCACGCTGCCCTCCATGCTGGCGGACCGCGGCGGCATGGACGGCTTCTACGCCGCCCGCCTCGCCCGCATGGGTTGAGGGCGGCGGCGTCGCTGTTGCCGGCGTTTGACAGAAATGTTGTCAGCTGACCTGTCATACCTTCCATTGAAATAATGTAACCGGTTGAATATAATCACCTTATCTTGGATTTGTTTGTGACAAAGACAGTGACAAACCAGCGGCCATACGAACGGACACATCCCTGGCTGACCTTTGCCTTCGATCTCGGGCGGCTGCAACATACGGACTGGCTGGCCCTTGGCGAGGCGGCGGCGATGATCGACCGGATCGCCGGTGCGCCGCTCGACCCGGACATCGCCGAGGAGGTCCACAAGCTCTATCTCGCCAGGGGCGCGCTCGCCACCACCGCCATCGAAGGCAACACGCTCTCGGAAGAGGAGGCGCGCGGCGTCATCGACGAGACGGCAGCGCTTCCGGCGTCGCGCGCCTATCTCGGGCAGGAAATCCGGAACATCGTCGAAGCGTGCAATCTTGTGGGGGGCGAGATTGCCGGGCACGGCCGTTTCGCACTGACCGTCGAGAGCATAGAGCGGCTGAACGCCGTGGTGCTCCGCGATCTTGAGGTCGAGGACCATGTCGCGCCCGGAAAGGTCCGCGAGGTGAATGTGTCGGTCGGCGGCTACCGCTGCCCGGACCGGCGCGACGCCGCTTTCCTGCTGGACCGGCTTTGCACGGTGCTGAACGATTTTCCGCTGCCGGACGGGAACCGCTACGCCTTCTCGATCCTCAAGGCGGTCTTCGCGCATCTCTATTTCGTCTGGATCCATCCCTTCGGCGACGGCAACGGACGCACGGCGCGGCTGATCGAACTGGCCATCCTGCTGGAAGCGGGCCTGCCTCAGCCCGCCTGCCATCTGCCCAGCAACCATTACAATCTCACGCGGACCGAATATTACCGCCAGCTGGCGAGAGCCAGCGAGCGGGAGAACGGCATATACGGCTTCGCAAGCTACGCAATCCGGGGATTTGCGGACGGGTTGCGCGAACAGGTCGAGGTCATCCGGGAGCATCAGGAAGCGGTCGCCTGGGTCAATTTCGTCCATGAGCAGTTCCGCGAAAGCAGGGGCGCGGGGGCGCCGAGGCAGCGCGACCTGCTGCTTGCGCTGTCGCGGCAGCCCGGCCCGGTTCCGGTGAACCGCCTGGCGTCTCTCGATGCGACGACCGCTCTGGCCTACGCGCCGCTTTCGGACCGGACGCTGCTGCGCGATGTCGAGGCGCTGGCGCGGCGCGGCCTTCTGTCGAGCGGTCCGGACGGCGTGCGCGCAAACCGGGAGCGCATCCGCGCCTTCCTGCCCTGGCGGAACGATCCACCGTCCTGAGGAACGGTTCCGCGCCGCGTCAGAGGCGGTAGATGCGGGCGGAGACCGTGTTCGATTTCGTCAGCCAGACAGCAGAAGAAGTCAGCCTATCGAATGTCGTCGGACCGGAGTATCATCGGGCATGGCTGCCACTTTCGATACTCTTGCCGCCGTAGAAGCTCTGGAAGCAGCCGGTGTCAAGCCCGAGCACGCAAAAGCGCACGCCACGCAATTGCGGGCCGCGATCGACAGCGCAAGCGCCACTGCTGGCACAGACCGCGAATATCTTGCAACGAAAGCCGACCTAGCGACGCTGGAAACGCGGCTGACCTGGCGCATGGTCGGCATCATGGTGGGGCTTCTGGCGGCGCAAGGCGCTCTGATAGTCGGTTTGGTCGTCGGGCTGCTTCAGCCGCTGCCCCAGTGAGACAAGCTAACCCGGCATCCGCGCGCCGTCACAGGCGGTAGATGCGGGCGGCGTTGTCGTGGTGGAGCGCCGCCTTTTCGTGTGCCGAGTAGCCGGCGGTCAGGCGTTTGAAGGCGTTCCAGAGCACCGTGTAGCTGCAGCTCACCTTCTCGACCGGGAAGTTCGATTCGAACAGGCAGCGCTCGGTGCCGAACAGCTCCAGGGTCGCCTCGTAGTAGCGCCTCGAGGCGTCCATCAGCTCCCGGCTGGTCGGCGGGCGGGGCCGTTCGTGCCAGCCGAAGCCGTTGACCTCCATCGCGAGCCCGCCGAGCTTGGCCATGACATTCGGGCAGGCGGCGACGGGCGCCACGGCCTTGCGCCAGTCGGCGAACACCTCGTCCGCGCGTCCCTCATAGGGGCCGACGCCGATGGGTCCGCCGAAATGGTCGAGGATGAAAATCTGGTCCGGGAAGTCGCGGACCAGCCGCGCCGCCTCACCGAGCTGGGTGTGGTAGCACCAGAGCTCGAAGGTGAGCCCGCGCGGCGCTAGATGGGCCAGACCCGCGCGGAAACCGGCGCTGTCGTAGAGGCCGGGCGGCGGCTCCGTGCGGTGGTTGGGCACCTCCGGGCTTTCGTGCCATGTGGCGCCCCGGCGGATGCCGCGGAACCGCCCCCGCCCGGCCTCGATCTGGGCGTCCAGCACGGCCGCCGCGCTGTCGCCCCGTTCGAGCCAGGCCGTGCCGACGATGCCGGCGGCGACCCGCGCCGACCCGTAGCCGCCGGAGGCCGACATGGCGGCGATGCCGTTCACGAACTCCGTCTCGCCGAGCGGGCGCATGTCCTCCGGCCCGTCGGCGCGGAACATGGCGCCGCATTCGATGAAGACCGTGCTGACGACATTGTGGCCGGTGCCCAGGTCCTCCAGGAACTCGTCGAGCAGGTAGCGCGGCTGCACATAGCCCGCGCGCGCATCCCAGAGATGGTGGTGCGGGTCGCAGATCGGCAGGTCCGGCTCCAGCGCTTCCTCTTCGGTCAGCGCCAGCCAGTCCGCATTGTCGCTCGCCATTTCGTCAGGCCCCCTCTTCCCTGTTCTGCGCACGCAATTGCTGGCGCAATACGTCTATCGGCATCGACCCCCTGTCGGTCGGCACGTGCCAGAAGGTCCAGCCGTTGCAGGCCGGCGCCCCCTGGAGCGCGGCGCCGACGCTGTGGATCGAGCCGCTGTGGTCGGCGGCGATCAAGGAACCGTCCGCCCGCACCTTCGCCGTCCAGCGCCCGCTCCGGTCTGTCAGCACCTGCCCGACATCCAGCAGCCCCTGCTCGACGAGCGCGCCGAACGGGATCCGGGGCTCGGAGCGCTTTTCGGGGATGGCGACCGTTTCGAGGTCGGCGGCCGGCTCGACCCGGCGGATGCGCTCGGCGGCGGCGGCGGCGTAGGCTTCGTCCCGCTCGATGCCGATCCAGCGCCGGCGGAGGCGCTTGGCGACCGCGCCGGTGGTGCCGGTGCCGAAGAAGGGGTCGAGCACGATGTCCCCCGGCCGGGTGGATGCGAGGATGACGCGGTGGAGCAGGGCTTCCGGCTTCTGCGTCGGGTGCAGCTTGCGGCCGTCCTGTTTCAGGCGTTCCTGGCCGGTGCAGATCGGCAGGTGCCAGTCGCTGCGCATCTGGAGGCCGTCATTGAGCGCCTTGAGCGCATCGTAGTTGAAGACATAGCGGGTCTTCTCGCTGCGCGCCGCCCAGATGAGCGTCTCATGCGCGTTGGTGAAGCGCCGGCCGCGGAAGTTCGGCATCGGGTTGGACTTGCGCCAGACGACCTCGTTCAGCAGCCAGAAGCCGAGGTCCTGCAAGGCCGCGCCGAGGCGGTAGATATTGTGGTAGCTGCCGATGGTCCAGAGCGCGCCGTCCGGTTTCAGCACCCGCCTTGCGGCGCCGAGCCAGGCGCGGGTGAATTCGTCGTATTCCGAGAGGCTCGCAAAGCGGTCCCAGTCCTCCTCGACGCCGTCCACGCGGCTGTTGTTGGGCCGGTGCAACGCACCCCTGAGCTGGAGGTTGTAGGGCGGGTCGGCGAAGACGAGATCGACCGACGCCTCCGGCAACGCCTCCATTGCGGCGACGCAATCGCCGCGCTCGATATAGTCGGTCTTCAAGAAAAAGCCGCCCTCTCCTGCCGGCGGCGAGTTTGAGTCCCGCCGGGCGGCGCGTCAAGAATCTTTCGGAATCAGCAGCTTGGAAACGGGTCTGAAAGTGCGGCGGTGACAGGGCGTGGGCCCGAGGCGGGCGAGCGCGGCCAGATGCGCGGGCACGCCGTAGCCGGCATTCTGCGCCCAGCCATAGCCCGGCCAGTCGCGGTCGAGCGCCGCCATGCGCCGGTCGCGCGCGGTCTTGGCGAGCACGGAGGCCGCCGCGATGGAGAGCGAGGCCGCATCCCCGCCGGCGACGGTGCGCACGGGGCAGTCGAGGGCGGGCGCGTGGCTGCCGTCCACCAGCGCCGCCTCGGGCCGGACGGGCAGGGCGGCCGCCGCGCGCTGCATGGCGAGCAGGGCCGCCTGCAATATGTTCAGCCGGTCGATCTCCTCCGCCGAGGCCTCGCCGAACCCGACCTTCACCAGCCGCACCAGACGGCAGTAAAGCTCCCGGCAGCGTTTGGGCCCGAGCTTCTTGGAATCGTCGAGCCCGAGGGCGGCGACAGCCGTCCGGCTGGCTTCCGGCACGATCACCGCCGCCGCCATCACCGGCCCCGCCAGCGCCCCGCGCCCGACCTCGTCCACCCCCGCCACCGGCCCCCGCCAGGCCCGCTCCAGCGAAAAATCCGGCATCTCAGAGCTCCAGCCGCAATTGCGCGCCCGGCGGCCGGAAGCGGGTGTCGTCCAGCTTCCCGTAGCCGCGTTCGAGGCCGAGCCGGCGGCAGGTGATCGCGAAGCGCTTCGAGATCATCTCGGCATAGGGCCCCTCGCCCTTCATGCGGGTATGGAAGGCGCTCTTGTAAAGCGGGCCGCCGCGCATGTCGCGCACCCGCGAGAGCACCCGCGCCGCCCGGTCTGGCGCATGCGCCTCCAGCCACTCCCGGAACAGGTCCGCGATCTCCAGCGGCAGGCGCAGCAGCGTGTAGCCGGCGCCCTTTGCCCCGGCTTCCCGGGCCGCCTCCAGCACCGCTTCCATCTCGTGGTCGTTCAGCGCCGGGATGATCGGCGCGAAATTGACCGAGACCGGCACGCCCGCCTCGCTCAGCCCCGCCACGGCCTCCAGCCGCCGGGCGGGAGAAGAGGCGCGCGGCTCCATGCTCCTCGCCAGCCGCCCGTCAAGTGTCGTGACCGACATGGTGACATGGGCGAGGTTCTCGGCCGCCATCTCCGCCAGCAGGTCCCGGTCCCTGAGCACCAGGGCGGACTTGGTGGTGATCGAGACCGGGTGGCGGCAGCCGGCCAGCACTTCGAGAATGCCCCGCATCACACGGTAGCGCTTCTCGATCGGCTGGTAGGCGTCCGTATTGGTGCCGATGGCGAGCACCTGGCATCGATAGCCGGGCTTTGCCAGTTCCTTCTCCAGCAGTTCGGGCGCGGTCGGCTTGGCATAGAGGCGGCTCTCGAAGTCGAGCCCCGGAGACAGGCCGAGCCAGGCGTGGGTCGGCCGCGCATAGCAGTAGATGCATCCATGCTCGCAGCCCCGGTAGGGGTTGATCGAGCGGTCGAAGCCGAGGTCGGGCGAGTCGTTGCGCGCGATGACCTTGCGCGGCGCCTCCTCGGTGACGGTCGTGCGCAGCGGCGGCGGCGCTTCCTCTACCGTGCCCCAGCCGTCGTCGAACGCTTCCGGGCGCTCGCGCTCGTAACGCCCGCTCCGGTTGCTGACCGCCCCCCGCCCTTTCCGAACCGCCTGCATATGGACACAATATCCCTGCGAAAGGAACAAATCAAGAAACATTTTGTCCTGAAGACGGAAGGGAAAGTCATGCTTCTTCCCGGAGCGAAGAGGCTCCGACTCAATGCCTTTCAGAATAGTTTCCGAAATAACGAACGAAACGCCTCCCGCTTCCCGAAATCGAAACGGCAGGAAGGCAGGGCCGGCGTTACGGCGCGGGGAGCAATACGCCCGGGTTCATGATGCCGGCCGGGTCGAGCGCGGCCTTGGCGCCCTTGAGCGCGGCGGCGAAGATGTCGGAGCGCTGGCGCGTGTACCAAGGCATGTGGTCGCGCCCGACGGCATGGTGGTGGGTGATGGTGCCGCCCGCGTCGATGATCGCGTCCGAGACCGCGTTCTTCACGGTGTCGTACTGCGCCGAAAGCCGGCCCTGCTCGCCGAGGCCGATGAAGGTGAAATAGGGCGCCGGCCCGTCCGGATAGACATGGGTGAAGCGGCAGGCGACGATCCCCGGCCGCCCCGTCGCTTCCCTGAGCGCCCGCTCCGCCGCGCCGCCCACCTCGCGGTGGAAGTCCTCGAACCGGTCCCAGGTGATCGCGGTCTCGAAGGTCTCGCGGATGATGGCGCGCGCGGTCAGCATCTCGCGCATATGCCCGCCCTTGATGAAGGCGTCGCGCCAGCGCGCCGCCGCACTGCCGCCACCGCCGCCCGCTTCTTCGGGCAGCCGGCCGCCATGGTCCCGGCAGCATTCGAGCGCCCGCGCCATCCAGCTGTCGAGCGGATGGTCGGCGCTCTCGAAGCCCAGCACCAGCACTGCGGCCGAGCCGTCTCCTGCGCCCGACCAGCGCACCTCATTGTGGTCCAGCAGGCGCAGATTGGCGGGATAGAGCCCGGCCTGCGAGATGGCGCGCACGGCTTCCGCCCCGTCCATGAAATGCTCGAATTCGACCGAGCGGCCGTCGCGGAAGGTCGGGCGGTCCTGAAGGCGCATCCAGGCTTCGGTAATGATGCCGAGCGCGCCCTCGGAGCCGAGGAACAGACGGTCGGGGCTCGGGCCCGCGCCGGAGCCCGGCAGGCGGAAGCTGTCATGCACGCCCGCCGGCGTCACCGCGCGCACGCTCTCGGTCATGTCGTCGATATGGGTCAGCATGGTGGCGTAATGGCCGGCGCCGCGCGTCGCGATCCAGCCGCCGAGGGTGGAATATTCGAAGCTCTGCGGGTAGTAGCGCAGGGTCAGGCCGTGCGGGCGGAGTTGCTCTTCGAGATGGGGACCGTAAACGCCCGCCTGTATGCGCGCGGCGCGCGAGGTGCGGTCGATTTCCAGCACCCGGTCCATGGCGCCCATGTCTATCGAGACCGCGGCCCTGAAGCCGCCGCCGACATCGGGATGCACCCCGCCCACCACCGAGGAGCCGCCGCCGAAGGGAATGGCCGCCGCGCCCGCATCCGCGCACCAGTCGAGCAGGGCCGCGACCTCGCCCTCGTCGCGCGGACGGGCCACCAGGTCGGGCGCGCCGGCGAAGTCGCGGTCCATGATGCGGACCTGCTCGTGGAAGGAGCGGCCGAAGGTGTGCACCAGCCGCTCCCACTTGTCGTCCGTGCAGACCGGCGCCAGCGAGGCCGGGGGGGGCGCCAGGCGCGGCGGGGCGATCTCGATCTCGTCCACGGTCGGGAACGGCCGGGCCTCGAAGCCGTCCACCCCGAAGACCGCGGCATAATCCGCCTCGAAGGGCTTCATCTCCTCGTCGGTGAAGCCCTCGCCGACCTTGCCCCACCCCCAGAACTTCCGCCGCGCCATCGCCCCGTCTCCTTGCCTCGCGCGGGAATTCTGGCATGCCGGCCGCCAGGGCGGAAGGGGGCAGAGAGGCAACGCCCGGAAATGACGGTTCGTTGGATAGGTCCTTGGGATGCGTGATATCAGCCTGCTTCCCGGTTTAGCGGGAAGAGAGCGATTCCACCTTCGGTCGAGACCTCCAGGACGTGGTTGACCATGACCTGCATCGGGTCTCCGATTCTCGACAGATGGCCGATGGCCGACCGAAGCAGAATTTCGGACTCCCGGCGGCTGACGCACGGCAGGACGATGAGACCCGGATGGACCGATTCCGATGCGACGAGGGCGCGGAAGTCGCGGGCATTGGCCGTGACGAGGACGAGGTCCTCATCGAGGCAGCGTTGCAGGACAGCGTGGTCGGGCTGACCGAGGCCGCCGAAATCGCGAGGATGTTTGGCAAGGTGTTGGCCCTGTCGGTTGATCGCACCTGCGATGGCTGGCGAAAGACACTCGTCCAGAAAGAGCCGCACAGGAAGGGGAGCCGGGTGTCAGGACGCGGCTTTCCACGGACGGCCGGCGGGGCGGCCTCGTAGAGGATGGCTCCTGGCGTAGAGTGCGGCGGTCTCGAATGCCCGGCGGTCGATATCGGGATAATCCTCGATAAGGTCGTCAACGGTCTCTCCGCCCTCGAGGCGGCCGAGGACCGAATAGACGGTGATCCGCGTTCCCCGGATGACGGGGGTGCCGCCCAGGATATCGGGATCGGAATGAATGAAGGCCGCACGGCCGCGAAGGTACCGGTCGGCTGATGCTATGAGCTCTTCGGGCACGTCTTCAAGGTGAAGAACCGTGTAAGCGGCGAATTCGACGTTTTCGAGGCGGGGCCATTCCATGCCGGCGAGATGCTGCCAGATTCTCCTCTTGTGGCTGACCGGGAGCCTCGTGAGGCCGGCCGCCTTCAGGGCGTGGAAGAAGACGACGGCGCCGCGGGGAAGGTGGCGGGTCGGCCTCCTGTTGCTGTGAATGGTGGCGGGAACGGTCGGGACAATCCTCGACTGGATCGCCTTTTCGATGGTTCCCGGCGCAACGCCGGAGAGCTCGGCGGTTTCCCTGACGGTGAAATCTGCCCGGTGAGCCATAATCATTTCCTCTCCGGTAAAGAATATGTGCTTTGTTCAATGGCTGACAAGCAGGGCATGGGAAGAATGGCGCAGCCGCCCGTCAGCGCCTTATGCGCATCAGGAGAAGCAGGGGGAGCGCGGCCAGCGCGACGGCGGTGTAGGCGGTGAAGGCGTTGAGATAGCCGATCATCGCGGCCTGCTGGCCGATCTGGCCGCTGAGCGCCGCAAGGCCCGACGCCGTGCCCGTGTCGATCACCGCCAGCGCCTCGTTGTAGGGCGAGACGAATTCGGTGAGCCGTCCGTAGTTCTCGCCGCCCGTGCGCACCAGCACGGTCACGCTCACCGAGATGAAGAAGCTGGAGCCCAGATTGCGCATCAGGTGATAGACGGAGGAGGTCTCCGCCAGGTAGCGCGGCGGCAGGGTCGAGAAGGTCGCGACCGTGAGCGGCACCCAGGTGACGCCGACGGCGACGCCCTGCATCCAGGAGACCAGCGCCACGTCCCACCAGGTGGCGTTTGCGTCGAACTGCATCATGATCCAGCCGGACGCCGCCATGATGGAGAAGCCCGCGCTCATGCCGATGCGCGGGTCGAGCCTGCCGACATACATGGCGAGGAAGAATCCCAGGATCGCGCCCACGCCCCGCGCGGCCACCAGCTGGCCCACCACCGCGTTCGGGAAACCCGCAAGGTCCTGCAGCATCGGCGGCAGCATCACCATCGGGGTGAAGTTCAGCATGCCGTATATGCCGACGATGCAGAGCCCGAGCGCATAGTTCCGGTCGAGCAGCAGCTTCAGGTTCAGGAAGGGGCGCCGGGTGGTCAGGCTGTGGGCCAGGAAGATGTAGAGGCCGATGCCGGCCAGGCAGGCTTCCAGCAGGATTTCGGTGGAGTCGAACCAGTCGCGGCGCTCGCCCCGGTCCATCATCAGCTGGAAACAGACGACCGCGACGGAGAGCGCGAGGAACCCCGTCCAGTCGAGGCGCGCGCGCCGGAGCCTGCCGCCGTCGGTCAGCACCAGCCACATGGCGAGCCAGCTCGCGCCCGCCACCGGCACGACCATGAAGAAGGCCCAGCGCCAGTTGTAGGCCTCGGTAAGATAGCCGCCGACGACCGGGCCGATCACCGGCCCGACGACGACGCCCATGCCGAACGCGGCCATGGCGGTGCCGTGCTGCGCGCGCGGATAGCTGTCCTGGGTGATGGCCTGGGCGAGCGGGATGATCGGCGCCCCCGCCGCGCCCTGGATGACGCGGAAGACCACGAGCGACTCCAGCGAGGTCGCGAAACCGCAGCCGAGCGTCGCCGCGCCGAAGACCGCCATGCCCCAGAGCATGACCGCGCGGCGTCCGAAGCGGCCCGTCAGCCAGCCCGTCATCGGCGTCACGATGGCGGTCGCGACGATGTTGAAGGTCATCGCCCAGGCGATCTGGTCCTGGGTGGCGGAGAGCGAGCCCTGCATTTGCGGCAGCACGGTCGAGACGACGAGCACGGTGGTGCCGTAGAGCGTCGTCGAGAGCGTCACGGCGGCGAGGATCGACGCCCGCCTGAGCGCCGAAAGGTCCTTGCCGCCGAACTCCTCCTCTCCGTTCACGGGGCGAGGACGCGCATGAGGAAACGCCGGGCCTCGGTACCGATGCCGGGCGCCTGGCTCTCGCGGGGGCCGGCGATATTGAGCCGGACGACATTGTGCTTGCGCAGCCATGCCGCGGCGGCGGGCGCCTGCGCGCGGCGCGAGAGGTCGGCGATGCGCAGCGGGCGCCCCGTTCGGCGCGCGATGGCGGCCGTCAGCTTCGTGCCGCCGGTGAGCGGCCCCCGGCAGAGGATCAGCGTCGCGTCGCTGTCGCGGACATTGAGGCGCGTCCGCACCCGGTAGGCCGCGCTCGCCGTCTCGGCGAGGGGATAGCGCTCGGGGACCGGGCCGTCCTCGGCGCGCCGCCCGCGCGGGCACCAGCCGCCGACGGCGAGGCCCAGCGCCAGCGCGGCGTCGAGCCCCGCCCGGTCCACGCCGGTCTGCCCGCCCGAAACGATCTCCTGCACCGGATGCGTCATGGCCGCCGCGATAGCATGACGAAGCGCGCGCACAGAAGCCCGAGCGAGATGGCCGTCGAGAGGATCACCGCCTCGAACAGCCCGGCCACGCCCCGCTCCAGCCCGAACGCCAGCAGCAGCGAGAGCGGCACCATGCAGCCGATGAAGGCGAAGGCCTGGAGCGCCGTCGGCACCCAGGCGTCGGAGCAGCCGCGCAGCGCATTCAGCATCAGCGTCTGCCCGCCGTCGAAGAGGGGCATGAGCCCGGCCAGCACCAGCACCGGAACGGCGGCTGCAAGCACGGCGGCTTCCGAGGAGTAGATGGCGGCGAGCGGCCGGGCGAGCGCCGCCATGAGAGCGCCCGAGGCGGCCATGAGGCAGATCGTGACGGCAAGCCCCATCCAGCCGGCCGCGATCCAGCGCCGGTGGTCGCCGCGGCCCCAGGCATTGCCGATGCGCACGCTGGTGGCGATGCCGACGCCGTTGGCGACCATGAAGATGACCGAGATCACATTCAGCACGATCGTGAAGACGGCGAGCGGGACCGTGCCGAGCCAGCCGGCGAACAGGTGGATGGCGGTGAAGGCCCCCATCTCGACGGCGATGGCGACGGCGGCGGCAAAGCCCACCATGCGCTGCACCCGCCAGCGCCGCCAGGCCCAGTCGGCGCGGGCACGGACACCCAGCCGCGCCCGGCCCGGCATCCACCAGACCCAGGCGAGCAGGAACGCCGCCAGCGCCCAGCGTATGCCGGTCGTGGCCCAGGCCGAGCCCTCCGCCCCCAGTTCGGGCAGGCCGAACAGGCCGTGGACCAGCAGGAGGTCGGCCGGGACGTTCACCAGGTTGGCGGCGATGATCGCCCAGGCGGCCGGGCGCGGGCGCCGCACGCCTTCGAGGAAGAAGGCGGTGGCGAAATAGAGGAAAGCGGCCGGGTAGCCGAGCGCCAGGATGAAGAAGACCCGGCCCGCGCCCGCCGCCACGTCTTCGCTCTGCCCGGTGAGCAGCAGCACCTCCCGCCCGAACAGCCCGAGCAACAGGCCGACGCCGCCGAAGGCGAGCGCAACCGGCACGGCGCGCCGCCAGGCCGCCCCGCTTTCCGCCTCCTCGCCGCGCCCCATGGCCTGCGCCGCCGCGACCGTCGTGCCGGTGAGCAGCCCCATCACGGTCAGCAGCAGCGGCAGATAGACCGCGACGCCGAGCGAGAGATAGCCGAGCTCCACCGAGGAGTAGCGGCCGACGATCACCGTGTCGGCCACCGTCATCGCCAGCACGCCGGCGCGGCTCACCACCACGGGCAGGGCGAGCCGGTAGAGGTCGGCCAGGTGGCCGAGGACGAGACGGCGGCGGAGGCGCATGGGCGGCAATCGGCCTTTCTGTTAGCGTCGCGGGCGGCGGCGGGAGGCGAGGCCCATGCGGATTGCGGTCGGCGGATTTCACCACGAGACCAATACCTTTGCGCCGACAAAGGCAAGCTTCGAGATGTTCCGCCGCGCCGACGGCTGGCCGGGGCTCTGCCGGGGCGGGGCCGTGCTCGCCGACACGGCCGGCATAAACCTGCCCATCGCGGGCTTCCTGGAGGCGGCGCGCGCGTCCGGCCGCGACTTCGCGCCGCTGGTCTGGGCCAATGCCAGCCCCTCGGCCGAGGTCGAGGAGGAGGCCTATGAGCGCATCGCCGGCATGATGGTGGACGACCTCCGGGACGCCGGGCCGGTGGACGCCGTCTATCTGGACCTGCACGGCGCCATGGTCGCGGAGCATCTTGAGGACGGCGAAGGCGAGCTGCTGCGCCGCGTGCGCGCCGTCATCGGCCCCGATGTGCCGCTGGTGGCAAGCCTCGACCTCCACGCCAATGTCTCGCCGCTGATGGCGGGCCGGGCGGACGCGCTGACCGTGTTCCGCACCTATCCGCATGTCGATATGGCCGAGACCGGCGCGCGCACGGCCCGCCTGCTGGAGCGCATTCTCGCCGAGGGGCGGCCGGCCAAGGGGTTCCGGCAGATCCCCTTCCTCATCCCGCTGACCGCGCAATGCACGCTGGTCGAGCCGGCGGCGGGCCTCTATGCGGGTCTGGACGAACGGGAACGGGGCGCCGTCCGCTCCGTCTCGCTCGCCGGCGGCTTCCCGCTCGCCGACACGCCCGACTGCGGCCCGGCCGCGCTCGCCTATGCCGGCGACGAGCGGAGCGCGGCGGCCGCGGCCGAGGCGCTGGCGGAGGCGGTGCTGGCGGCGCGCGGGCGCTTTGCCGCCGCCTTCCTCTCGCCGGAAGAAGCGGTGGCGCGCGCCGACCGGGCGGGGCGCTCGGGCCGGCCGGTCGTCATTGCGGACAGCTGCGACAATCCGGGCGGAGGCGGCGACGGCGACACCACGGGCCTCTTGCGCGCGCTCGCGGCCGCGCGGCCGGAAGGCGCGGTGCTGGGCCTGCTGATCGACGGGCAGGCGGCGGCGGCGGCGCATGAGACGGGCGAAGGCGGGCGGCTCTCGCTGGCGCTTGGCGGGCGTTCCGGCATATCGGGCGACGCGCCGTTCGAGACCGACGCCATCGTGCGCCGGCTGGGCGACGGGAGCTTCACCTGCACGGGGCCCTTCTATGGCGGCAACCGGATGCAGCTCGGGCCGATGGCGCTGCTGGAGTTGCCGGGCGGCGTGCAGGTCGTTGTCGCCAGCCGCAAGGTGCAGGCGGCCGACCGGGAGATGTTCCGCCATCTGGGCGTGGAGCCGGCGGACTGCCGCATTCTGGCGCTCAAGAGCTCGGTGCATTTCCGCGCCGATTTCGGGCCGATCGCCGGCGAGGTGCTGATCGCCGCCGCGCCGGGCCCGGTGGCGGCCGATCCGGGCGCGCTCGCCTTTACCCGGCTTCGCCCCGGCGTGGCGCAGCGGCCCTGAAGAAAGGCAGCAGCGCGATCCCGGCCGCGAAGCCGCCGATATGCGCCCACCAGGCGACCTTCGCGTCCTCGCCGAAGGTGGAGAGCCCGAGGAAGAACTGCACCGCGAACCATCCCGCCACCAGCAGCCAGGCCGGCAGGCGCAGCGGCACGACGAAGAACAGCACCAGGATGCGCGCCCGCGGGCTCAGCACCAGATAGGCCCCCAATATGCCCGATATCGCCCCGCTCGCCCCGATCAGCGGCACCGCGGAGGAGGGGTCCGTCAGCCCGTGCGCGAGCGCGGCCAGCACGCCGCAAAGCAGGAAGAACAGGGCGAAGCGCAGATGGCCCATCGCGTCCTCGACATTGTCGCCGAAGATGTAGAGATAGGCCATGTTGCCGAGCAGGTGCGCGAAGTCCCCGTGCAGGAACTGCGTCGTCACCAGCGAGAAGGACGCCGGCAGGATGGCGAGGTCGGGACGCAGTTGCAGCTCGCCCAGCAGCCGCCCCGGCACGAAGCCGAGCGCCAGCAGCCGGCGGTATTCCATGGCTTCCGGCAGGCTCGACTGCCAGATGAACGCGACGACGCAGAGCAGGATCGCCCCCCAGGTGACGTAAGGCGTCTCGATGCGCGTGCGCTCATTGTCGTCATGGATCGGCATGAACGGCATAGGCGGCAGGGTAGCAGCTTGCCGCGATGTTCCCGAGCGATGCGGCCGCCGGCTCGGCCGGACATCGGGCCGCTATTCAATCCGCCGCTCGCAACTGCCCATCGTGACGCCGCGGTCACGCGGCAAATTCGAGACTCCGTAGGCGCAGGTCATGTTTTGTCATGTTTTGTCATGTTCCCTCCTTGCGGCGGCCTTTCCTCCGCCGGGTTTCGTTGCCTTCGTGTTCCCGGCCGCCGGACCGGGAGCGCGGACCCTGTACCGCGCGCAATCGCCTGCGCGCGGGCGGGTGTCGGCGCCGGCGCGGTTCGCGCGCCTGATTGCCCGCGCATGCGAGGCGGGCGCAGGACGCACGTCTCCCGTCGGTTCCTTCGGGTTTTTTTCGCGCCGGCGCGAAACGGAAGAAGCGGCGCCGCGGACACCGCTTCCTCCTACCCTCATTGTAGCACACTTCGCCAGAATGCAAGCCCACAACGGGGAATTGTTTCGAGAATCAAGAACAAACAACGTATTCCTGCCGGGGTGACGATTGCGGGGCCGGTGTGCGATGCGGCCCGGTTCAAGGGGATGCGGCGCTATCCCCGGCTCACCGTCACATGCGCGTCCTTGCGGCGGTCCAGGCCGGGCAGAAGGTCGGTGCCGAGGCCCGGGCCTTCGGGGGGCAGGATCCAGCCGTTCTCGACCGCCGGGACATGCGTGACCAACTCCCGGTACCAGCCGTCGTAGAAGGCGCGCACCGATTCCTGCACGAGCGCGTTCGGCACGCTGAGGGAGAGATGCACGCAGGCCATGAACGCGACCGGCCCCGAGCAGTCGTGCGGGGCCACGGGCCGGTGGTAGCTGTCCGCCAGCGCGGCGATCTTGCGGGCCTCGGTCAGTCCGCCGCACCAGGACACGTCCGGCATCACGATGCCGCAGGCCCCGGATTCCAGCAGGTCACGAAACTCCCACTTGCCGCCCAGGGTCTCGCTCAGGCAGACGGGCACGCGGGTCCTGGCGGCATAGTCGGCCAGCGCCGCGATGCTGTCCGCACGGATCGGGTCCTCGTACCAGAAGGGGTCGAAGGGTTCGAGAGCCGCCGCGATCTTCACCGCCGCCGGATGGCGCCAGAGCGTGTGCAGCTCCACCATGATGTCCATGCCATCGCCGACTGCGCTCCTGATCTTGCGGAACGGCTCCAGCGCCCGGTCGAGGTCGCGGTTGGAGATGTAGTAGCCGTCGGACTCCACCGCCGCATGGTCGAACGGCCAGATCTTCATGCCCGTAATGCCCTGCTCCAACAGGCTCAGCGCAAGCTCGTCGGCGCGGTGGAGGAAGGCGTCGAGGTCCTCGTACGGGCCCTCGGACGCGCCCTCCAGCCCCCAGTCGTCGGTCGGAACCCATGCCGCCGCCTCCGTCATGCCTGAACGCCCCCCTCCGTCATGCCCGGACTTGTTCCGGGCATCCATGCGGCCGTTCGGGGGAAGCAACGAAAGTGGATGCCCGGAACAAGTCCGGGCATGACGATGAGGGGCATGACGAGAAGAGAGGCGGGGCGCCGGGCGGGAGGGGAGCGCAACGGGACGCCTCCGAGATACGAGCCTCGCATGGAGCGCCCCGGTATCAGAGGCCGCGCGCAATCCGGTGTCCGTCCACGACGGCCATTTCGATGTCCCTCGGCTGGAAGCAGTCGCCGGCAAGGTGGAGCGAGCCGTGATGCGCGGAAAGCTCGCGGTGGAGGCGGGTATCCGCCTTGCCGCCGGAGCCGAACACGACGCTGTCGAAGCCCGTTATCGTCCGGGGCTCCCAGGTGACGGTGTTGTAGGCCTCGGCGCTCTCCTCTTCGATGTCCCAGAGCGCCGTGTGGGTCGTCAGTGCGACGCCGGCCTTCATCAGTTTCTCCAGCAGGTGGTGGCGTGTCGGCGAGGGCATGAAGGGGGCGACGGTCTCCAGCCCGGTCAGGAGCTCGACCCGGCGCCCGCGGGCGGCCAGCCAGTCGGCGGTCGTCGCGGCCTCGGCGCGTCCGAGCGTATCGACCAAGAGCACGCTTTCGCCGGGCGCGGCACGGCCCGACAGCACGTCGCGGGCGGAGAAGACGTTGGGCCGGTCCGTTCCCCCGATTTCCGGCAGCCAGGCCGTGGAGCCGGTCGCAAGCACGATCTCGTCCGGGCGGGCCTCCAGCACGGTGTCCGCCGTGGCCTCGCTCCCCAGCCGGATTTCGACGCCCAGCTTCGGCAATTGGCGCTCGAACCAGAGGATGATCTCCTCGAAGCTGCCCCGGTCCGGCGTCTTCACGATGAGCGCGATCTGGCCGCCCATCCTCCGGTTCCGGTCGATGAGCAGGACATGGTGGCCCCTGAGGGCGGCAATGCGGGCGGCCTCCATGCCGGCCGGTCCCGCGCCGACGACGACCACCTTCTTCCGCGTTTCGGCGGGCGGCAGGTCGGCCCAGTCCTTCTCCCGGCCGGTGACCGGGTTGTAGATGCAGCCCACGCCGAGCCCGATATCGACATGCCCGACGCAGGCCTGGGTGCAGGCGATGCAGGGGCGGATGTCGTCCACCCGCCCCTCGCGCGCCTTGTTCGGGAAGTGGGGGTCGGCGATCAGGGTCTTCGCCATGCCGACGATGTCGGCCTTGCCGTCGGCCAGCGCGCGCTCGGCGACCGCCGGCGAGTCCATGCGCCCCGTGCCGACCACCGGCCGGGTGACGACGGCCTTCACGGCCTCCGACAGATAGGTGAACGCGCCGGGCCCGTAATAGTAGCTCGGCCAGTGCATCCGGCCCTGCTTCGGGCTCGGCACGATGCCGTGCCAGATGTTGAAGTAATCGACCAGGCCCGCCCGGTCGAGCAGCCGGGAAAGCTCCACCAGGTCCGCCAGCTTCAGGCTGTAGTCCATGACGTCGTCATAGAGGCGGATGCCGAGGATCCGCGCGGCCCCGAGCTCGGAGCGGACCGCCTCCAGCGTCTCACGGAGGAAGGTCATGCGTTCGGCAATCGTGCAGCCGCCATATTTGTCCGTCCGGCGGTTGCCGTGCGGGTGGAGGAAATTGGCGAACAGATAGTCCATGCCGACAGCCAGTTCGACGCCGTCGAAACCGGCGAGGCGCATGCGCCGCGCGGCATTGGCGAAACTCCCGACCAGCGCCTCCGCTTCGGCGGTGGTGAGTTCGTGCGGCATGTAGACCGGCACCGAAAAGTCGGGCGGCGGCACGGCCGAGGGCGCCACGACCGGCCGGCCGATGAAGGCGGAATCGTCGGCCACGCGCCGCCCGCGATGCTCCAGCTGCGCCAGGACCGGCACATCGAATTCATGCACGGCATCCGCGATGCGCCGGTAGATCGGCAGGATGCCGTCGTGGAAATTCGTCAGCGAGAGCGACGTCTCGCCGTCATAGACGGGCACGGTGTGTGCGGTGACGATGATGCCGGCGCCGCCCTTCGCCCGTTCTCTCAGATAGTGGACATAGGCTTCCGACGGCGTGCCGTCCCCCGACTGGTGGTGGGCGGCGTGGCCGGTGTTCATGATCCGGTTCCGGAGCGTGCAGGGCCCGACCGAGACCGGGCTGAACAGGTGGGGAAAACTGTCGGTCATTCCGCCGCCCGCGGCGCTCAGGAGCGCGGCCGGCCCGGGATGTGGTTGAAGATCGACTCCGCGAGGCCGCCGTCGGTCAGGATCACCTGCCCGGTGACATAGCGGGAATCGGGGCCGAGCAGGAAGGCGATGATGTCGGCGATGTCGTCCGGGCCGGCGACCCGGCCCATCGGCACCAGCTCTTCGCGTGCCGCCTTGATCTCGGGGTCCTCATACATCGCCTCGGTCATCATGGTGCGCACGAGGCCGGGCGAGACGCAGTTGACGCGGATGCCGTCCGCCGCCCATTCCTGCGCCATCTGCTTGGCGAGGATGATGACGCCCGCCTTGCTCGCCGAATAGGCGCCCATGCCGCTGTGGGGGTTCATGCCGGACATGGAGGCCGTCACTGCGATGGCGCCCCCGCTTTCCTTCAGGTGCGGGTGCGCCGCCTTGCCGAGCAGCCAGGTCGCGCGGGTGTTGACGTTCATGGTGAGGTCCCACTCGTCGAGCCCGAGCCGGGTCAGCGGGGCCGGCGCGGCAATGCCGGCATTGGAAACGAGCGCGTCGATGCCGCCCATCGCCTCGGCCGCCTCCGCGACGATCCGCGCAGGCTCGTCCGGGTCGCCGAGATCGCCCATGAAGGGCGTGGCCTCGACGCCCTCTTCGCGAAGCTCGGCGAGCAGGGCGTCGAGCTCGTCCTCATGCGCCCGGTCCACGGCCGCGATATGCGCCGGCCGATTGCTCCGCCGGGCGTCCCGGGCGAGCCTCAGGCAGACCGCCCGTCCGATTCCGCGCGCCGCGCCCGTCACGATGGTCTTCATCTGTCCCCGTGCCTCCCTTTTGCGGCCATGCTACATGAGCAGGCCGGCCGCGCCAGCCCGGCGGCCCGCCAACGAGGGAAGACGACATGGCCGACCCCATCCATCACAGGGTCCTGATCCTCGGCTCCGGCCCGGCCGGCTACACGGCCGCGATCTACGCCGCGCGCGCCGCGCTCAGGCCCGGCCTGGTGCAGGGCATGGCGCCGGGCGGGCAGCTCACCATCACCACCGATGTGGAGAACTATCCGGGCTTCGCCGACGTGATCCAGGGCCCGTGGCTGATGGAGCAGATGGAGGCCCAGGCCCGGCATGTCGGCACGGAGGCCTATTTCGACATGATCGTCGAATGCGACTTCGAGGCCCGGCCGATGGTCTGCAGGGGCGACAGCGGCGCGGTCTATACGGCCGATGCGGTCGTGATCTCGACGGGCGCGGAGGCCAAGTGGCTGGGCCTGCCGAGCGAGGAGCGCTTCCGGGGCTTCGGCGTCTCGGCCTGCGCCACCTGCGACGGCTTCTTCTTCCGCGACCGCGAGGTGCTGGTGGTGGGCGGCGGCAACACGGCGGTCGAAGAAGCACTCTACCTCACCAACCATGCCAGCAGGGTCTCGGTGGTCCACCGGCGCGACAGCCTGAGGGCCGAGAAGATTCTCCAGGAGCGGCTCTTCCGCAACGAGAAGGTCGAGATGGTCTGGGACACGGTGCTGGACGAGGTGCTGGGCGGCGGCGCGCCGCCGGGCGTGACCGGCGCGAAGCTGCGCCATGTGAAGACCGGCGCCGTGACCGAGCGCGCGCTGGACGGCGTGTTCATCGCCATCGGCCACCGGCCCAACACGGACATCTTCCGGGGGCTGCTGGAGATGGACGAGGAGGGCTATCTCATCACCCGCCCGGACAGCACCGTCACCTCCGTGCCGGGCGTGTTCGCGGCCGGCGACGTCAAGGACAAGGTCTTCCGCCAGGCCGTCACCGCCGCCGGCCTCGGCTGCATGGCGGCGCTGGAGGCCGAAAAATATCTGGCGGCGCAGGAGTAGCGGGATGGCAGCAAGCAGACTGGAAGTGAACGGCACGGAATACCGCCGGCCCGCGCGGCCGCTGGTCGTGGTGTGCATCGACGGCGGGGACCCGGCCTATATCGAGCACGGGCTGGGCGCGGGCATCCTGCCCAATATCGCCCGCTACATGCGCGAGGGCTTCCACACGGTGGCGGAAGGCACCATGCCGAGCTTCACCTGCCCCAACAACATGTCGATCGTCACCGGCCGTCCGGCCTCGGTGCATGGCATCTCCGGCAATTTCTACCTCGACCGCGCGACGAACGAGCCGGTGGTGATGACCGGCCCCGAATTGCTCCAGGTCAACTCGGTGATGAGCGCGTTCTCGCGCGCCGGCCTGCGGGTCGCCTCCGTCACCGCCAAGGACAAGCTCCGCCGGCAACTCCAGAAGGGCATGGACCTTTCGAACGGCTCGGTCAGCTTCTCCTCGCAGCATGCCGACCGTTGCACCATGGAGGAGAACGGCATCGAGGACGCGCTCGGCTATGTCGGCCGGCCGCTGCCGGACATGTATTCGGCGGACCTTTCCCTCTTCGTGCTCGACGCCGGGCTGAAGCTGCTGGAGGAGCGCCGCCCGGACATGCTCTACCTCTCGCTCACCGACTATATCCAGCACGCCTATGCGCCGGGCCACCCGGAGGCCGACCGCTTCTATGCGGAGATGGATGCGCGCTTCGGGCGGTTCGAGGAGCTGGGCGCAACCGTGGCGCTCACCGCCGACCACGGCATGAACGACAAGAGCAACGAGGACGGCACGCCCTGCGTGGTGTGGCTGCAGGACATTCTGGACAGGGAGTTCGGCCGGGGGGCGTGCACGGTCATCTGCCCCATCACGGACGCCTTCGTCGGCCATCACGGCTCGCTCGGCGGCTTCGTGCGCGTCTATTGCAATGACGGGACGCGGCCCGAGCGGGTCTTAGAAGCCATCCAGGACGTGCCGGGCCTGGAGCGGGTGCTGTCCCGCGAGGCGGTTTCAAGGGAGTTCGACCTGCCGTTCGACACCGAAGGAGACCTGGCGGTGCTGGGCGACGAGCGCACCGTTATCGGCTCCCGCGAGGCGGACCACGATCTGAGCGGGCTCAAGGGCCACCGGCTGCGCACCCACGGCAGCACCCACGAGGCCCAGGTGCCGATCCTCCTCAGCCGCCCGGTGAGCGACGCCTATGCGCGCCGCGCCGGGGAAGCGCAGCTGCACAGCTACGAGGCCTTCGACTACGCCCTCAACGGCATCGTCGATTGAGTTTGAGACCCTACGGGGCCGCGCCTTCCGCCTCGGCCGCCCGCGAGGCGAGGGCGGCGCGGTCCACCTTGTTGGTGCTGGCGAGCGGCAGTTCGTCGAGGAAATGCACCCGGCGGGGGTGCATGTAGGCGGGCGCCGAAGCCAGCGCATGGGCCTTGACTGCGTCCGCGTCGAGCCGCGCGCCGGGCCGGGCCGCGACGAAAGCGACCGGCATGTTGCCGCGCACCGGGTCCGGCACCGGCACCAGACAGGCATGCGCGATGTCGGGATGCGCCTCCAGCACCGTCTCGACCTCCGACGGCCAGACATTCTCGCCATTGACGGTGAACATGTCGTCCACGCGCCCGACGAAATAGTAGAAGCCCTGCCCGTCGCGGCGCATGACGTCGCCGGTGCGGTAGAGGCCGTCCGCAGTCACGGCCTGGGCGGTCTTTTCCGGCAGGTTGAGATAGCCCGGCATGTTGGCGGGGCAGCGCATCTGGAGTTCGCCCTCGTCGGCGTCGAGATCGCCGCCGGCCGCGAGGCGCAGCTCCACGCCCTCGAGCGGCGTGCCGAGCGCGAGGTCGGGCGTGGGCAGGCCGTCCGGATGCGGGCCGAACACGCAGGGGCCGGCCTCCGTGGTGCCGTAGGCATAGGCGATGCGCGCATTGGGGAAGACGCGCCGCGTCTCCGCGAACAGCCCGGCCGTGGCGGGCGCCGAGCCCATCGTCACCACCTCCACCCCGGAGAAGTCGAGCCGGGCGATCAGCTCGCGCTCCTGCAGCGCCAGCGCGATCATGGTCGGCACGGAGGTGAGCCGGGTGCAGCCGAAGCGCGGGATCGCCTCCAGGTAGCGCTGTGCGGTGAACTGCGCCAGCAGCACCATGCTGGCATGGCCGGACAGCAGGAACTTCGTGCTGGCGAGCGCGTTCATGTGGTAGAGCGGCGCGGCCACGAGAAAGCGGTCGCGGTCGGTCTCCAGGGTCTGGCCGAGCCGCATCTCGACCACCCAGAGATGGCCGGCATGGGTGAGCGGCACGCCCTTGGGCAGGCCGGTGGAGCCGGAGGTGTAGAGGATCTGCGCCACCTCGTCCGGCCCCGGAACGACGGTCTCGAAGTCCCCGGGATCGAGGAACGCCTCGAAATCCGGGCCGAATTCGACCGCGGGCAGGCCGTCCGGCGCCCGGTGCCGCCGCGCCTCGTCCACGAACACGAGCTTCGCCTCGCTGTCGGTCAGCACATGGGCCACGGTCTCGTCGGGGAAGCGCCAGTTGACGGGCACGACGATGAGGCCCGCGCGCATGGCGCCGAAATAGACCGCGAGCCAGTCGGCGCTGTTGGCGGCGAAGATCGCAATCCGCTCGCCGCGCCGGAGCCCGCGGCCGACAAGCGCGCGGGCGGCGGCGCGGGCGCGCTCGTCCAGCCAGCGGTGCGAGCGTTCGGGCGCGCGTTCCCAGTCGGCCGCGTCGATGATCGCGGTGAGCTCCGGGTCCTTGTTCCGGTCCACCAGGTCGCCGAGATTGGTGCGCATGGCTGCCTGCCCCCTTGCTGCCGGCGCGGGAGAATAGCCGCTGTCACGCGGGCTGTCCCGGCCTGCGCAGCACTGCCGCACCCGCTGGCGCCTGCCGTGCCGCCTGTGCTATTCGCGTGGCCCCATGACAGACACGCTGCCGCTTTCCGTCGCCGCGCTGCAGGCGAAGATCGACGCCTCGCCCTTCAATGCCGGCATGGGCATCACCGTGACCCATGCCGACGCCGAGGCCGAAGAGATCACCATGCGTATCGAGATGCGCCCGGAGTTCGAGCGCGCGCACGGCACGGGCCAGTATCACGGCGGCGTCATTTCCGCCTTCATCGACACGGTCGGCGACTATGCGCTGGTGATAAACCGGGGCGGCGGCGTGCCGACCATCAACTACCGCACGGACTTCCTGCGCCCGGCCTCGAACACGAGCCTAACGGGCAAGGCCAAGGTGCGCCGGGCGGGGCGGACGGTCGCGGTGGTCGATATCGACGTTTACGACGAACAGGGCAGGTTGGTCGCGGTCGGACGCGGCACCTACGGCACCCAGGTCGGATGAGGAAGCCTTCGATGCTGAAACATGTCCTTTCCCTTTTCGCTTTCCTCGGAGCACTCATCGTGACGGACGCCCAGGCCCAGAACCCGAAGGTCTATTTCGACATTTCCATCGACGGCCAGCAGGCCGGCCGGATCGTGCTGGAGCTGCGCAAGGACGTGGCCCCGAAGACGGCGGAGAACTTCCGCGCGCTCGCGACCGGCGAGCCCGGCTTCGGCTATGAAGGCTCGCGCTTCCACCGCGTCATTCCCGATTTCATGATCCAGGGCGGGGATTTCACCAGCGGCGACGGGCGCGGCGGCAAGTCGATATACGGCGCGCGCTTCGAGGACGAGAACTTCACCCTCGTCCACGACCGGCCGGGCCTGCTCTCGATGGCCAATGCGGGGCCGAACACGAACGGCTCGCAATTCTTCATCACGACGGTGCCCACACCTTGGCTCGACGGCAAGCATGTGGTGTTCGGCCATGTGGCGGACGGCATGGACGTGGTCCGCAAGATCGAACAGTCCCCCAACAACGCCGCGCAGATCACGGCGTCGGGCGAGGTGGAGTAGGGACGCCCGCCCGCCGGGCGAAGAGCCCGACGGGGTATCCGGGGAACGCGATTGCAGGGCACTGGAACCCGTCGCCCCGTCGTGCAACACTCGTTGCATTAACCGGCCCGACAGGGCGGCTGTGCCTGTCGGGTGCGATAACCGCGCCGCGGACACGGGGGGAGAAATCGTTCCATGCGCCGCTGCAAAGAGGACTCCGTTTCCGGAACCGGGAGAAGAAAGTCATGAAGAGAATGCTACTGGCGGCGACCATGATGGCCGTCGTCGCGGCAATGTCGGCGGGCTCTGCGTCCGCAGCGACATTGATGAACATCGGCTACGCGACGGCGGAATCGAATGCTTACGGCACGTTCATGAACACCTTTGCCGACCGCCTGAACAAGCTCACCGGCGGCGAAGTCCGGGTCAAGGTCCACTGCTGCTTCAAGATGGGCGGCGAGCAGGACATGTTCAAGAAACTGCAGCTCGGAACGCTCGACGGCACCCTGATCGCGCAGAACAATGCCGGCCCGTTCTATCCCAAGATCGACCTGCTGGTCATGCCCTACATGCTGCAGAACCTCGACCATGCCCTCAAGGTGGTCGATGGCGATACCGGCAAGAAGATCTGGGGCGCAATGCCCGAAGAAGCCGGCGTCCACCTGGTGAAGATCGTGCTGGTCTCGTTCCGGCACATCTACAATTCGAAGCAGGCCATCAACTCCATCGAGGATTTCAAGCCGCTGAAATACCGGGTTCCCAAGAATGTCGTGATGGTGGACACCTACAAGGCGTTCGGCTCCGACCCCGTACCGATGGCCTGGTCGGAAACCCTGACCGCGGTGCAGACAGGAACCGTCGATGGCGGCGACCTCCCGCTCGACGTCATTTACACCCAGAAGTTCCACGAGGTCGCCAAGCATGTCGCGCTGACGGGCCACTTCGCGCTGACGCCGCCGTTCTTCGTCAGCAACAAGTTCATGGACAAGCTGACCGACGAACAGAAGGACGCGCTCTACATGGCCGCCGATATCGCTGCCGAGGCGGCGCGCGCGCATCTGAGGATCGGCAATGAAGGGTTCACGCAGAAGCTCATCGAGTCCGGCGTGCAGATCACGACCCCGGACACCAAGCCCTTCATCGAGGCCGCCGCCAAGGTGCATGCGGCTTTCGCGGCCGAACGCGGCCCCGAATATGTCGAACTGATCGAGGCGATCAACGCCGTCGCCAACTAGGCGGGTCCTTCGGCAGAGAGCGGCCGCGGCGGGGCAAGAGGGCCATCGACCCCCGCCGCGGGCCTCGGTTTCGGTCCGGATTCTCGTTTTACGGCAGGCAGCATGCCCTCGTTCAGCACAGTCTTAGCGTTCCTTGAGCGGCGAGCCGAAGAAGTCGTTGCGGGCGTCTGCGTGGTCGTGATGGCGGTGCTCGTCTTCTTCCAGGTGGTGATGCGCTACGTGTTCAACGCGCCGACCTCATGGTCGGACGAGATCGCCGTCTATGCGATGCTCTGGTCCGTCTATATTTCGGCCTCCTGGGCGGTGCGCGAACGCGCCCACATCCGGGTGATGAACCTCATCAACCTGTTCCCGGGCCGGATAGCGGCCGGCCTGGCCGTGCTGAGCGACCTGGTGTGGTTCGCGTTCGCCGTATACCTGACCTGGCAGAGCTTCCTGCTGCATCTTTCGATGTGGGAGCTTCCCTTCGAATCGCCGGTGCTGGGCGTGGCCCAGAAGTGGCCCTATCTGTGCCTGGTCGTCGGCTTCGCCCTGATGACGGTCCGCCTCATCCAGGTCTATTACCAATGGGCCCGCTACGGCATTTCGCCGACGGCGGTCCCCGAGGACGCGGCGATCATCCATGATTGAAGCGCTCTACATGTTCGGGGCGCTGGTCGTCACCATCGCGTTCGGCATTCCGATCCCTATCGCGGTGGCGATCGCGACAATGGTCGGCTACTTCCTGATCGACATTCCGGTCGTGGCGCTGGCCCAGGCCATGTACACGGGGGTCGAGCCCTTTCCGCTCCTGACCGTGCCGCTGTTCGTGTTCGCCGGCGCGCTCATGGAACGCGGCGGCCTCGCGCTGAGGATCGTGGCGATCGCCCAGTCGCTGATCGGCAACTATATGGGCAGTCTGGGCCTGGTGGCCGTGCTCGGATGCACCTTCTTCGCCGCGCTCTCCGGCTCGGGGCCCGCGACGACGGCGGCGATCGGCGCCGTCATGATTCCGGCGATGATCCGCGAGCGTTACGACCCGGCCTTCGGCGGCGCCATCGCCGCCTCCGGCGGCGCGCTGGGAAGCCTCATTCCGCCGAGCAACCTGATGATCATTTACGGCGTGGTTTCGGACACGTCGATCCCGCGCATGTTCCTCGCCGGCGTCCTGCCGGGGCTGATCGCCAGCGCCCTGCTGCTGCTGGTCACCTGGCTGATCGCGCGCCGGCGCGGCTACGGCGGGCAGACCGATCACAGTTTTGCATGGGCGCGCGTCGGGCAGGCCTGCTGGGAGGGCAAATGGGCGATCGGCGCTCCCGTGCTGATCCTCGGCGGCATCTACAGCGGGGCCTTCACGCCTACCGAAGCGGCCTCGGTCGCGGTGGTCTACGCCTTCCTCGTCGGCCAGTTCGTGCACCGCGAATTGACCCGGGAGGCGATCCTGTCCTGCCTGAAGACCACGGCGATGATCTCGGGCGCGGTGCTCATCATCGTCGGTCCGGCCAAGGCCTTCGGCGAATTGCTGAGCCTGATGGACGTGCCGTTCCTGATCGGCGAGTTCCTGACCGGCTTCACCGAAAGCAGTTTCATCCTGCTCCTGGTCATCGCCGCGATCCTGATAATCACCGGCATGTTCCTCGAGTCGATCGCCCAGATCATCCTGCTGACCCCGCTGATGCTTCCCATCGCGGTCTCGCTCGGCATCGACCCGGTGGTGTTCGGAGTCATCATGGTGATCGCCTGCGAGATCGGCTTCCTCACGCCGCCGGTAGGCGCGAACCTGTTCGTTGCGACGCGATTGACGAATATCGGCATCGACAGGATTTCGGTCGCCGTGATCCCGTTCCTGCTCACCTATGTCGTCGTGATCGTCCTGATCGCGCTGTTCCCGGAATTCGTGCTCTGGCTGCCCGACCTCGCCTTCGGCCCGGGCGGATAGCCTTGTTACCCTGACCTCTTTCCGGCGTTTGGAGCGGACCCGCCCGCTCCTCAGGGCGCGCCGCCGTCCACGCGGATGACGGAGCCGGTGGTGAAGCCACTTGCCTCGGAGGCGAGGTAGAGGGCGGCGGTGACGATCTCGTCGGGCTCGCCGCTGCGCTGGAGCGCGGCCTCGGCGTTGCGGCGCGTCTCCTCGTCCCAGGCGCGCGAGATGTCGGTGAGGAAGCGCCCCGGCATGATGGCGTTGACGCGCACCTTCGGCGCATACTCGCGCGCGAACGCCTCCGTCACCGCATTGAGCGCCGCCTTGGCGCCGGCATAGGGCGCAAGCTCCGGGCGCGGGCGGATGGCGCCGGTGCTGGAGATGTTGACCACCGCCCCGCCCCGGCCCATCGCCATGGCCGTGCCGAGGATCGCCGTCAGCCGGAACGGCCCCTTGAAGTTGAGCGCGATCACCTTGTCGAACAGCTCCTCCGGCGTTTCGAGCGACGAGGGAGCCAGCGGCGAGGAACCGGCATTGTTGACCAGCACGTCGATGCCGCCCGCCTCCGCCCAGGCCCGTTTCGCCAGGTCCTCCAGCGCCTCCCAGTCCGAGACGTTGCACGGCATCGCCCAGGCGCGCCGGCCGAGCGCTTCCACCTCCGCCGCCACGGCAAGGCAGGACTCCTCGCGGCGCGAGACGATGACCGCATCGGCGCCGCGCCGGGCGAAGCCCAGCACCATCTCGCGCCCGAGCCCGCGGCTGCCGCCGGTGACGAGCACGGTCTTGCCGGTGAAGTCGAACAGCGGATCGGTCATGGGCCCGGCTCCGTTCCTTGTCCTCGGGAAACGACATGGCGGGAAGGTTAAACCCTTTTCCACATGCCGGCCGAGTTCACCGGGATTTGAACGCGGCCCCCCGCCCCGGCATTTGGCGGATTGCGGGACTGTTCCTATCTTATGGCCATGCACGGGATCACGGCGAAACATGCGGTGACAACGGACCGATCCGTATGTGGACCGATTCGAACCGCCCCTGCTGAAACCTCGACAATCCGAAAGGAAGCAGAATGACGACTTCGACACTCAAGGGCCTTGCGGTCGCCAGCGCCGTCGCCGCGGCGCTGGCCATGCAGACCGCCACCCCGGCCGCGGCCGACGAGAAGGAAAAGTGCTACGGCGTCTCGCTCGCCGGCAAGAATGACTGCGCCGCGGGCCCCGGCACCACCTGCGCCGGCACCTCCACGGTCGATTACCAGGGCAATGCCTGGACGCTCGTGCCCAAGGGCACCTGCATGACCATGGAGCTGCCGGGAGACCGCAAGGGCTCCCTCGAAGCGCTCGACCGCGACCTTCCGAGCTGAGGACGGCGCCGCCCGCGTCCCGGATTTCCCTTCCGGGACGCGGCCAGCCGGCCCCCTGCCGGACAAGGACCCCGCAATGGACGGCATGGACAGAGGGTGGAGCGGCCTGCCGCCGAAGGCCGGCGTCGGCTACAAGCCCCGGCATCTCGAAGACATCCTCGCAGCGCCCGGCCCGGTCGCCTGGGTCGAAATCCACGCGGAAAACTACATGGTGGACGGCGGCCCCGCGATTGCCGGGCTGCGTCGGATCGCCGAGCGGTTCCCGGTTTCCTGCCACGGCGTGGGCCTGTCCATCGGCTCCGAAGGACCGCTCGACGCCGAACATCTGGGCCGCCTGGCGCGTCTGGTCTCCTGGCTCGACCCCGCCAGCGTTTCAGAACATCTCGCCTGGTCCGGCCATGGCGGCGGCTATCTCGCCGACCTGCTGCCCCTGCCCTGCGACGAGGCGACGCTGGCGCGGGTCTCGGACCATATCGACGAGGTGCAGGAACGGCTCGGCCGCCGCATCCTGCTCGAGAACCCCTCGAACTATCTCGGCTTCTGCTCCAGCACGATGGCCGAGGTCGAATTTCTCGGCGCGGTTGCCGCGCGCACGGGCTGCGGCCTGCTGCTCGATGTCAACAATGTGCATGTCTCGGCGGTCAACGGAGCCTACGGGGCCGAGGCCTATCTCGATGCCTTTCCGCTGGCCCTTGTCGGCGAAATCCACCTCGCCGGCCACGAGATCGAGGCGGACGAGGGCGGCGGCCCGCTGCTGATCGATGCGCACAACAATCCCGTCGCCGACCCCGTCTGGACGCTCTACGCCCGCGTGCTTGCGCGCTCGGGGCCGCTGCCGACCCTGATCGAATGGGACAATGACGTGCCCGCATGGCCGGTGCTCGCCGCCGAGGCCGCGCGCGCGGACGCCGTGCTGGCGAAGTGCCGTGCCTGACTACCAGAACGCCTTTGCGGACGCCCTGCTCGATCCGGAGAAACCCGTTCCGCCGGACCTTGTCCGGCCGGACGGGCAGGCGGCGGGCCGGCGCTTCGACATTTACCGCAACAATGTCGTCGTCGCGCTCATCGAGGCGCTGGGAGAGGCGTTTCCCGTGGTGAGGGCGCTGGTCGGGGAGGAGTTCTTCGAGGCGATGGCGGGCGTCTATGTGCGCGCCCATCCGCCCTCGTCTCCCCGCATGATGTTCTACGGCGAGGGCTTCGCGGCGTTTCTGGAAACCTTCGGGCCCGTGGAGGGGCTTGCCTACCTGCCCGATGTGGCGCGGCTCGAATATGCCCGCCGGCTGGCCTACCACGCCGCCGACGATCCCGCCGCCGATCCTTCGGTGCTGGCCGGGCTCGACGCGGATGCGCTGGCGGCGGCCCGCTTCGAGTTGCAGGCGGCCTGCCATATCCTCCGCTCGGCGCATCCCGTCCATGCGATCTGGCGCTTCAACGCAACGGACGATAAATCGCCCGTGCAATCCGCCGCCGAGGATGTTCTGGTGTCGCGCCCGGAAGATATTGTGCTCGTGCAGTTGCTTCCCCCGGGCGGCGCGGCGTTCCTGCAGGCGCTCGGCGCCGGCGAGCCGCTCGGCCGGGCGGCGGAACGGGCCGCTGCCGAGGCGCCGGAATTCGACCTCGGCAACAGCCTCGCCGGAATGTTCGCCGCCCGGATCGCCAAGTCCATATCGGTGTGAAATGTCGGGAGAACCCGCGATGAATGCTCTCTACCGCCTCGAAGACGCCATACTGGGACCGGTCGGCCGGCTCCTCGACGGCGCGGCCACGCCGGTCCTGGCCCGCCTGGTATTCCTGGCGACGCTCGCCACCTTCTTCTGGTCGTCGGCCATGACCAAGCTCGGGGAAGGCGTCGGCGGCATCTTTTCGCTCTCGGCCGGCGCCTATGTGCAGATCCTGCCCGCGCAGATGGAGGCCGTCGGCTACGACGAATCGCAACTCGGCCTCTTCGCGGACCTGATCGTTCTCGCAGGCACCTGGGCGGAGTTCGTCATTCCCGCGCTGATCGTGGTCGGGCTGTTCACGCGCGCCGCCAGCCTCGCCATGATCGGCTTCATCCTGGTGATGAGCTTCGTCGATATCGCGGGCCACGGCGCGGACGCGGCGACGGTCGGCATGTGGTTCGACAATGTGCCGGACGCGAAGATCCTCGACCAGCGGCTGTTCTGGATCTTCCTGCTGCTCATCCCCGTCGCGCGCGGCGCCGGCCCCGTCTCCCTCGACGCCCTGCTGAGACGCGGCAGCGCACAGGGCCGCTGAGGGGCGAAGGTGTTCGACCTTGCGCTTATTAGAGGTTGTTGCCAAGATAGACTGGTCTAAGCGACTGGTCGGAGGCGGTCATTATGGAAACAGTTGGAGCCTACGAGGCCAAGACTCACCTGCCGAAACTGCTTGATCGGGTGGTGCAGGGCGAGAGCCTCACCATTACGCGTCACGGCAAGCCGGTAGCCAGATTGGTTCCCGTTGCCGGTGATCGCGAACGGGCCCGAGCGGCCGCCGCACGTATCTTCGAGCGTCGCCGCCATTTGAAGCTCGCGCCGATGGCGGAGTTGATGGCGTCGGTCCATGAGGGGCATCGTTTTTGACGCCGATTGTTGTCGATTGCTCCGTCTTGATGGCTTGGTGTCTGGCCGACGAGGACGAAAACGCGGCAGCCGAGGCTATTCGGAGGATTACCGAAGCAGGGGCCGTTGTGCCGCAGGTGTGGTGGTACGAACTGCGCAATGCCTTGCTGATGAGTGAACGTCGGGGACGAATCGCCCCTCAAGAGATGGCCGGTACATTGGCCGACTTTGCGGCTCTGGGCTTCGAGATGGATGGCGAGCACGACGAAGCCGGAATTCTGGCCCTCGCACGCCGTCACACCTTGACAGTCTATGACGCAGCCTACCTTGAGGTCGCTTTTCGTCGCAGCCTGCCGCTCGCAACGCTCGACCGACGGTTGGCCGAAGCAGCCGCAGCCGAAGGAGTTGCCCTCATCGGGCCTTTCCATCGGAGCCTGTAACCGCTCGAAACAGGCAAGCCGCTCGAGGCGGAGGGGGCAGGACGCCGCCCTCCGGCTTGTATTGACTACTGCGCGACGGAGCGCGAGGTCGGCACCACCCGGGTCACCTGGATGAGGTCGCGGTCGATGAGATCGACCACCTTGGGCGCTACGTCGTTCTTCCAGAAATCGCTCTCATAGACCGCGGCATAGAGCGCCTCGCGCTGCGCCTCGCTCTCGAAACGGCGCGTCCAGAAATAGACGGAGTCGTCTTCCTCTCCCCGGTAGCTTCCGGTAATCACCATCCCCTTGGAGACTTGGAACGGGATGATGGTCCCCTCCATGAACTCAAGCCAATCCTCCATCTTGCCGGGCCTGACCGTGTACCGGCGAAGCTCGTAGAACGCCATCGGCGCCGCTCCCCTGTTGCGTTGCATGCGCCCCGATCATGCGCGATGCGCCGGCCCCTGGATAGCCCCCGCGGGAGGAACCTGACGGGGAGACGAAGGAAACTACCGTCCCCTACCGGTCGCCGTAGTGGCGCCGCCAGATGGGGCCGACGACCGGGTGGCGGCGCACGGCGTCCCTGATGCGGGCGAGGCGGGGCAGTTCGACATCGCCGCGATACCAGACGAGGAACATGGCGATGTAGACGTCGGCCACCGTCATCTCTCCGCCCAGGAGGAACGGCCCTGCGGCATGGGCGTCAATGAGCGCCAGCGCCTCGCCCATGCGGCGGATGGCGGCGGTCCGCACCGCATCCTCTCCCTCCGGGTCGTCGGTGAAGCGGAACGGGTAGCCGCGCCTGAGCGCCGCTTCGTAGAGGTTGACGTTCGCGAACACCGTCCAGCGCAGGAAGGCCGCGTGCGCCGGCGTGCCGGGCGGCGGCGCCAGGCGCTTCTCCGGGAAAGCGAGCGCGAGGTGGACCAGGATCGCCGAGGTTTCCGTCATCACCGACCCGTCCGGCAGGATCAGGGTCGGCAGCTGGCCCCAGGGGTTGGTGGCGCGGAAGCTCTCCGGCAGGGGCATTCCGGGCTTCGAGTCCAGCTCGATCAGCTCGAACGGCGCTTCCGCCAGGGCGAGCGCCGCCTCGACGACGAAGCCGCCCGAGCCCGGGCGGTTGTAGAGCGTGTAGCCCACCGGTTCCTCCTTCACCGCGCCAGCATGGCGACCCAGTTGGCGTAGAAACGCTCGCCCGCGGCGCGCCAGCGGTCTCCGGGCGGCTCTGCCGGATCGTCGTCCGGGTAATAGGCCTTCGGCACCGGCACGTCGTCGCGGCGGCCGAGGTCGCGCCTGTATTCGTCGTCGAGCGTTGTCGCCTCATACTCGAAATGGTTGAGCGCGTGGACATGGCCGAGCGCCGGTTCGCAGATGGCGCCGACATTGGCCTCGTCATGGTCGAGCAGCAGGTCGAGGCCCGCGCCGGCCCCGGCCAGGTCCTCGCGCCGGGTCTCGGTGTGGCGCGAGACCGGCATCGCCACCGGCCCTTCAAGACCCGAGACGGCGGCGCTCGCGGGCGCGGCGATCCGGTGCTCGAACACGCCGAAGCGCTTCTCCGCGAGCGCGTGCTTGGGCAGGCCGTAATAGCGGTAGAGCGCCGCCTGCGCCGCCCAGCAGAGCGTGAACAGCGGCGTCTTCCGGGCGCGCAGCCCGTCCAGCAGATGCGCGATCTCCTCCCAGTAATCGACCGCCTCGAAATCCAGCAGCTCGATGGGCGCGCCGGTCAGGATCACGCCGTCCGTCTCCTCCGCCGCATCCAGCCCGCCATAGAAGGCGCCCATATGCGCGGGATCGGCGTTCTTGCCCCGGTAGCGCGAGGGAACCGCGAGCGAGAGCGCAATGTCCGGTCCGGCGAGGCCGAGCTTGCGGGCGATCTGGCGCTCGGTCTTCTGTTTTTCGGGCATGAGGTTGACCAGCAGCACGCGCCGCGCCGGCCGGTCGTCGGAGAAGAGCGGCACGCCCTCCTCCGCAAGCTCGGCCGCCGCCGGCAGTCCCTCTGCAAGCCGAATGGCCATCAGCCGCCCTTCCTTTCCGCCCGCCGCCGTTCGCAGAGCCCGATATAGGCCTCCAGCCGGTCGCCGCCATGCTCCCAGAGCGTGGCGAGGAAACCGTCGGCATCGGGAACCCCGCCCTTCGCGAACACGTCCGCGGTCTCCAGCGCCAGCCCCCGCTCCGCCAGGCGCTCATAGCGCGGCCGGCGGAAGGCCAGCAGCTCCGGGAAGAGCGGGCGCGCGAAGCCCACCGGGTCGATGCCCGCGCCGTCCTCCGGCATGTCTTCGAGGCGCGGCGTCAGGAAATCGGGATTGTAGAACAGCGGCTTGGGGTGGGTGCGGGCGCGCTCCTTCAGGGTCTCCTCGAAGGCGGCGTCGGCGCGGATATAGACGATCAGGCTGTGGGCTGTCAGGCGCTCCAGCACCGGGTCTTCCGGGTCGTCGGGATCGGCCACCTCGCAGAGCGAGCCGGAGGCGTCGTTGACGAAGCTCTCGCAGCCGTAGAGCCGCCAGCCCTTGGCGATGAAGTCCGGCACGTCGAGCATCGACTGTATCTCGGCGTCCCGGTAAAGCCTCTGGCGGTGGAGGAAGGTCTCCATGTCCAGCCCGCCCGCGGCCGGGTCGCCATACATGCCGAGAAAGGTCGAGACCGGCTCCAGATTGTCCACGGAGATATTATGCTCGATATAGATCGAGTCGGAGCGCAGCAGGTCGGCGACGAAGCGGTCCGCCATCGACATGATCTTGAACTTGATATTGTCGAGGATGTGCTCGGCCAGGTAGCGCGTGCCGATGCGGTAATCGGCGGAATAGTGGAACCAGTCGGCCGATCGCCGCAGCGAGGTCGAGAGCATCGTCTTGCCGACGCCGGACATGCCGAGCAGCGTGATGGCGTGGGGAAGCGCCCGGAAAGCCTCGAAGCTGCCCATGGCCGTTCTCACCCGGCGAGGCGCGGATGCAGCCAGGCGGCGGCGGCGAGCAGGTCTGCATCCCCGCCCGCCCGGCCGACGAGCTGGACCCCGACCGGCAGGCCGTTGCCGGGCGAAAACCCCGGCAGCGTGATGCAGGGCACGCCCAGCGTCGTCCAGATGCGGTTGCATTCCGGCGAGCCGGTCCAGCCGAGACCCTCCGGCGCCTCGCCGGGCGCTGCGGGAGTAATCAGCGCATCCACACCGTCGAAGACCTTGTCGAAGGCAGCCCGCGCGGCCTCGCGGATGCCGAGCGCCCGGAGATAGCGTTCATGGTCGAGGCCGAGGCCGGTTTCGACGATCTGGCGGATGGCGTCGCTCATCAGCTCCCGGTGCGCGCGGTATTCCCATGCGAGCAGGCGCGCGCCCTCATAGGGCATGATGACATCGTGAGCCGCCGGCACCTCGTCGCAGGGAGGCGGCAGCACCAGGTCGTCCGGTCCCGCGCCGGCAGCCGCGCGCGCCACCTCCATCGCCTCGGCCGACGCCGGCTCGACGCAATGCCAGGCCGGGCTCGGGCACATGGCGAAGCGCGCCGGCCGGGCCTCGACCAGCGAGATCGGGATGCCCGCCATCGCCTCCACGAAAGCGCCGGCATCGGCGACCGTGCGCGCCATGGAGCCGACCGTGTCCAGCGTCTCGGAAATCGGCTTCACGCCCGCGCGCGGCACCGTGCCGAAAGTGGGCTTGAAGCCGACCGCGCCGCAATAGGAGGCCGGGCGGATCACCGAGCCCGCCGTCTGGGTGCCGATGGCGACGGGCACCTGGTAATCCGCGACCCCCGCGGCCGAGCCCTGCGAGGAGCCGCCCGGCGTGTGGGCCGGGTCCGCCGGGTTGCGGGTCTTGCCCGGATGTCGCATGGCGAACTCGGTCGTGACCGTCTTGCCGAGCACCACCATGCCGGCGTCGCGCAGCAGCGCCACAGAGGCGGCGTCCCAAGCCGGGCGGTTGCCGGGCGTGTAGATCGGCGAGCCGTAGCCGGTCGGCATGTCATGCGTGTCGATGATGTCCTTGATGCCGGCCGGCACGCCGTGGAGCGCCGAGCGGGGCTCCTCCCGGTCGCGCTGCCGCGCTTCCGCAAGCGCGGCGTCGGCGTCGAGATGGATCCAGGCGCCGACCGCCTCGTCGCGCGCCTCGATGTGCGCGAGGCAGGATTCGACCAGCCGCTCGGACGTCAGGTTCCCCGCCCGGATGGCGGCGGCGGCGTCAAGGCCGGAGAGGAGATGGGGTTGGGTCATGCCTGCCTCGCAAAACTGCGGCCGATGAGTTGGCGGTGGATCTGGTTGGTCCCTTCCCAGATCTGGGTGATCTTGGCGTCGCGCAGCAGCCGTTCGGCGCGATAGTCCCTGATATAGCCGTAACCGCCGTGAAGCTGCACGCACATATCGGCGGCCTTCATGGCGAGGTCGGAGGCGGAGAGCTTGGCCATGGAGGCCTCGATGCCGATATCGTCCAGGCCCTCGTCCACCAGGCCGGCGACATAGCCCAGCCAGAGCTCCGCCTGGGCAAGCTCGGTGGCGAGGTCGGCCAGCATGAACTGGATGCCCTGGAAATCCGCGATGCGCCGGCCGGACTGGCGGCGCTGGCCGATATAGGCGGTGGCGTCGTCAAAGGCGGCGCGCGCGATGCCGAGCGCATGGGCGGCGATGGAGGGCCTGGACTTGTTGAGCGCGCCGAACAGCACCTTCAGCCCCTCGCCCGGCCCGAGCACCAGGTTTCCGCGCGGCACGCGCACGTCCTCGAAGGCCAGCGCCGCGGTGGAGCTCGCGCGCAGGCCGAGCTTGTCCTCCAGCCGCAGCACGCTTATGCCGGCCGCCTCCTTCTCCACGACGAGCGCCGTGATCGCCGCGCGGCCGTCCTCGATCTCCGCCCATTTGCCGAACAGCACATAGACATCCGCCACGTCGCCATTGGTGATGAAGGTCTTGCTCCCGTCGATGACGATATCGCCGCCGTCCGGGCGGAAGCGGGTCCGCATGCCGGTGGCGTCGGAGCCGGCGTTCTCCTCGGTGATGCAGAGCGCAGCGAGGCCGCCGTCGGCGATGCGCGGCAGGACGCGGCGCTTCAGTTCGTCGCTGCCGAAGTCGATCACCGGCTTGATGGCGTGGAACACGGTAGACCACACGATGCCGGTCGCCGCGCAGGCCCGCGCCATCTCGTGCGCCGCGCGGATATAGCAGGCGAAGGACAGGCCGGCGCCGCCATGGGCCTCGGGAACGAACATGCGGTTGAGTTCGAGCTCGCGCATGGCGGCGAGGTTGTCCCAGGGGAAGCTCGCGGAGGCGTCCAGTTCCGCGGCGGCGGGCGCGACTGTCCGCTCGGCGAGGCGCTTCACGGCTTCCAGCACCGCCGCTTCCTCGTCCGGCAGCGCTTTTTCGAGGCGGGCGTCGAGACGGTCGAGCACGGTCACTGGTTTATGCTTTGGGCACCGTCCATCACGATGGTCTCGCCGGTGAGGTAGCGGATCTTCTCGGCGAACAGCAGCGCCACGAGGCGCGCCACCTCGTCCACGCTTCCGGGCCGTCCGACCGGGATGCGCCGCTCCAGCCAGGCGCGGAAGCGCGGATTGGCGAGGATTTCGGCGTTCATGTCCGTCTCCACATAGCCGGGGGCGACGGTATAGACCGAAATATTGTCCCGCGCCCATTCCACGGCGAGGCAGCGCGTCAGGCCGGAGACGGCGGCCTTCGACGCGCAGTAGGCGGTATTGGCGCGTACGCCGAGCCGCTCCCAGTAGGAGCCGAGATTGACCACGATGCCGCCGCCATTGGCCTTCAGGTGCGGATAGGCGGCCTGCGCGGCGGCGAAGACGGCGGTGGTGTTGACCGCCATGGTGCGGGCGAAGTCCTCGACCGGGAAGTCCGCGCTCGGCCCCTGCAGGTGGACGCCGGCATTGTTCACCAGCCCCTCCAGCCCGCCGAGCTCGGCAGCCGCCGCGTCGAGCGCGCGGGCGAGGCCGGCCGTGTCGGTCACATCGACGGCGTAGGCCGGCAGGTCCAGCCCCTCCGGACCGCGCCCGGAGCGGGTGAGGCAGGCCACCGTGAAGCCGCGCTCCGCCAGCGCCGCCGCAATGCCTGCGCCGATGCCCCGATTGGCCCCCGTCACCGCAATAGCCCCCATCGGTCCTCCGTCTTTGCCGGCCGGTATCTGCAGCGCGAGAATGGCACGGGGCGGCCTCGGCTGCGACTCCGGCGCGACTGTTTGCCGGTAACCGGATGGGAAAGCACTGCGTGACGGCCCGCCCCGGTTCAAGACGACCGGAGCGTGCCTTACAATCATCGCGATGGCGGAGCTTCGACGGGGCTGGACGACGGGGGCCTGCGCGGCGGCGGCGGCGCGGGCGGCCTGCGAACGCCTCTTCACCGGACGCCTGCCCGACCCGGTCGCCATCGACCTGCCGCGCGGCCTCAAGGCGTCCTTTGCGCTCGCCGAAACCGGAGAATGGATCGGCGTCGAGAAGGATGCGGGCGACGATCCGGACGCCACCCACGGCGCCATTGTGCGTGCGCGGCTGCATCCCGCGCCGGCCGGCGCGGGCGTGCGCTTCAGGGCGGGGCCCGGCGTCGGCACCGTCACCCTGCCGGGGCTGCCGCTCGCGGTCGGCGAACCGGCGATCAATCCGGCCCCGCGCGCCATCATCGCCGACAATCTGCGCACCGTCGCCGATGAATACGGGCTCGCGGCCGACCTCGAGGTCGAGATCGGCATCGAGGACGGCGAAGCGCTGGCGCTCAGGACCGCCAATGCCCGGCTGGGCATCGAGGGCGGGCTCTCGGTGCTCGGCACGACGGGCGTCGTGATCCCCTATTCCTGCGCGGCCTGGATTCACGCGGTGCATCGCGGCGTGGATGTGGCGCGGGCCGCCGGGCTGGACCATATCGGGGCCGCCACCGGGCGTGGTTCCGAGGCCGCGTTGCAAGCACTGCTCGGCCTGCCGGATCACGGCATGATCGACATGGGCGATTTCGCGGGCGCGCTGCTCAAATATCTCCGCCGGCGGCCGGTGGCGCGGCTCAGTCTCGCGGGCGGCTTCGGCAAGCTCTCCAAGCTGGCGGCGGGACATCTCGACCTGCATTCCGACCGCGCGCCGGTGGATATCCCGCGCCTGGCGGCCGAGTTGAAGGCGCTCGGCGGCCCGGACGCCGGCGGAGCGCACAGCGCGGGCGCAGTCCTGGAGCTCTCTGGAGACCTGCCGCTCGCGCGGCGCATCGCCGAACAGGCGCGTGAGACCGCACTTGCGGTGCTCGCCGGCGGCACGGAAGTCGATGTCCGCGTGATCGACCGCAGCGGCGGGGTGATCGGGGAGGCGGGTGTGGATCAAGGAAGCGGTCTGGAGTAATCGCGTCTCAGCGATACACGTCTCTGCGATGGCGCACCCGGATCACCAGCACAACGAGTTCCGTCTCCTGAATCTCGTACACGATCCGATATTCGCCGACTCGAATTCGCCTCAATCCGCGCAACTCGCCCTTGAGGGCGCTCCCCGCGAACGGATTCCCGGCCAGGCCGTCGATCGCCTCGACGATCCGCCCGCGCGCCGGCTTCGCGATTCGGGCCAGCTCCCTGGCCGTGCTCCGCTTAATCCTGACGGAGTAGGCCACGCCTGACGTCATCCCAGTCGAGCACCGGGTCGCCCGGGTCGCGAAGCCGTTCTATCGCGACGCTCAGGTCGTCGAAATCCTCAATGTAACGCTCGATGGCCTGGCGGATCACCTCCGCGCGGGAACGCTTGAGGTCCCGGGCGGCGGCGTCGAGGGCCCTGACCAGTTCATCGGGAAGCCGCGCTGAGACCTGGCTCATGGCTGACTCCGGTCGAAGTCGTTCAATGTCGGATACATTACCTTACTGTCACGCCGTCGCAACAGCCGGTTCCGAGCGCCTTGACGCCTGCCTCGGTGGCGGTGACATTCCTCTTGTGTTTTCTCCCGGTCCCCGCGTGCTGATCCTGGGAGGCACAGGCGAGGGGGCGGCGCTTGCACGCGCCCTCGACGGCCGCGCCCGGGTGACGAGCTCGCTCGCCGGCCGGACCCGGCGGCCGGCGGCGCTCGCGGGCGTCGTCAGGACCGGCGGTTTCGGCGGCGCGGCGGGCCTTGCGCGCTATCTCCGCGAGCAGCACATCGACAGGCTGGTCGACGCGACGCATCCCTTCGCCGCGCGCATCTCCGCCAATGCGCGCGAGGCGGCGGAGCGGGCCGGCGTGCCCCGGCTGGCTGTCGAGCGCCCGATGTGGCGGCGGCAGCCGGGAGACCGCTGGATCTGCGTGGCCGATGCTGCGGCGGCCGCTACAGCGCTTGCCGGTCTGCCGGACGCCGTCTTTCTGACGCTGGGCCCCGGCGACCTCGGCGCCTTTGCGGGACTCACCGGCCGGCGCTTCGTGCTGCGGCGCATCGACCCCGGTCCGTCGCCCCTGCCGGACGCAACGGTGGTGCTGGCGCGCGGTCCTTTCGACTTTCCGGGCGAACGCAGGCTGTTCGAAGACTACGGCGTCGGCACGCTGGTGACGCGCGCTTCCGGAGGAGCCGCGACCGAAGCGAAAATCCTCGCCGCGCGCGAATGCGACATGCCTGTGGTGATGATCCGGCGCCCGCCGCCGGAGCCCGGCCCCCGCGTTTCCAGCGTCGAAGAGGCCGTCCGGTGGGCGCTTTCGGGGGCGCTCAGCAGCGCCGGCAGCGGATCTTCTTGAACACCTGGTCGCGGTCGCCGTCCACGGCCAGCCAGTCCAGCAGGCAGCGCAGCGCCTTGCCGCGGTCCGCCAACCGGTAGTCCTTCACCACGTCGTCCAGCAGCGTGAGCATGTCGGGGTTGAGTTCGACCTCGACCGTCACCTTGTCACCGGCCATTCCCTCGTCTCCCCGTTACAGCAGCGTCGCCGCGAGGATGACCAGCAGGAGGACCACCCCGCCGGTGGACCAGCCGAGGAACCTGCAGAAGCCGCCCCAGATGTACTGGTGGCGCGCTTCTTCCGCCGCCGCATTGTATTCCGCCATGGACGCATCTCCCTGCCAGAAGAGCCGCCCGGCACTATAGCCAAGCGTCCCCGGCCCCTACTGCGACGGATTGACCGATGAGTCGCCGGGATCGACCGCTACCACCCGCTCGTCCTCCACCCTGACGCGGCCTTCGGCGATCCAGCCGACCGCCATCGGCAGCACATGGTGCTCCCGGGCCAGCACGCGGGCCGCCAGCGATTCCTCCGTGTCGTCCGGGCGCACGGGCACCGCCGCCTGGAGGACGATCGGTCCGGCATCGAGTTCGGCGCGGACGAAATGCACCGTGCAGCCGTGCCAGCGCACGCCGGCCTCCAGCGCGCGCCGGTGCGTGTCGAGGCCCCGGAAGGCCGGCAGCAGCGAGGGGTGGATATTGACCGACCGGTCCCGCCAGCGGGCGACGAAATCCGGCCCGAGCACGCGCATGAAGCCCGCCAGCACGACGAGTTCGATCTCCGCCGCCCGGAGCGCCGCATCCAGCGCCTCCTCGAAGGCCGGCCGGTCCGGGAAGTCCCGGTGCGGCACGGTGCGGGTGGGCACGCCGGCCGTCCCGGCCCTGGCGAGGCCGGGGGCATCGGGCTCGTTCGAGATCGCGAGCGCGACGTTCCACGAAGCGGCTCCGGCGTCCAGCAGCGCCTGGAGATTGCTGCCCCGGCCGGACAGCAGCACGCCAACCCTCACCGCCGCCAACCCTCGAGCCCTTCGAGGACGACGCCCTCGCCGTCCATGACCTCGCCAATGCGGAAGACCGTCTCTCCCGATGCCTCGAAAGCCGCAGCGAGCGCGTCGGCGCGGTCAGGCGCGACGGCGGCGGTCATGCCGATGCCGCAATTGAAGGTGCGCGCGAGCTCTTCGGGCGCGGCATGGCCCGCAAGCCACCCGAAGACGGGCGGCAGCGGCCAGGCGGCGCAGTCGAGCCGCATGCCGAGGCCCGGCGGCAGACCGCGCGGCGGGTTCTCCACGAGGCCGCCGCCGGTGATGTGCGCAAGAGCCCGCACGCCGCCTGCGGCCAGCGCGGCAAGCACGGAACGGACATAGATGCGCGTCGGTGCGAGCAGGGCGTCGCCGAGCGCGCCCTCCGAGAAGGGCGCCGGGCCTGCAAGGTCGAGGCCGTCGCGCTCGACGATCCGGCGGACGAGGGAGAAGCCGTTGGCGTGCAGGCCGTCGGAGGAGAGGCCCAGCACGATGTCGCCCGGCTGCGCGGCGGGCATGTCCATCCGCTCGCGCTCGACCGCGCCGACGGCGAAGCCCGCAAGGTCGTAGCGCCCCGGCGGGTAGAAGCCCGGCATTTCCGCCGTCTCGCCGCCGATCAGCGCGCAGCCGGCGGCGACGCAGCCCTCCGCGATCCCCTCCACGACAGCGGCGGCTTCATCCGCGTCGAGCGCCCCGGTCGCATAGTAGTCAAGGAAGAACAGTGGCTCCGCCCCCTGCGCCGCCAGGTCGTTGACGCACATGGCCACGAGGTCGATGCCGGCGCCGCGATGGCGCCCGAGCGCCTGGGCGATCTCCAGCTTGGTGCCGACCCCGTCCGCGGCGGCGACCAGGACCGGGTCCCGGAAGCCGGCCGCGCGGAGGTCGAAGAGGCCGCCGAAGCCGCCGAGCCGCGCATCCGCGCCCGGCCGCGCCGTCCGCGCCGCCGCCGGCGCGATGCGGCGCACCAGCGCCTCTCCCGCGTCGATATCGACGCCGGCCGCCTTGTAGGTCGTCCCGTCCGCGCTCGCCATGTCACCTCGGGGGCGGTATAGTCCCGCGCGACAATATCCATCGGGCGAAGAGGCGCAATGCGAGCGTTGTTCGGGCCGGCGGCGGCGCCGACGCCGCCATCCCTGAGATCCGCCGCGTTGCGCGCGGCAGCGGTGCTCCTCGCAACGCTCGCGGTTCTGTTGCCGGGCGGGCCGGCCGCCGCGAAAACCGATCTCTATACGGTGCAGGGCGTTTCCGTGGACGAGTCGGCGCCTTCCGCCGCCGAGGCGAAACAGGCCGCCATGGCCGACGCGCTGGCGACCGCCTTCGATGCGCTGCTCCGCCGCCTGACGCTTCGCGAGGACCATGAGCGGCTGCCGGCTCCGGAGCCTGCCGTGCTGGAAGCCTCGATGCGCAGGGTGCAGGTGCTGGAGGAGCGCCAGTCGCCGGTGCGCTATATCGCGCGCGTCTCGGTCGGCTTCCATCCGGAGCCCGTGCGCATGCTGCTGCGGGAAGCCGACATTCCGTTTTCGGAGGCCGTGAGCGGGCCCGTCGCCGTCTTCCCCGTATATGACTGGGGCCCGCTGCGCCTCCTGTTCGAGGACGTCAATCCCTGGCGTGCGGCCTGGGCGAAACGGCCGGCGGCGAACGAACCCGTGCCGCTTGTGCTGCCGGCGCCGGGCGACCCGGCCATGCCTGCCGCGGACAGCGCCGCCGATGGCGACCGGGCCCGCCTGTTGCAGGCCGCGGCTCGCATCGGCGCCCGGCGCGCGCTGGTCGCCCATGCCGTTTACCGCCTTGAAGGGCAACGCACCCGCCCGGTGCTGGAGGTCGCGCTCCGGCCCTACGGGGCGGGCGAAGCGGCCGGCGCCGGGATGCTGCGCGTCGAAGGCCGGGCCGGGGAAACGGTCGAGAGCCTTTGCGCGCGCGCCGCTGCCGCGGCGGCAACGCGAATCCAGGAAAGCTGGAAACGGGCCAACCTTGTGGCGGCAGGCGCGCCGGCGGAGCCCTACGAGGCGACGGCGCCGCTGGGAGGGCTGGCCGATCTCATCGCCGTCAAGGGCGCGCTCGGGGCGGCCGGCGGCGTGCAACAGGTCCGGCTGGCCGAGCTCGCGCGCAGCCGGGCGGTCTTCCGGTTCCGGTTTGCCGGCGGTGCGGAGCGCCTCGCAGGCGTGCTGGAGCGCCAGGGGTTCGCTCTCGAACGGGCCGGCGGCGAGGGCTGGACGCTTCGCCCGCTGGACCGCTGAGGCCGGCGCGCCCGCCCGATGACCCTGCCGAACGCGATCACGCTCGCCCGCCTGCTGGCAGTACCGGCGACCGTCTGGCTGGTGGTGCGCGGCTGGTACGATGCGGCGCTCTGGCTCTTCCTGCTCGCCGGCCTGTCGGATGCCGTTGACGGCTGGCTGGCCCGGCGGCTCGGGCAGGTCTCGCGCCTCGGCAGCCTGCTGGACCCCGTCGCGGACAAGGCCCTCCTGGTCTCCGTCTTCATTTCGCTCGGCGTCCGCGACCTGCTGCCCGCATGGCTGGTGATCCTTGTGGTGTTCCGCGACGCGCTGATCGTTTCGGGCTGGCTGCTCGGCCAGATACTCATGCCGTCCGCCCAGCCGATCCGCCCGCACTGGACCAGCAAGCTGAACACCTGCGTGCAACTCCTGTTTGCGGCCGGCGTTCTCGCGATGCTGGCCTGGCAGTTCCGCGTTCCGGCGCTGGACGACGTCGCCTACGCGATCGTGGCGGCGACGACCGTCGTGTCGGGCGGGGTCTATGTCACCGTCTGGATGCGCAGCATGATGCGGCTGGAACCGGGAGGCGAGGCGCCATGACGCCTGCGAAGCAAACGGGCATCTGGCTCGCCGTCGCGCTGGCGGCGGTGCTCTTCCTCGCGCTCTTCCAGGACATATTGCTGCCCTTCGTGGCCGGCATCGCCATCGCCTATTTCCTCGACCCGCTGGTGGACCGGCTGGAGCGCCGCGGCGTCGGACGGACGGTCGGGGCGCTGCTCGTGCTCTCCGGATTCGCGGTGGCGAGCTTCGGTGTGCTGCTGTTGCTCGTACCGGTGGTGAACGCCCAGATCAGCGGCCTCGCCGCCGCCCTGCCGGGCTATATCGAGACCCTGGAGCAGGCCGTCTCGCGGGTTTCGGCGCGCTTGCAGTCGGAATTCTCGCCCGAGGACATGGAAGGCATCCGCCGGGCGCTGGCCGGCCATGTCGCAACCGCCGCCGGCTGGGCGGGCGAGATCGCCGGGCGCGTGCTGGGCAGCGGGCTGGCGCTCGTCAACCTGCTCGGCCTTGCGATCGTCACGCCCGTCGTCGCCTTCTACCTGTTGCGCGACTGGGACCGGATCGTCTCCGCCATGGACGGTCTGCTGCCGCGCCGGAGCGCGCCCGTCATCCGCAAGCAGGCGGCGCTGATCGACGCCACGCTCGCCGGCTTCGTGCGCGGCCAGGCCACGGTCTGCATCCTGCTCGGCCTCGGCTACGGGTGCCTGCTGATGCTCGCCGGGCTGGATTTCGGTTTCATCGTCGGCATCTTCTCGGGCCTGGTTTCCTTCATCCCCTATGTCGGCAGCGTGCTGGGCGGGCTGATTTCCATCGGGCTGGCGCTCGACCAGTTCGACTCGCTCTGGCGGGTGGGGCTGGTGGCCGCGATCTTCGTCGCCGGGCAGGCCATCGAGGGCAACTACCTCACCCCGAAGCTGGTGGGCGACCGGGTCGGCCTGCATCCGGTCTGGGTGATCTTCGCGCTGTTTGCCGGCGGGTCGCTGCTGGGCTTCGTCGGCATGCTGGTCGCGCTGCCGGCGGCCGCGGCCATCGGGGTGCTGGCGCGCTTCGCCATCGAGCAATACCGGGAGAGCCGCCTTTATGGCTCCGACGACGCCTCGTAACCGACAACTCATACTGCATCTCGGCCACCGCGCGGCCATGGGCGCCGAGGACTTCCTGGTCGCCGACAGCAATGCCGAAGCGGTGTCGTGGATCGACCGCTGGCCCGACTGGCCGGCCCCGGCGCTGACGGTCTGGGGGCCGGCGGGGTCGGGCAAGACGCATCTCGCCCATGTCTGGCGCGCGAGGAGCGGCGCCGTGACGGTTCCGCCGGCGGCGCTGGCGGGGTCCAATCCGGTCAATCTGCTCGGCGGCCGCAGCCATCTCGTCATCGACGGCGCGGAGAGCGCGGTGGACGAACTTGCCCTGCTGCACCTCTACAACCTGCTGGCGGGGCAGGGCGGTTCGCTGCTGCTGACGGCGTCCGCGCCGCCCTCGCGCTGGGACCTCAGGACCGCGGACCTCGCCTCGCGCCTCGCCGCCGGCCCGGCCGTCGCCATCCGCGCGCCCGACGACCGCCTGCTCGAAGCCGTGCTCGCCAAGCAATTCGCCGACCGGCAGATCGAGATCGGCCAGGAGGTGCTCGACCTGCTGCTCCGGCGCATCGAGCGCAGTTTCGCCGCGGCGCGTCGTGCGGTAGATATTCTGGACCGCGCCGCACTGGCGGGCCGGCGCCGCATCACGGCGGGCCTCGTGCGGGAACTGCTTGCCGA
>JAJDVH010000242.1 GCA_022826185.1 Alphaproteobacteria bacterium
CGCGCCGGGCGGCGGCGGGACGAACGAACCGGATCGGAACGAAGTGCCAAGGGAGGCGCGATATGCAGGAACGGGACGGCAAAACGTCGGCGGGGGCATGGCGAACATGACATCGCATGACAGAACATGACACCTCATGACACCTGCCTGCCGTCCGACAGCCGGCCGAGCCGCCGGGCGGGAGCCGGCCCTTGCCGCCCCGGGGAAATCCCGTCAGAGTGGCCCCGGCTGGCAGGAAGGACGCGCCCGTGAGCCCCGAACTGATCGCAATCCTCGCCGTCGGCGTCGGCCTTGCCGGGCTGATGTGGCAGAGCATGCGCCGCATGGAAGCGCGCCTGGAGGCTCGCATCGACGGCGTGAAAGGAGATCTCGACGAAGCGAAGCGGGACCTCGGCGCGCGTATCGACGGTGTGCGGGGAGAGCTCGGCGCGCGCATCGACGGGCTGAAGGGCGATCTCGGCGAAGCGAAGCGGGAGCTCGGCGGGCGCATCGACGGGCTGAAGGGCGATCTCGACGAAGCGAAGCGGGAGCTCGGCGCGCGTATCGACGGGCTGAAGGGCGATCTCGGCGAAGCGAAGCGGGACCTCGGCGAGCGCATCGATGGTGTGCGGGGAGAGCTCGGCGAGCGCATCGATGGGCTGAAGGGCGATCTCGACGAAGCGAAGCGGGACCTCGGCGCGCGCATCGACGGGCTGGCGGAGGAGATGCGCGAAATGCGCGACCGGCTGGGTCGCCTCGAAGGCAAGATGGACTTCGTTCACGACTACATCATGCGCCGCAACAACCCCGCGCCGGCCGCCGAATAGCCTGCCGCCCCTCCCGCCCCTCTCGCAACGAAAGGAACCGGGCCCCATGCGCCCCTCCATGGATCTCTTCGGGAAGACTGCGATCGTGACGGGAGCCGGCTCCGGCATCGGGCGGGCGGTGGCGGAAACGCTGGCCGGAGCGGGCGCGCATGTGGTCGCGACCGACATCGACGAAGCGGCCGTCGGCGAGACCGCCGCGGCGGCCAGGGAAGCGGGCGGCTCGGCGGAGGCGCGCGCGCTCGACGTCACCGACAAGGCCGCCATCCTGGACATCGCCGCCTCGCTCGGCGCCGTCGATGTGCTGGCCAATGTCGCGGGCTGGGACCGGATCATGCCGTTCACCGAGAACACGCCGGAGTTCATCGAGCGCATCGTCGAGCTCAACTATCTGGGCGCGGTGCGCATGTGCCACGCGCTCTTGCCGGCGATGATCGAGGCGGGCGGGGCCAAGATCGTCTCGGTCTCCTCCGACGCCGGCCGCGTCGGCTCGATGGGCGAGACCGTCTATGCCGGCGCCAAGGGCGGGGTGATCGCCTTTTCCAAGTCGCTCGCCCGCGAGACGGCGCGCCACAACATCAACGTCAACGTGGTCTGCCCCGGCCCGACCGACACGCCGCTCTTCCGCGGCCAGCCGGAGCGCATGCAGCAGGCGCTGATCCGCGCCATCCCCTTCCGCCGGGTCGGCACGCCGCAGGACCTCGCCAACGCCGTGCTGTTCTTCGCCGGGCCGCTCAGCGACTATGTCACGGGCCAGGTGCTGAGCGTCTCCGGCGGCCTCACCATGGTGGACTGACCGCGCCGTCCTCCGCTTCCTCCTCCAGGATGAGCGCCGCGGCGAGCCGCTCGTCCACGCGGCCGGGATGGTCGGGGTCGGCGGAATCGACATATTCGACGAGGCGGAGCGCCACGAAGACCGGCCGCTCCCCGCCGTGCAGGACCGCCGGCACCGTGTAGCCGACCTCGCGCGGATGGGCGTCGTGCGGCTCCAGCCGCTCGAAGCCCTCGACGAGCGGCGTCTCGACCTCGCCGACCAGCACGGCCGGGCCGGCGCGCTCTCCCTGCCGCCTGCCGGCGGCGAGCCAGCGCAATTCCGCGCCGTCGGCGATCATGCGGGCGTCGAAGGCGGCCTCGACGAGCGGCGGGGCGCTCTCGAACCGGGCGAAGGCGACGCCGGCGGCCGTGGTGAACAGCGCCGCGCCGGGGCCGAGGCCGAGCCGGCGCCAGGCCTCGACGGTCCAGGCGAGCGTGGCCTCGCCGGCGCGCGCCCGGTAGAGGCGGACGGCGCTCAAGCGGCCGGGCCTTGCGGAAGGATGCTGGTGGGCCCGGCAGGATTCGAACCTGCGACAACGCCGTTATGAGCGGCGGGTTCTGACCGCTGAACTACGGGCCCGCCGCAATATAGCCCGGACGGGCCGCCGCAATCGAGGGGCCGCATGTCAGCCGGCATCGAATACGGCCTGTTTGAGCACGATGGCGAGCGCTTCGACGGGCGCGGCCCAGTCGTCCAGGCGCTCCTGGCGAAAGAGGCGCGAGGCCGGATACCACGGGCTGTCGTCGCGGCCCGAGAGCCAGCGCCAGTGCGCCGGGCGGGTCAGCAGCACGGCCGCGGGCACGCCGAGCGCGCCGGCGACATGCGCCGCCGGGCCGTCCGGGCCGATGACCATGTCGAGCGCGGAGATCGCCGCCGCCAGCTCGGCCGCATCCGTGATCCGGGTCGAGATGTCGGTGATGCCGGCCCGGCTGCGCAGCGCCGCCAGCGTCCGCGAGCCGGCCTCGGTCTCCAGGCTGAAGAAGGCCGCGCCCTCGGTGTCGAACAGGGGCGTCATCGCCTCCAGCAGGGCGCGGTCGCCCCAGGCGACGCCGACCCGCAGCCGGGCCGGGCGGGCGAACCGGGACCGCCAGTGGCGCGCCAGCATCTCGTTGGGCCAGAGATAGGGGATATCGGCCGGGATCGTGTCGAGGGTGGTGTCGAACAGCCGGGGCAGGGCGGCCGCCGGCAGCACCAGCGCGTCCTGCGGCCGGGCCTGCCCGGCGACGAGCACGCCGTCCACGCCGGGCTGGCCGGCGACCAGGCGCTGCAGCCCCGGCCTGACCGCGACCGTCACGCGGGCGGCGGAGTCGAGCAGCCGCGCATAGCGCAGCAGCCAGATCGCCTCGATATCGTCGGCGACCGCGTCAATGACGATATCCGCGCCCTCCACGGCCCGGAGCCCCGCCGGCGGCAGCGGCCCGGCCGGCAGGAGCGGCAGGCCGGCATCGAAATTGCCGCGGCTCAGCAGCGCCGAGGCGAAGGCCGAGGCGGTGGCGGGATCGTCCGGGGCGAGATCGTGCGCCCCGCAATAGACTTCGAGCGCCTCCTCGCTGCGGCCGAGCGCCTCCAGCGCATCAGCGTGGCGAAGGCGCGGCTCCGGCGAGGCGGGGTCCAGCGCCACGGCCCTGGCCGCCATCCGCTCCCGGTCCAGATGGGCGCCGGTCTGCGCCAGCACGTCGGCGAAGGCGCCGTGGACGGCGGCATCCCCGGGCGCTGCGGCCACGGCGCGGTGCAGCGCGCGCGCCGCGTCGTCGAGCCGGCCCTGCGCGAGGGCGAGGTCGCCCAGCAGGCGGTGCATGCGCGCATCCCCGCGCCAGGGCTGCCCGCTTGCCGAGACCAGCGCCGCAGCCCGCCGGACCTGCCCGTCGGCAAGCGCGGCCTCGGCGGCCGCCAGCCGGTCCTCGTTCCGGGCGAGGCCGCGTTCGATCTCGCGCCGGACAATGGCGAGCGGCCCGGCCCAGTCGCCGGCGCGCTCCTGGCGCACGAGGCGCATGGAGGGATACCAGGGCGTATCGCGCCGGGCCTGGAGCCAGCGCCAGTCGGGCGCGACGCCGAGCATCATCCAGCAGGGCCGGCCGAGCGTGCCCGCCAGATGGCCGATCGGATTGTCGTCGCTCACCACCAGCTCGAACTCTTCGAGCATCGCGGCGGCGGCGTCCAGCGCGACCGGCTCCTCCGCCAGCGGCGTCATGCCCGGCGCCGGCTCGAGGAAGGTGAAAAAATGGGCGCCGGCGAGGTCGCGAAGCCCCTCCGGCCAGGGCTCGGCGCCGCTCCAGGCGACCGCGATGCGCGGCGAGGGCGCGCCGGCCAGCGCTTCCTGCCAGTAGCGCCGCTGCCTCGGGTTCACGGCGATGCCGGCCGGCGGCGGCACGGTTGCAGGCGTCGTCTCGAACAGGCGCGGCAGGTCGTCGAAGGAGACCGTGAGGTCGTAGGGCGGGCGGTTTTCCCCCGGCGCAGCCAGCCAGAGCAGGCCCGGCAACCCGGAAAGCAGGCCTGCGGCCGCCTCGCTGCAGGCCACGGCCGGAACGGCGCCGCGGGACCGCACGGCCGGCAGGTAACGCGAGAACTGCACGGCGTCGATGTCGTTGCTGCCCGCGTCCAGCAGCAGGGTTTCGCCGTCGAGGCGCCGCCCGTCCCAGCGCGGCGGCCGGTAGCGGCTGGTATCGACGACGGCATCCGCCAGCGCCCGCGCCTGGCCCCATGCCGCCCAGCCTTCCGCATAGCGCCCGTTCAGCAGCAGCAGGGTGCCGTTCAGCCAATGGAGATCGACCTCCTGCGGCGCAAGCTGGGCGGCGCGGGCAGCCGAAACCGAGGCCTCGCCGGTCAGGCCGAGCTCGCGCAGGACCAGCGCAAGCTCCGCCAGCACGCCCGGATCGGAGGTCCGCAGGTCGGCTGCCGACCGCAGATGCCGGGCGGCCTCGTCGAGGCGCTTCTGCCCGCAATGCAGCCGCGCCAGGCCCAGATGGCCCTCGGCGCGGCCGTCCTCCGTCTCCAGCATCCGCTCGTAGAGCGCCGCGGCCCGTTCATGGTCCCCCGCAGCCAGCGCTTCGGCGGCGCGCCGGGCCGCTTCTTCAAGCGAAGAGGCGTTCATCGAATGCCCTCCGGCGCGGCTCCGGGGCGAAGAAAGGGCATAGAGTACCTACATAGGGTATCCGGGCTTGCGGAAAGGAAGACTAGCATGAAACGGTCCGGCATATCGGTCGGCAGGGAGGCGGGCGGATGACAGAGACGGTTCAGGTCGATATCGCGGTCGTCGGCGGCGGCTCGGGCGGGCTCTCCGTGGCGGCCGGCGCCGCGCAGATGGGCGCCTCGGTGCTGCTGTTCGAGAAGGGCCGGATGGGCGGCGACTGCCTTAACTACGGCTGCGTGCCGTCCAAGGCCACCATCGCCGCCGCCCACGCCGCCTCGGCGTTCCGCAATGCCGGCCGCTTCGGCATCGCCCCGGAGGCGCCCAGGGTCGATCCCGCCGCGCTCCGGCGCCATGTGCAGGGCGTCATCGCCGACATTGCGCCGCATGACAGCGTCGAGCGCTTCGAGGGGCTGGGCGTGCGGGTGGTCGAGGCGCCGGCCCGCTTCGTCGGCAGGCGGCTGCTCGAGGGCGGCGGCGTCCGCGTTCGGGCGCGCTGGATCGTGCTGGCGACCGGCTCCAAGCCGATCGTTCCCCCGATCCCCGGTCTCGACCGGCTGCCCTTCCTCACCAACGAGACGATCTTCGACCTGGAGGAAACGCCGGGGCATCTGCTGGTGCTGGGCGGCGGCCCGGTCGGCATCGAGCTGGCCCAGGCGCACCGCCGGCTCGGCGCGGAGGTGACGGTGGTGCAGCGCGGGCCGATCCTGCCGCGCGACGACGCGGACGCCGCCGCCCTTATCCGCGCGCGCCTGGTCGCCGAGGGCGTGCGGCTTTGCGAACATGCGGAAGTGGCCGAGGCTTCCGGCGGACCCGGCGACATAACCCTGCATTTCGAGACGGAGGGCCGCCGGGAGACGGCGCAGGGCACGCATCTGCTGGTGGCGGCCGGGCGCCAGCCGGACCTTGAGGGCCTCGACCTCGACGCCGGCGGCATCGCCTGGACGCCGGCGGGGGTGACCGTGGACGGGAGGCTGCGTTCGGCGGACAGGCGCGTGCTCGCGGTCGGCGACGTGGCGGGCGGGCTGCGCTTCACCCATGTGGCGGGCTACCATGCCGGCATCGCGATCCGCAATGCGCTGTTCCGCATCCCGGCGAAGGCGGACACGACCGCCGCGCCCTGGGTGACCTATACCGACCCCGAACTCGCCCATGTCGGCATGACCGGGGCGGAGGCGAAAGCGGCGTTGGGGGACAGGGCGCGGGTGTTGCGCCAGGAATTCGCCGAAAACGACCGCGCCCGGGCGGAGCGCGACACCGAAGGCTTCATCAAGGCGGTCGTCGGGCCGAGGGGGCGGGTGCTCGGCGCCACGATCGTCGGGCCTCATGCGGGCGAACTGATCCAGCCCTGGGTGCTGGCGGTCTCGCAGAAGCTCCGCATCGGGGCGCTGGCGGGCATGATCGCGCCCTATCCGACGCTCGGCGAGGTGTCGAAACGCGCCGCCGGGAGCTACTACACGGACACGCTGTTCGGCCCCCGGACCCGCCGGCTGGTCCGTTTCCTGATGCGCTTCGCCTGAGAGCCTGACCCAAAAAGAGTTGAGCGGTTTCAAGGGATTGTGATTCAGTTCGGTTATGCAGCTGAACGGAGCCACGAATGCCCTGGACCGAAACCGCTCGCCGGGAGTATCGGCGGGACTGCCCACGATATGCAA
>JAJDVH010000134.1 GCA_022826185.1 Alphaproteobacteria bacterium
CGAACCGCGCCGGCGCCGACACCCGCCCGCGCCCGCACGCGAAACGCGCGCAAAACAGGGACACCCCTGTCCCGCCCTTTGCCCCGAAGGAGGCATCGATGACTGTGAACGATCCCCAACTGGCGGCGATGCCGGCCGCAAGGCCGGCGCCCGCCGCCGAAGCCCTCGCCCTGCTCGACTGGAGCGCCGGGCGCATGCCCGAACCGGAGACCGCCTGCACGCCCGCAGACGCTCCCGGCCAGCCGGCCGCCGAGAGGCCGAATGCGGGGGCCGGCCATGACGGCAGGCTGATCGAATGCCATGTCGGCGGGCGGATGTTCTTCGGCCTGCCGGACACGCCCGGGTTCGAGGCATGGCGCGAACGCCAGAGGCAACGCGAGGCGCGCGAAAAGCAGGAGGCCGCCGCGGGCCCCGCATGACAAAACATGACATTACCGGAGGGCCGCCGGGCAAAAACATGACAATTCATGACATCCCCGCAGGGGTCCCCGCCACACCCCCAACCGCCGCCCCGGCCCTCTTCACGCCGCGCCTCTTCACGCCATGCCCGCCCTCATATCGTCATGCCCTGAGCCTGTCGAAGGGGGCCGCGTTCTAATCCGGGGCCGGCTCGCGCCAGCGGCGCACGGTGCCGAGGTCGATGTCGAACAGGTCGAGGGCGCGCCCGAGCGTGTGGTCGATCATCTCCTCCAGGCTCTGCGGGCGGGCGTAGAAGGCCGGGACCGGCGGCATCACGACGGCGCCGTTCTCGCCCGCCGCCGCCATGGCGCGCAGATGGCCCGCATGCAGCGGCGTTTCGCGCACGAGCAGCACCAGCCGGCGGCGTTCTTTCAGCGTCACGTCGGCGGCGCGGGTGAGCAGGTTCGTCGTCGTGCCCCAGGCGATCTCGGAGAGCGAGCGCACCGAGCAGGGCGCGACCACCATGCCGCGCGTGCGGAACGAGCCGGAGGCGATGGCGCCGGCAATGTCGCGCGGGTTGTAAACACGGTCGGCGAGCGCCTTTACCTCCGCCGCCTTGCGGTCGGTCTCATGCGCGAGCGTGACCTCCGCGGACGGCGTCATCACCAGGTGCGTTTCGATGGCGCTTTCCGCCAGAAGCTCCAGCAGGCGGACGCCGTAAACGACGCCCGAGGCGCCGCTGATGCCGATGACGAGCCGGTTGGTCATGCCGATTGCAGCCTCGCCGATGCCGGCGGTTCCTGCAAGCCGGCGCGCGCCATGACGAAAGCCGGCAGCAGCGCGGCGAATGCCAGCAGGCCCACGGCCACGAACACGTCCTGGAAGGCCTGCGCTTCGGCTTGCGCCAGCATGACCTCGCCCAGATAGCGGGCCGCGGTCGCGCTCGCCTCCCCGGGCCCGAGCCCGCCTGCGGCGGCCAGCCGACCCACGCCCTCCAGCATCGCCATGCTGGCGGCGTTGGCGGCGGTCTGCGTCGCGGTGAAGGCCTCGGCGAAGACGCCGGTGCGCATTTCCAGCAGCACCACCAGCAGGTTGATGCCGCAGGCGCCGCCGAGCATCCGGGTGAAGTTCACCAGCCCCGAGCCCTGCTGCACCTGGTCCGTGCGCAGCGCCCTCAGCGAGCCGGTGTTGAGCGAGGGGATGACGAAGGAAAGCCCGAAGCGGTTGATCATGATGAACAGCGCAAAGGTCCAGAAGGGCGTGTCGGCGTCGGCTGCGGACATGAGCAGGAAGCCCGCCCCGAACACGGCGAGCCCGGCCATGATCGGCCAGTGCGCCGGCACCATGTCGCTGATCCGCCCGGCGACCGGGAACATGACGGCCATCAGCAGGCCCGCCGGCACCATCAGCAGGCCCGCCCGCGTTGCCGTGTAGCCCTGCACTTCCTGCACGAACACGGCGATGAGGTAGATCGAGCCGAACATGCTGAAGCCGAAGATGAAGCCGACGACGAAGGCCGAGGCGAAACGGCCGTTGCGGAACAGCGAGAGGTCGAGGAGCGGCGAGCGCGCCGTAAGCTGGCGCAGGATGAAGCCCGCCGTTGCGGCTGCGCCGAGCGCGAGTTCGAAGACGATCCGGTCCGAGTGCCACCCGATGCGCTGGCCGCTGGCGAGCCCGTCCAGCAGGGCCACGATGGCGGTGACGAGCAGCGCGAAACCCGGCCAGTCGAAGGCGGGGCGGGGGCCGAATGCCTCGCGCTGCGGCATGAAGACGAGGCCGAGCGGCAGGGCCGCCGCCACGCCGGGCAGCGGAATCAGGAAGACCCAGCGCCAGTCGAAGCCGTCGATGGCGAAGCCGCCGAGCGCGGGCCCGAAAGCCGGCGCCAGCACCACACCCAGGCCGAACAGCCCCATCGCCGTCCCGCGCCGCTCCGGCGGGAACACCTGGAACAGGATCTGCATGGAAAGCGGTTGCAGCAGGCCGCCGCAGGCCCCCTGGACGACGCGGGAGAGGATGACGATGTCGAGACTGGGCGCAGCCGCGCCCGCGAAGGCTGCGGCGGTGAAGGCCAGCAGGGTGACGGTGAGGACCGCCCGCGCGCCGAAATTCCGCACCAGCCAGGCATTCAGCAGCATGCCGGCCGTCATGGCGGCGAAATAGCCGGTGGCGACCCATTGCGCACGGTCCTGGCCGACGCCGAACGCGCCCATGATGTGCGGCACGGCCACGGTGACGCTCGTTGCCGAGAGCACCATCGCGATCATGGCGACCAGCGCCGTGCCGCTCGCCCACCAGCGATATTGCGCGCCGAAGCGCTCCGTCAGGACCTCAACGGTCTCGGACGTCAATGTTCACTTCCACCATCATGCCCGGCAGGAGCGTCATGCCGTTGCGCTCCAGCCCGATGCGCACCGGCACGCGCTGGGTGATCTTGGTGAAATTGCCGCTCGGATTGGGTGTCGGCAGCAGGGCGAAATTGGCGGTGGTGGTGCTGCCGATGCGCTCGACGGTGCCCTGGAATGCCGTATCGGGATAGGCGTCCACGGAGACGGCGACCGCCTGGCCGACCCGGAGCCGGCTGAGCTCGGTCTCCTTGACATTGGCCTCGATCCAGAGGTCGTCCGGGTCGTGGAGCAGAAGCATGCGCTGGCCGTCGTTCACGAATTCACCTTCCTCGACGAAGATGCGGTCGATCAGCCCGTCATTGGGCGCGCGCAGCAGCCGGTCGTCCACATCGACCCGCTGCTGGTCCAGTTCGGCCAGCAGCCTGGCCGTGCGGTGGTCCAGCATGGCGAGCTCGGAATCGATCACGTCGAGGCGTTGGCGTTCGGCCTCGGCTTCGGCCATCTGGGCGCGCGCCGCCTGGGTCTCGGCGTCCACCTTCTGCAGGTCGGCCTGGATCCGGTCGACCCTGGAGCTGGCCTTGTCGAGGTGCTGCCTGGAAACCACCCGGCGTTCGTAGAGCGCCTTGGCGCGCCGGAGTTCGGAGCGCGCGAGGTCGAGGTCCGCAAGCAGCACCGAGCGGCCCGCCCGGCTCGCCTGCACGTCGCTCTCGCGGGTGCGCATCCTGGTGGACGTCTGCGCGTCCATGACCCCGCGTTCGACGAGCAGGCGCCGGCGCTCGGCTTCGAGCCCGGCAAGCTCGGCTTCGAGACCCTGCACCCTGAGCTTCGGAATGCGGTCGTCGAGGCGCGCCAGCACCTGCCCGCCCTCCACGCGGTCGCCTTCCTCGACCGCGAGTTCGAGGATCACGCCGTCCACCTTGCTGGCCAGCGTCACCATGTTCGCCTTGATGCGCGCGTCGTATTCGTGGACATGGGTGAAGCGGTCCCACACCTCGCGCGCGCCGTAGGCCAGCGCGGCCAGGGCGACGATTGCGATTGCAAGGTAGCGCAGCCGCCGCATGGCGCCGCCGCGCCGCGCCGGCGGCGGCGGGGCCGCAGCGCTCTCAGGCGTTTCGGCCATTGTCCCTGTCCCCGTTCAGCCCTTCCAGGCGGTTCCGTATCGCGTTGAAGACATGGAGGCAGACGTCGAGATGCTGCGGGTCGATATCCTGCGTCAGCTCCTGGCGAAGCTCCCTGCCGACCCGGTCGATCTCCTCCAGCAGCGGCAGGGCCGCCGGCGTCAGCCGCACGGTCTTTGCGCGCCGGTCTTCGGGGGAGTCGCGCCGCTCGATCAGCCCGTCGCGGGCCAGCGCGTCGAGTTGCGGCACGAGGGTCGAGTCCCTTATGCCCACCCGCAGCGCAAGTCGGCCCTGCGTCAGCCCGTCAGGATAGGCGCTGAGATGGATCAGCGCCGCCCAGCGCGCCTGCGAGAGGCCGAGCGGCCTGAGCCGCGCGTCGAGCGCCTGGCGCCAGAGCCGCGACAGCTCCGCCAGCTTCAGGCCGAAGCGGTGATCGCTCTCCAGCCCCGGCGCGCCGCCTGTCTTCGTGTCCTCATAATTCATCACCTATATATTAGGACACAAAAGATTCGCATGGAAGGGTTTTCGGCCGGGCTTGCGGGCCGGCGCGGCGGGGGTGATAGTGCCGGCATGGACCGGGACTATGTGCTGAGCGTGCTGGAGGCGCATCGGCCGGAGTTGAAGCGGCGTTTCGGCGTCGTGTCGCTGGACCTGTTCGGCTCGTTCGCCCGCAACTGCGCGCGTGAGGACAGCGACATCGACCTGCTGGTGCGCTTCGGGGAACCGACGTCTCTCTCCTGCGAAATGGAAATGCAAGATTATCTGGAGCGCCTGTTCGGCCGCCCCGTCGATCTGGCCCGCACCGAGCGGCTGCGCCCGGAATACCGCCCCTATGTGGAGAAGGATATCGCCATGGACGAGTCCGACCGGCCGGTGCGCGACTGGCGCATTCCCGTGCAGGACATGATCCGCTTCGGCGAGAGGTTGCAGGCGCGGACAGGCGGGATGGATTACGGGCAATTCGTCGAAGACACGGTCGTCTATGAATGGGCGCAATTCAACATCCTGCGCATCGGCGAGGCGGCCAACCGGATTCCGCAGGACATCCGCGACGCCCATCCGGAGATCGACTGGCAGGGCATCCGGGGCGCGCGGAACCTCATCGCGCACGAATACGACCGGGTGGACGAGGATGCGGTATGGACCATCGTCCGAACGCATATCCCGGCCCTGCTGCCGCAATTGCGCGCCCTGCTCGACGCGGAAGGTGACGCCCCGCCGCAGGGCCCGAAGGGGGAGTGAAGTGCTCTCTCTTGGCGTTATTGCTGTCAGTAATGCGCATTCGCGGTAGAACTATCTACCTATCAGCATTGTATCGTCCATACTGATTTTCTTCCCAACGAAAATAGGTTAATGGTCCGAATCCGGATCTGCCGATTCGCCGCAAGAGCTTCTGTATTTTTCGTATATCTTGTCTGTCATCAGAGAGAAAATCAAGTTTTGACACTCTCCGATAGAAGATCGTCCATGTTACCACTGCATCCCGCCAGTCAATGGTATCGGCCGAGAAAACAAAAATATATTCAGGTGGATTCTCAATATTATCGCGCATATATTCCATAGTCACCCTATCGGTCAATTCTTGGTCATTCGTCCCACAGGCAGAGATAATTAGTACTACGGGACCCTTATATTCATCCAAATTTTGATAAATGTGTGATATTTTATTGGCTAGGTTTTTCCAAGATATATCATCCGCCCCTACGGTGATTCCGTCAGAATTTCCATGAGTGCTAATGTGAATAAATATCGGATCATCTCCAGGGTCTGGATGACGAACGATAGCTCCCAAATACATGAGCGTCTGATGGAATTCTCCAGCATCCCTCAACAGGAACGAAGTTACATCATGGCCGAACAGCTTGCAAATGTGCTCAAGGGAAGACCGTTCTCCAACGCCCTCCAGCAAATCCAGCGCGTTCGGGCTTTCGAGAAGAAATACCCTTCCCATTTCTTCCGCTCCCGTCGTCCCCCGTCTGCGACCCTTAATCCCGCGGCCGGTCCTCCCAGGAGACGACCGTCTGGCGGGCTTCGCCGAGGCCCTCTATGCCGAGATGCACCTCGTCGCCGACATCGAGGAAGCGCGGCGGCTTCATGGCGCTGCCGACGCCGGGGGGCGTGCCGGTCATAACGACGTCGCCGGGCATCAGGGTCATGAAGCGGCTGGCATAGGCGACGGCCTGGACGACCGAGAAGATCATCTTGCCGGTATTGCCGGTCTGCATCCGCTCACCGTTCACATTCAGGAACATGGCGAGGTTCTGCACGTCGGCGATCTCGTCCTTCGTCACCAGCCAGGGGCCGATGGGCGCGAAGCTGTCATGGCTCTTGCCCTTGGTCCACTGTCCCGACCGCCGGGTCTGGAACTCGCGCTCCGAGACATCGTTGCCGAGCGCAAAACCGGCGACATGGTCCATGACCTCGTCCTCGCCGATATATTGCGCCTTCGAGCCCATGACGACGACGAGCTCCACCTCCCAGTCGAGCATGGTCGAGTCGACCGGCTTGACGATCGGGTCGTTCGGCCCGGTAAGCGCGGTGACCGGCTTCTGGAAGTAGATCGCGTCCTTGGGGATCGTCGCGCCGACCTCGTTGGCGTGGTCGATATAGTTGAGGCCGACGCAGAGCACCTTGGCCGTGCCGGCGACCGGCAGGCCGAGGCGCGGCGATCCGGAGACTTCCGGCAGGCCCGAAGGATCGAGGCCCGCAAGGCGCTCCAGGCCAGCCGGCGATATTTCCGCGGGGCCGAAGTCGGCCACGGCCCCCGAAAGGTCGCGGATGGCGCCCGCAGCGTCCAGCAAGCCCGGCTTTTCCTGGCCCCTCGGGCCGTAACGCAACAATTTCATCTTCTACTCCGCCGCTTCGGCCGTCGTTTCCGTCATCTCGCCGACCGCTCCGGCCGCCACGAGTTCTTCCACCTGCGCCGGCGTCCAGCCCTCGCGCAGCAGGATTTCGCGCGAGTGTTCGCCGATATGCGGCGCCCTGTCGAGGTCCGAGTTGGAACCGATCTTCGCAAGGCCCGGAATGTTGGTGACGGGCAGCGTTCCCGGCATGCCGGGATGATCGATCCAGGAGACGGTTTCCACCGCCTCCACATGCTCGTCCTCGAGAAAATGGCTGTAGGTCGAGACGGGCGCGTTCATCACGCCTTCCTCGGTCAGCGCCTCGGCCCATTCCGCCGTCGTGCGTTTCAGGAACGCCTCGCGGATGACCGGCATCAGTTCCGCCTCGCGCTCGATGCGCTTCTCGCGGGCGTTGTAGCGCGGGTCGTCGGCGAGGTCCTCGCGGCCGAGCACCTTGCAGAGCGAGACATAGTGGCGCTCGCGCATGGCGGTGACATTGATGTAGCCGTCGGCGGTCTGCATCGTCCCGACCGGCACATAGAGCACTTGGGGCGCGCCGCCTTCCAGATGGTGCTCCATGACCTTGGCGGACTGGAACGCCGCCGCCGACTGCATCAGCGAGCAGTCGATATAGGCGCCCTTGCCGAAGCGGAACTTGCGCAGCAGAGCCGAGGAAATGGCCTGGTAGGCGTAGAGGCCGGTCATCACGTCCACGGCGATCATGCCGATGCGCTGCGGCGTGCCGGAGGCGTCGCGGTTGATCGACATCCAGCCCGAGAAGGCCTGGATCACGGAATCGGTCACCGGCAGGCGGTTGTAGGGGCCGTCCTGGCCGAAGCCGGTGACCGAGAGGTAGATGACCTCCGGATTGACGGCCTTCACCTGCTCGTAGCCGATGCCGAAGCGCGCCATCACGCCCGGGCGGAAGCTCTCGACCACGATGTCCGCCTCCGAGGCAAGCCTGAAGGCGACCTTCTGCGCGGCCTCGTTCTTCATGTCCATCGCCAGCGATTTCTTGCCGCGGTTGAACACCACGGAATGGGCGCACTGGTCCCCGTAGACCTTGCCGAGCGTGCGCCCCCAGTCGCCGTCGAGCGGCTCCAGCTTGATCACTTCCGCGCCGTGTTGCGCGAGCAGCATGGTGCTGTGCGGGCCGGCGACGCCCTGGGTGGCGTCGAAGACCTTGACACCCTCCAGGGGCAAGGGGGTCGGCATGGGTCGATTGTCTCCTCGCCCGCATGTAGGGGCGTGCAGCGAAAAGCGGATTCGCGGAATATCGGGCGGCAGTGGCGGCCAAGTCAATCCGCTTGCCGGGCGGCGCATCGGCGCGGCAGAGTGCGGCGCCCGGAGAGGGAGGAACCGTCCATGCGCCTGCGCCTCAGGCAGATCTGCCTTGTCGCACACGATCTGGAGCCGGTCGTCGCGGACCTGAAGCGCGTCTTCGGGCTGGAGGTCTGCCATGTGGACGATGCGGTCGCGGCCTACGGGCTGGTGAACGCGCTGCTGCCGGTCGGCAACCAGTTCCTGGAGGTCGTCGCGCCGACCGGGCCGGGAATGGCGGCGGGACGCTATCTCGACCGGCGCGGCGGCGACGGCGGCTACATGGTCATCACGCAATGCCCGGACCTGGAGGCGCGCCGGCGGCGTGTCGCCGAACTCGGCGTGCGCATCGCCAATCCGCTGGAGCACGGCGATTTCCGGGGGATGCAGCTTCACCCGAAGGACACGGGCGGCGCCTTCTTCGAGATCGACTGCCAGCAGGGCGGCGAGGCGGAGGACGGGCCGTGGCTCCCGGCGGGGCCGGACTGGAAGCCTCATGTGCGGACCGGCGTGGTCTCGGCGATTCTGGCGGCCGAGCTGCAGAGCCCGGACCCGGAGCGGCTGGCCCGGCGCTGGAGCGACATTGCCGAAATCCCGCTGGAGGCCGACGGCCGGGGCGGCTGCACGCTGCCGCTCGACAATGCCCGGCTCCGCTTCGTCGAGGCCCGGGACGGGCGCGGCGAGGGGCTGGCGGGCCTCGACCTCAAGGGCGGGGACGCGGGGGCGGCCTTCGCCAATGCGCGCGCCGCAGGGCTGCCGGTCGAAGACGGCGTCATTGCGCTCGGGGGCATGCGCTTCCGCCTCGCCTGACGGCTGCTATGCTGGCCGCAGAGGAGACAGCGGCGCGGGGGAAGCGAGCGATGGACTTCGGCTATTTCGGCCTGATGGGCTACCGGGAGCGGGGCACGCCGCCGCAGCGCGTCTTCGAGGAGCATATCGAGCAGGTGCGCCAGGCGGACCGGCTGGGTTTCGGCATCGCGTGGTTCGCGGAGCACCACTTCTCCAACTACTGCATCTGCCCTTCGCCGCTGCTGATGGCGGCCCGCTGCGCCGGCGAGACGCGGCAGATCAGGCTTGCCCCGGCGGTCGTGGTGACGCCGCTCTACCAGCCCGCGCGGCTGCTCGCCGAGATCGGCATGGTGGACGCGTTTTCCGGCGGCCGGCTCGTGCTGGGCGTCGGCAGCGGCTACCAGCCCTACGAGTTCGAGCGCTTCGGCCAGGACCTCGCGGAGGCGCGGCCCAGGCTGGAAGAGTTCCTCGACATGCTGGAGCTGGCCTTCGACAACGAGACCTTCAGCTATGACGGCAATCATTACCGCATGCCGGAAACCCATATCAGCGCCCGTCCGGTCGATGGCTGCCCGGACATCTGGGTCGCAGGCGACGGCGAGACCGGCCACCGGCTTTGCGCCCGGCGCGGCTATGCGCCCATGTTCACCGGGCGGTGGCTCGGCGCGGACTACCTGGCCGGGATGCGCGAGCGGATCGCGGAGGCCTACCGGGCCGAGGGCTGCGACCCGGAGACGATGCGGCTCGGCTTCCAGCGCTTCCTCTGCGTGACGGAAAGCCGCGCCGAGACGCTCGCCTATGTCGACAATGCCCGCCACCAGATGCGTCTCGCCTCGGCATTGCGGCGCCGCGCCGAGGTGATGGACGGGGCGATGATGACCGAGGTTCCGATGCCGGAGGAGCCCTCGCTCGACGAGATCGCGGACAATCTGCTGGTCGGCGACTGCGAGACCATCGCGGAGCGCTTGACGGCCGAAATCCGCGCGGCGCGCCCGGCGCACATCATGTTCCACTTCCAGGTCGGCGGCTCCTCGCACCGCGCGGCGCTCGACAGCATGGAGAGGCTCGTGACCGACATCCGCCCGATGGTGGAGAAGGAGCTCGGGCCGCTCGCCGATTTCGGCGCACCACCGCGCCCGCAAGCCGCGGAGTAGTCATGTCCGATCATCTGCTCGAGCGCCGGGAGAACGGCGTCGCCTGGCTGACGCTGAACCGCCCGGAGCGGCTGAATGCGCTGACCGACGAGATGCTGGACGACCTGCTGGCGGCGATGCAGCGCCTCTCGGAGGACCGGGAGACGGGCTGCATCGTGCTCTCCGGCGCCGGGCGCGGCTTTTCCGCCGGCGGCGACGTGAAGGGCATGGCCGCCGGCTCGCACCAGGACGACACGCTGGAGGGCCGCACGCAGTCGCTCCGCCGCCGCATGGAGGTGAGCCGGATCATCCACGAGGTGCCGAAGCCGGTGATCGCCATGATCCGCGGCCCGGCGGCCGGGGCCAGCCTGTCGATCGCGCTCGCCTGCGACATGCGGGTCGCCAGCGATACGGCGCTGATTACCACGGGCTTCGCGCAGGTGGCGCTTTCGGGCGATTTCGGCGGCTCCTGGTTCCTGACCCGGCTGGTGGGCCCCGCCAAGGCGAAGGAGCTCTACATGACGGCAGCGCGCCTCGGCGCGGAAGAGGCGCTGGCGCTCGGCATCCTCAACCGGGTCGTGGCCGACGATGCGCTGGAAGCGGAGACCGCCGCGCTCGCGGAGGGCCTCGCCGCCGGCCCGCGCATCACGCTCGCCTACATGAAGCAGACCCTGAACGGCGCGGTCACCGCCTCGCTGTCCGAGACGCTCGACATGGAAGCCCGCAACCACTCCCGCTCCGGCCTCACCGAAGACCATCTGGAGGCCGCCAGAGCCTTCGTCGAAAAACGCAAACCGGTATTCGCGGGGCGGTAGGGCGCGACCCGTTCCGACAGGCCCGCATTTCGGTTCAGGCCCGAAACCGTCGGCCCGGCCGCTCTCCCTCGTCCCGAACAGCAGCGCCAGCCGCGTATCGAGGGACCCCTGCAGAAATGTCATGATATGTCATGGAGCGGTGTTCCGGTCATGGCTTGCCGCCCGTCTCCTTTCCGTCCTGCCTGAACGCCCCCTTCGACAGGCTCAGGGCAGGCTCCTCCGTCATGCCCGGACCTGTTCCGGGCATCCGTTTCCGCCGCCGCAATGGCTCCGATGGAGATGCCCGGAACAAGTCCGGGCATGACGATATGAGGGCGGGCATGGCGTGAAGAGGGCCGGGGCGGCGGTTGGGGAGCGTGCGCGGCGGGGACCCCTGCGGGGATGTCATGAATTGTCATGTTTTTGCCCGGCGGCCCTCCGGTAATGTCATGTTTTGTCATGTGGCCCGCGGCGGCCTCCTGCTTTTCGCGCGCCTTGCGTTGCCTCTGGCGTTCGCGCCATGCCTCGAACCCGGGCGTGTCCGGCAGGCCGAAGAACATCCGCCCGCCGACATGGCATTCGATCAGCCTGCCGTCATGGCCGGCCCCCGCATCCGGCCTCTCGGCGGCCGGCTGGCCGGGAGCGTCTGCGGGCGTGGCGGCGGTCTCCGGTTCGGGCATGCGCCCGGCGCTCCAGTCGAGCAGGG
>JAJDVH010000030.1 GCA_022826185.1 Alphaproteobacteria bacterium
GGTCCGCGTTGCGCAGCCGAGCGAAGTGGAGCGCGCCTTGCGGGCCCGCGTCGGCGATGTTTCGAGCCTGGAGCATGTGGAATATGTGACGAGCCGAAGCAAGATCAGGCCGAACCTCGCCTATTCGATTCGGCATGACGATCCGCAGGTCCTGCAGGACGCCGCGGGGAAACTGCGGTTCGCCCTTGCCGCGATACCCGGCGTTTACGGCGTTTACGACAACCTCTCGCCGGGCAAGCGGCAGCTCGAGATAGAGCTGACCCCGGCCGGCAAGGCGGCGGGGCTCTCTCCGGCTATTCTGGGAGCGCAGTTGCGCGCCCGGCTCCACGGCGCCGAAGCGCAGCGCATCCAGCGGGGCCGCGAGGAAATCCAGGTCGTCGTCAGATATCCGGCCGAACGCCGGCGCAGCCTGAAGGAACTCGCCGGAATGCGGCTGGAACGCCCCGGCGGTGGGGAGATTCCGCTCTTCCTGGCGGCCACGCTTACGGAAAAACAGGAACTGGCCGAACTGACGCGGATCGACGGCAAGCCGGCGGTCTTCGTCGAGGCGAAGGCCGACGCTGCGGTCGTCACGCCGATCCAGGCCCGTCGGCTGATCGAGGACAGCGTCGTGCAGGAACTGCATGCCGCGCATCCCGGGATCGCGATAGAGCGGGACGGCGGCGCCCGGAACGAAAAGCGGGTCCTGGAAACGCTGGCCACCCTGGTGCCGCTCGCGCTGATCGCCATGTATGCGGTGATGGCGGCGTTCCTGCGCAGCTACTGGAAGCCGCTGGTCGCCGCAGCCGGAATCCCGGCCGCCTTTGCCGGCGCGGTGCTGATGCACTGGGTCCTCGGATGGGATTTCAACTTCATGTCGGTATTCGGGATCGTCGCGGTCTCTGGCGTCGTCGTGAACGACGCGCTGGTGCTGCTCGACCGCTACAACATCATTCGCCGGGACAATGAGGCGCTGCCGGCGATCGCCGCCGCGGCGGCCGCCACGCGCCACCGCTTCCGCGCCGTGCTGCTCACCAGCCTGACGACCGTGCTCGGCCTCTCGCCCCTGCTCTACGAGCGCAGCGACGCGCTGCTCTTCCTGGTGCCGTTCGTGGCCAGCATGCTGGGCGGGCTCGTGCTGGCCGGCATGTTCGTCCTCTTCCTTCTGCCGGCGATGGTCATGATCGCCGACGGCAGGCACGAATAGGCCGGACGGCGGGCGAAGGCGGTTTGACACCCGGCGGGCCGGGCCCTAGTTTGCCCGCCGTTCCACTATTGCAGCGGAGGCGCATACGATGGCCAAGCCCGCAACCGTCATGGTGAAGCTCGTCAGCACGGCCGACACGGGCTATTTCTACGTCACCAAGAAGAACCCGCGGACCAAGACCGAGAAGCTCGAAATCCGCAAGTTCGATCCCATCGCGCGCAAGCATGTCGTCTTCAAGGAACAGAAGATGAAGTAGCAGCGCACGCCGCTGCTCCCGGCCGGGCGCGGGCCGCCTTATCGAACGGGCTTTCATGGACGCCGGCGAGGTCGCTGCCGTTTGCCGCAATTGCGGCCGTCCCGCCACCGTGCCCGCTCCGACACGCTGCCCTTCCTGCCATTCGCCCCGCTTCGCCGCGCACCCTGAGATCGGCCGTGTCGGCATCGCGCATCTCGACTGCGACGCCTTCTATGCCGCCATCGAAAAACGGGACGACCCGAGCCTCGCCGACCGCCCGGTGGTGATCGGCGGTGGGCGGCGCGGCGTCGTTGCCGCGGCCTGCTATGTCGCGCGGCGTTTCGGCGTGCGCTCCGCCATGGCCATGTACAAGGCGCTCGAAGCCTGCCCCCATGCGGTCGTGCTGAGGCCCGACATGGCGAAATACCGCAAGGTGGGGCGCGAGGTCCGGAGCCTCATGCGCGAGGCCACGCCCCTGGTCGAGCCGATCTCCATCGACGAGGCGTTTCTCGACCTCGGCGCGCACGCGCTCCCGGCCGCCGCCGCCGTCCGCCTTGTCCGGCGGATCGAGGACGAGGTCGGCATCACGGTCTCGGTGGGACTGGCGGCCAACAAGTTCCTCGCCAAGATCGCCTCGGACCTCGACAAGCCGCGCGGCTTTGCGGTGATCGGACCCGGCGAGGCGCCCGATTTCCTGGCGGGAAAACCGGTTGCGATCGTTCCGGGCGTGGGTGCGGCAATGGCGCGCCGGCTTCGGGCGGAGGGCGTGCTGACGATCGCCGACCTGCGCCGGCGGACGGAAAACGAGCTGGCGGCGCGGTTCGGCGTGTTCGGACGGCGGCTCTACAGCTTCGCACGCGGGGAAGACGACCGGCGGGTCCAACCGGTCAGCGAGACACGCAGCGTTTCCGCAGAAACCACCTTCGAACACGACCGCAGCAGCTATGACGACCTCGCCCGCGCCCTGCCGCCGCTGGCCGGCACCGTGGCGGCCCGCCTGGATACGGCCGGCCTCGCTGCCGGTTCCGTCGTGCTGAAGCTCAAGACAGCCGACTTCCGCACGCTGACCCGCAGCCATGCGCTCGCCTTCGCCACGCAGCGCGCGGACCGCCTGCTGGAAGAGGCCGGGCAGCTTCTCAGGCCGGAGGCCGACGGCCGCGCGTTCCGCCTGATCGGGCTCGGCGCCGCCGACCTTGTGCCGGCCGGCGCCGCCGACCCGCCGGAACTCTTCGCCGGCGGGCGCTGAGCGCGATGCGCCGGCTTCCGGCTCATGCGGCCTTGCCGTTCGCGGCCATCCGGTGTTCCCTTCGCCGAATCGCACGACAAGGGAAGGGGACCCCAAGCGATGGACCTGCGTCTGGCCGGAAAGACCGTGCTCATCACCGGCGCCTCGAAAGGCATCGGGCTCGCCTGCGCCGAACTCTTCGCGGAGGAAGGCTGCGACCTGCATCTGGTGGCGCGCACCGGGGCCGACCTCGAACGGGCGCGCGACACCATCCGCGGCCGGCAC